>MTOU01000013.1 GCA_002011745.1 Nitrospirae bacterium JdFR-85
TGTCTGCCAGAGGATTTTCCTTGAGGCAGGCACAGGCGGATGCGTGGAAGAGGGGTGTAACCCTGAGTGGTGAATCCCCCGCTGCCCCGCAGCCGTGAGGGGAACGAAAACCCGTTAAGCCACTGGGAAAAACGGTTTAGTTATTCTGAACCGTATTCCTGGGAAGGCGGGTGAGTAGGAAGACNGAAGTCGGGAATCAGAAGACAGAAGTCGGGAATGTAAACCAACCTTTAAATCCCACTTCTGATCTCTGAGAGCTGACTTCTGAGGTGCCCTGAGCCGGAAGACCCATCCGTCTGGATAACCTCGAGGGAGGTGATTAATCATGAAATTCTTTTCCACATTTTGCCCTTCTATACACCAAATAAGCCTTTCCCTAAGATATAAATATAAGGTTTAATGTAAGAAAACCAAGGAGGTGAATTAAATGAAGAAAGGACAGAGACCTCTGTATTTAATAACTATTATAGGGATTTTAATTTTTGCCGCAACATATAACCTGGAGGCGATGCTCAAAACAAGAACCTTAAAGAAAGATCCGGCTATAGTAATCGCAGCCTTTGGTACCACAACAAAGGCAATGATTACCTTTGACTTTTTCGAGGATCAACTAAGAGAGGAACTGCCAGATAAATATAAAAATCTGAGAATTGAATGGGCATTCACCTCTGAAATAGTAAGAGAAAGGGCAAATGAACAGTTCAAAAAAGCAGGTATAAACAAACAGTTTAAGAGCCTTGCACAGATTGTCGCTGAACTTGAGGATGAAGGATACCGGAAGATTGTGGTTCAGCCACTTCATATCTTTCCAGGCATAGAGTATGAAAATGTACTTAAAATGGTGGAAGGTCTTGAAAAGAGCTTCAAGGATTTTGGCCTGAGAATCAAAGTAGGCACTCCACTTCTTACACACTGGGAAGACCTTGAGCATACAGTAGTTGCCCTGAAAAACGAACTAATACTACCATCAGAAGGATGTAATATCCTTGTTGCTCATGGTACAGGTGAGACAATGAATGGTGCAAACATTACATATCTGGGACTTGAGAGAGTAGTAAATGTTTACTATGAAAATGTTTGGATAGGCTCTGTAGAAGGGATCCAGACAAGAACAGAAGCCTTGAAGAGAGCAAAACAGTGCAATGGCAGGAAAATAAAATTTATTCCTTTTATGTTTGTAGCAGGTGACCACATCATGAACGATATAATGAGACAGGAACCAAACGAGGAGGGTGAACTCTCATGGGCTCTCGAGATGCAGAAAGCGGGTTTTGAGGTAGACATCTCTATGGTCAGATACAGAGGAAAGGAATATTACAAAGGACTCGGATTTTATCCAGAAATAAACAGGGTATTTATTAAAAGTATAGTAAGAATCCTTAACAGATTTGAAATATAGAAAACTCTAAGCAGGACAGAGTTTTTGTCCTGCTCACCCAAATAAAAAATTTGGATAATATCTTCTGAGATGAAAAAACTGTTCAAGAATATTCACAGATGGATAGGATTGCTACTTGTGGGTTTTGTGGTCTTTTATTGTTTCACAGGGATATTGTTGAATCATAGAAAGAGTTTTAATTATTTTGCGCAGAAAAAGAGGGATGAATATAAGGTGTCTACAAATGATATTAAACCCCTGCGAGAGTTTATTGATTTCTACAAATCCCAGATCCGTAGGGAGGATGATCCAAAGGTTATCAAGATTAGAGATGGTAGGGTAATTGAGTTTCTCTATGGTTCCCATGGAAAAACTACTTATGTAATAGATCCATTAGTTGGAAGAATGGAAAAAATAGAGAGAATGTCTCTTCAGCCATGGGCGTGGTTGAATAGACTTCACAGGGCTTTTAAGACCTCAGATATATGGATATTTATTACAGATATAGTGGCAATACTTCTAACTCTGGTAACACTCACTGGGGCACTGATACTTCGATACAAAAGGCTGGATTATATATTAATAACCACTGGATGCATGATATTCATTCTGGCAATTATCGTGGCATAGAGGATAGATACCGATGAGAGAAATTCTACAGGTTAAAGGACTGGTTAAGAATTTTAGTAAGAAAACAGCTGTAGCAGGGGTAGACTTTACTATCTCAGAAGGAGAATTTGTAGGGTTATTGGGGCCTAATGGTGCAGGCAAGACCACTACAATAAAGATGCTCACTGGGCTGCTTAAACCTACTGAAGGAGAAGTTATTTATTACGGAAGAGACTTTTTCAGACACGCAAGGGAGTCAAAGCGTTTTATAGGTGTTGTACACCAGTACAGTAATCTTGACCGAGACCTTACTGCCTATGAGAATCTATATCTTCACTGTATTCTTCATGGAATCCCGAAGATTGAGCGAGATTCCAAGATTAAAGAAGCACTTGAGTTTGCAGGGCTCACTGAATATGAAGATAAAGAGGTAAAAACATTTTCAGGAGGCATGAAAAGGCGGCTTATTATAGTAAGGGCTTTACTTCATGAGCCAAAGATCCTTTATCTTGATGAGCCCACAGTAGGGCTTGATCCACAAATAAGGCGCTCTTTGTGGGACCTTATTGTAAAGATTAATCAGATAAAGAGTATGGCAATTCTACTTACTACTCACTACATAGAAGAAGCAGAACGACTCTGTCAGCGAGTAATGATCATAAATAAAGGAAGAATCATATCTTCAGGTTCTCCTGAACAGTTAAAAAAAGGGGTTGGCAGATATGTCCTTGAGATATTCTATGATGACCACATAGAAGAACGTTTTTTTAGCACAAGGGATGAGGCACTGGAAGAACTGAGAAAATGTACACTCTCATGCAGAATAAGAGAAATTACCTTAGAGGATGTGTTTTTAAAACTCACTGGTAGGAGGATAAATGTTTAATGGCATAAAGGGCGTACTCTACAGAGAGTTAAATGTCTACAGAAAGAGAGCAGGAAAACAGTTGCTTGCAACATCTCTGTCTCCACTTCTTTTTCTCATAGCCTTTGGGTGGGGCTTTGGTGACAGGGTGATGGCTGAAGGACTACCCTATATTACATTCCTTATCCCTGGTCTTATAACCATGAGCAGTCTAAATCAGAGTTACGGGATTGCCCAGGAGATAAATATAACAAGGTTCTACTTTCATCTCTTTGATGAGTATCTTATTGCTCCTGTAACACATATAGAGATTGTTCTTGGAGAAATACTATATGGTATGTTTAAGGGGCTATTAAGCACACTACTTATCTTCATATATGCAACTCTGTTTAAGGTTCAACTTATACTGTCGCCTCTGTTTTTTATAGCGATCCTAATCCATACCTTTCTTTTCGCCTCTCTTGGCACTACCATGGCAATGGTGGTTAGAGACCACGGCTCTCAGGCAACAGTAAATACCTTTGTAATAACACCCATGGTTTTTCTATGTGGCACTTTTTTCTCTGTAGATAAACTACCCTATTTATTTAAATCTATAGTCTATTTGCTCCCACTTACATATAGCACAAAGGTGATCAGGGCATCACTGACCGGAGGAACTGTAAATCCATTGTATTTATCTCTGATGATCATCTTTGCGGGATTGTTCTTCTTTAGCGCCTATCTTGCAGTAAAAAAGGTTGAAGCATGAATCAGAAACGAAAGATCAAGAGACGAACATTGGAACTTTATACTTCAGAAATAGCAATCACTGTGCTCTCAGCACTACTGATAGTTGTCTCTACTGTTGCAATCATAAAAGGAGCTGTGAGAATCAATTTCTTTGATATGTCCACCATAGAAAGAGATATCCTCCTTTATGTAAGAGTACCCAGAGTGCTTCTGGCAGGACTTGTTGGAGCTGCTCTTGGATTCAGTGGTGTGCTATTTCAGTATGTAATGAAAAACCCACTGGCTGACTCCTTCACCACAGGAGTATCTGCATCTTCTGCAATGGGAGCTGTAGTTGCTATTGTGCTTGGACTTGGTATGCTGGTCCCTCTGTTTGCTTTGACAGGAGGAATTATAGGACTGATCACTGTTTACAAAATTGCCTCTGTTAGAGGAAAGGTCCAGCCAATAACCATGCTACTTGCTGGTATCGTTATCAGCACCTTCTCTTCTGCAATAATCAGTTTTATGAAATTCCTAAGTAACGATGCAGTAAGTTCAATAATCTTCTGGTTAATGGGAGGATTTCAATCAGCGTCTATCAGTAAAGCAGCTGTTCTTGGAATCATATTACTGCTATCTTACCTATTAATAAGAAGAGATTCTCTTAGTTTGGACATTATTTGTTTTGATGACACAACTGCGATATCCAGTGGAGTGGCTGTTGCAAGACTGCGGAGAAAGGCATTCTTTATTGCTGCATTACTTACTGCATTCAGCGTGGGATATGCGGGCATTATAGGCTTTGTAGGACTTATAATCCCTCACATAATCAGGCTTTTAAGATTCTTTAAGGCATCAGAATTAATACCTCTTAGCCTTCTGGGAGGCGCCTTCTTCATGATCCTGAATGACCTTATTGCTAGGACAATTCTTGCGGAGGGACAGGAGCTTCCTGTAGGAATTATAACCTCTGCAGTAGGAGGAATGTTTTTTCTTTACTTGTTAATAAAGAGACGAAAGGAGCTTTACTACGTTGATTGAACTTAAAGGAATCTCTGCCAAACAAGGAGGATTCAGACTCTCTGTGGAAGGTCTGTTAATGAGAAAAGGAGACTTTGTGGCTGTCCTTGGTAATAATGGAAGCGGCAAGTCCACTTTTTTATCAGTACTCGCAGGGCTGAAAAAGTTTAAAGGTAAATACTTACTTGAAGGTCAATCTTTTCAGAGCATTTCACCACTGTATAGACACAGAATAATAAGCTTTCTTCCCCAGCAGACCAGCCTGAATATGCCTTTTGATGTCCATTATGTAGTGCTTACAGGAAGATATCCTTATACCAACGGCAGAAATTATAAAGATGAAGACATCAGAGCAACAGAGAGGATTCTTAAAGAGTTTGATATCTTTCATCTCAGACACAGACAGTTTAACGAACTCTCCGGGGGAGAAAAACAGAGAGCTCTTCTTGCAAGGGTTATAAATAGAAATTCTCCAATAATCCTACTTGATGAACCCCTAAGCGGAATAGACCTCAAACACCAACATGAAATCCTGAATTTTCTAAAGAGGCTCTGTAAAGACAGAATAATCCTTATTGTTATCCATGATATATCTTTGGCTATAAGAGAATTTGATCGATTTCTGTTCTTTGTAAAAGGTACTCTCGCACATGATCTTCAGAAAAGAGAGCTTGATGAAGAGAAACTCACCAGAGTCTTTGGAGTAAAGGTGAATTTCATAAGACATAAAAAGGGAGTATTTGTATATATAGAAGGAGACAAATATGGGTTCAGAAATAAAAAAACATAGAACCAAAACCATTATGATCTCTAAAATCCTTATCTTTGTTTTATCATTTATAATTGTTGATATCTGTTATGCCTTTGAGAGAATTGTAGTTCTTTATGCAGCAGCAAGCCCTGTACTGGAGGAACTCGGAGCAGCAGATAAGATAGTAGGTATTACTCGTACTGACAGAACTTTCAATAATGTTACCTCTGTAGGTTCACATCTTAGACCAAACATTGAACTGCTCAAGGCGTTGAGGCCAGATCTTATAATAGCTGGCTCAAAGAAGGCTTTTCCTGATAGGCTTTCGAGAAGTCTGAAATCAGAGGTATTCTACTTTGATCCCAGGAATCTCAATGAAATACTCTTTAAGATTAAAAAACTTGGAGAAATGTTGAATAGAGAAAAGGAGGCCTCTTACCTCATACGCAGACTTAAAGAGAGGCTCTCAGAACTAAAACCACTGAAGATTAAACCAACAGTGATATACGAAATCAGTGCAAGGCCTCTTAAAGTGGCAGGGAAATATAGCATCATTACATCAATCATTGAACATGCTGGAGGAGTAAATTTAATCACTGTCCATAAAAAACATGTGCTTATATCTCCTGAAAAGGTAATCAAACTGGCACCTGATGTATATATTTACCAGACAGGTCCAATGAATAAGAATCCAGAACCTCCAAAAAATAGAAATTTCTTCAGATCCTTAAAAAGTAGAGTAATTAAAGTAAATGAATATGAATTTGCAAGACCAGGACTTAATGCCTTTGATGCAACAGTGAAATTGAACAGAATATTTCAGGAGATACAAAGGTGACCGTTTATTCTATTGGTCTTGGCCCGGGAGACCCTGAACTCATAACACTAAAAGCAAAGAAGAGGCTTGAAGAGTCAGATGTTGTGGTAGTACCACAGTCTGACGAGACAGGACGGTCTGTAGCAAAAGAGATAGTTCTTAATTACATAGATGAAAATAAGATAATGATGTATTACTTTCCGATGAATAATAATAGAAAGGAACTACAAAAAAGATATGCTCAATTAGCAGAAAGGATTGAGCAGATTCTTAAAGAGGGCAAAAAGGTCTCTTATGTAACCATGGGAGATCCCACCATCTACAGTACATCCAACTACCTGACCAAGAGACTTCTGTCCCGTGGAATCAAAGTGAAACATATACCAGGTATAAGTTCCATCAATGCCGCATCTTCCATACTTGCACTGCCTCTGTGTGTTAAAGGAGAAGATTTTGGAGTATATGAGACACCAAAAGAGATCGAGAGAGCTAAGGAATTGATATATCGACATTCTACCACGGTATTTATGAAGGTTAACAAAAAGCTCCCTGTGCTCTTGAAGGCAATAAGTGATATAAATCCTCAGGCAGCCTATCTTGCAAAAAGGATAGGTCTTGATGGTGAAAGAATATATAATATGCTTACACATGAACCTCCTCCAGAGGAGGCTTATCTGTCTGTAGCAATTATAAAGAGATGAAATCCAGAAGTCTGAGAAAAGGTCTAACCACCGGAACATGTGCTGCTGCTGCCACAAAGGCGGCAGCCCTGCTCCTGACATATAAAAACCTGAAGAACCAGAAGATAAAAAGAGGAGACTTCGTCTCTGTAGAAATCACCTTGCCCATTGGTATCAGAAAGACCGTCAATGCAAGGGTATTAGATATAGGTCACTCTTATGCCATATGTTCTGTGATAAAGGATGCAGGGGATGACCCTGATATAACAGATGGTGCAGAGATAATTGTAAGACTCAAAATCTCAGCCTCAGAAAGCCCTGAACAGATAGCAATAAAAGGAGGCAGAGGCGTAGGAGTAGTTACAAGACCTGGATTACAGGTGCCTGTTGGTAAACCAGCTATAAATCCTATTCCAAGACGGATGATAAAGGAGGCTATAAGAGATGTTCTTGGACAGACACCGGTTGAAGTAACCATTGAAGTTCCAGAAGGAGAAGCACTTGCCAAAAAAACTTTTAATCCAAGACTCGGTATTATTGGAGGCATCTCTATTATTGGCACCAGAGGGCTTGTGGAACCTATGAGCCAAGAAGCAATAAAGGCAACAGTAAAATGTGAGATAGATGTAGCAGTTGCAGAGACCTCAGAAATAGTATATCTTGCTCCTGGTAAGATAGGAGAAGAATCTCTTAAAAGGATCTTTGGCAATATTAGAGTTGTCCAGATGAGTAATTTTATTGGTGAAGCTCTGAGATATGTGAAAGATAAAAATATCAAAAGAATTGTCATTGGAGGACATCCCGGGAAACTGGCAAAGATACTGATGGGTTACTATAATACCCATTCCCAAAATTCTCCCCAGGCAGCCGGGTTTGTAGCCAGATATCTTGGGCTTCAGAGAAATTTTAACACCGTAGAGGAGATAATAGAGTTTATCTATGCTGAAAACAACGAGTTAAAAGAGCGTTTGGAAAGACTTGCATCAGAGATTGCAAGAAAGATAGCAGATGATTTTGATCTAAAAGATGTTAAGGTCTATCTCTTCGATATGAAAAAGAATCTGATTGGAGGGAACATATGGGATGGATAGTGGTTATAAGTTTTGGTCCAGGGGCAGGTGAATACATTACAGATGTAGCAAAACAGAAGGTCCAGAATTGCGATGTCATTGTAGGAAGCAAAATGCAACTTGAGGTAATAAAACCCCTGTCTAATCAAGAGGTCTTTGAGGAAACAGACATCGAAAGAATATTGCAATTTATTGATAAAAACCACCATAAACAGGTAGGAGTACTTGTTACAGGTGATGCCGGTCTGTACAGTCTCGCTCAGCGAATAATTGATCGTTTTGGTAAAGAGGCTGTAAAAGAGATTGTCCCAGGAGTATCCAGCCTTCAAGTTGCCTTTGCAAGGCTTAAGGAATCATGGCTTAATGTAAGGGTCTTCTCATACCATGGCAGAACTATTAGAGGGCTCGAGAAAATCTTGAATCACCATAAGGTGGCAATTCTGTGTGACAGAGAACATAATTCAAAGATTGTACTTCAGAAACTGAAAGAGCACGGCCTTTTTAAAAAACCAAGAAGAATCTATGTATGCCAGGAGCTTACACTTCCAGAGGAAAAGATATTTGAGGTTTTCTCAGAAGAGGATATTGAGAAGATCATACCACAGCGAAGAGAGATAATAATTATCATACATGGACAGGGAGGTCAATATGACACAGATTGAAAGAGCCAGAAAGGGTGAATTGACCGAAGAGATTAAAGAAGTAGCAAAGGCAGAAGCTCTGGATGCAGAAGTAGTACTGGAGCGGGTTGCAAAAGGCCAGATCGTAATCCCTGCCAACAAGAATAGAAAAACCCGTGTTGTAGGCATAGGTAAGGGATTGCGGACCAAGGTAAATGCCTCAATAGGCACCTCAACAGAGATAGCGGATCTGGATATGGAGGTAGAGAAGGCACGTATAGCAGAAAGATATGGTGCTGATACATTGATGGATCTCAGCGTTGGAGGAGATATTGTTGCTATAAGAAAGGCTGTAATGGAAGCAGTAAGTCTGCCTGTAGGTACAGTACCACTTTATGAAGCCTTTGCAATAGCCATTGAGAAATATGGTGCCGCAGTTAACATGCCTATGGAACTTCTATGGGAGGTTACTGAGAGGCAGTGTGAGGAAGGGGTAGCCTTTATGGCAATCCACTGTGGCATCAATAGGCAGACTGTTGAAATGCTTAGACAGCAGCAGTACCGGTTCGGCGGGCTTGTCTCCAAAGGGGGTTCTTATATGGTAGCATGGATGGAACACAACAATAAGGAGAATCCTCTTTATGAACACTTTGACAGGGTAGTAGAGATTCTGAAAAAATATGATGTGGTTCTCAGTCTTGGCAATGGTTTCAGAGCAGGCGCAATCCATGATTCCACAGATAGGGTTCAAATACAGGAACTTCTTATTAACTGTGAGCTTGCAGAACTGGGTAGACAGATGGGATGCCAGACAATGGTTGAAGGACCTGGTCATATTCCAATAAATGAGATAGAAGCTAACATCATTTTGGAGAAGAAGATGTCAGGGGAGGCACCATTTTATATGCTTGGTCCTATCACAACAGACATTGCCCCTGGTTATGACCATATCACCGCAGCAATAGGGGCAGCACTGTCATCTGCCTATGGGGCTGACTTTATTTGCTATGTAACCCCTTCAGAGCATCTGGGACTTCCTTTCCCTGAGGATGTTCGTGAAGGGGTGATAGCAGCCCGTATAGCTACTCATGTGGGGGATATGATCAAATATGGCCATAAGGACAGAGACAAGGAGATGTCAAAGGCCCGTAGAGACATGGACTGGACACGCCAGTTTGCCCTTGCCATAGACCCAGAAAGGGCAAAAGAGATAAAGACAAAACGTAAAAGCAACAATGGTCCTACCTGTACAATGTGTGGCAGTTTCTGTGCAAACTACATCCTCAGTGATATGTTCAGGATAGACCTGAAGGACTCTGAAAAGGAGTGATGAACATAGATTGAATATGAATACCAGCATTGCACTGTTCAGCATAACCGAACTGGGATACAAAATAGGCTTAAAAATCGCAGAAGAATTGAATGCAGATCTGTACATCTTTCATAGGGTAAATTGCTGTTGGGAGACCAGAGTAAGAACCATGACCTTTTCGTCTCTGTCTATCAAGCTTAGAGAAGTCTTCTTTAAGTATAAAGGACTGATTTTTGTAATGTCTACAGGTATTGTGACAAGAGTTATCGCACCTCTTCTTAGAGACAAACACAATGATCCTGCTGTTGTGGTCCATGATGAGATGGGTAGATTCTGTATAAGCCTTCTTTCAGGCCATGAAGGCGGGGCAAATGAGCTCTGCTATCAGGTAAGTTCTATCACAGGAGCTGATCCTGTAGTCACAACCGCCTCTGAAGCAAACAGAGTGTATATCTGTGGTATTGGATATAAAAAAGAGGCAACAAAGGATACTCTAATTAGGGCTATTATTGAAGGTTGTAACCTTATTGGTATCTCCCCTGAAGATCTCCGATGTCTTGCCAGTGGATGGCTGAAACAGAATGAGCAGACCTTAAAGGAAACAGCAAAGGAGCTTGGTACTTATATACGATTTATACCAAAGTGGTTAATACAGGATTTTTATAAAAAGAATCCTTCACTACATAGATCAGAAAGGGTAAAAAGACTTACAGGTGTGTATGGAATTGCAGAGCCCTGTGCTCTGCTTTCAGGCAAAAACACCGAGCTTGTTCTTAAAAGAAAGGTCATTGGGGGAGTAACAGTAGCCATAGCCAGGGAGGGTTTGCGTTAATGGTCCTGATACTTGGTGGAACCACAGAGGCTCTGAAGATGGCAGATGAACTTCTTGAGAATGGTGAAGAATTTGTAATCACTGTTGCTACAGAGTATGGATATCAAATCTCTATGCAGAAGTTTGGTAAAAAGGTTATCAAGATAAAATTTACAGAGGAGTCTCTCAGACGATTTATACAGGAAATGAGAATAAAGAAGATACTCGACTGTACCCATCCATATGCTGAACAGATCACCTCAGTGGCAGAGAAGATTGCGAAAGCTGAATCAGTAGAATACCTACGACACAACAGAAAGATTGATCTGTCTGCTGAGTATGAAAGAAGAGTTTCTGTGGAAAGTCTCGATGAAGCAGCCACAAAGATACTGGAGCTTGGTCTGATGAGACCTCTCTTTACAACAGGAAGTAAGTACCTGAAGTTCATGAGTAAACTGAAACAGAGGGAAGTCTTTGTGAGGGTACTTCCCTCCGAAGACTCCATCAGGGCATGCCTCAGAGCAGGCATCAAGCCACAGAATATAATAGCTATGCATGGTCCATTCTCAGTACAGATGAACCTTGCCATTATACACCAATACAGTATTGACTCCTTAGTAAGCAAAAGCTCCGGCAGAGAGGGAGGCTTTTTGGAGAAACTTGAGGCTGCACGCCAGAGTGGCATATGGATTATCGTTGTTGAGCATAAAAAGAAAGGAGTTACAGAATGAAAAAGATATATTTTGTTAGTGCTGGCCCTGGAGACCCTGAGCTTCTGACGATTAAAGCCCGCAGACTCCTTGATGAGGCAGATGTAGTGATATACACAGGAAGCCTCATTAATCTTAAAATACTTAAGGGTCTTAAAGCCGAACTATATGATTCTTCAGGCATGAGCCTGGATGAGATTACAAAAGTGATTGTTTCATCTCTGAAAGAAGACAAAAAGGTGGTAAGGCTCCATAGTGGAGATACATCCTTTTACAGCAGTGTATCAGAACAGATCAGTAGACTAACAAAGATGGGAATATACTATGAAATTGTACCTGGTGTCTCTTCAGCCTCTGCCACTTCGGCAAAGCTTGGGCAGGAACTCACTATACCTGAGGTGAGCCAAACCATAATTTTCAGTCGTCTTGAGGGCAGAACCCCTGTGCCCAAAAGTGAGAGACTGAAGGCACTTGCTACACATAGGGCTACAATGGTCATCTTCCTGAGTATAGGTATGATTGACAGAGTAGTGAAAGAACTAACTGAAGGAGGCTATCCTCCTGATACTCCTGTTGTGGTTGCCTACAAGGTGTCTTGGCCTCAGGAAATGCTTATAAGGGGCACTCTGGAAAATATAGCAGAGAAGGTTAAGGCAGAGAATATCCAAAGGACTGCCCTGATCCTTGTAGGAGAAGCTCTCAGAGCCTCTGAAGGTAAAGCAACTCCAGAATCAAGACTCTATAACAGGAACTTCAGCCATTCATACAGAAATCTTGGGCAACAGAAAGGCAAATTATTTATTGTAGGAATAGGCCCTGGGGGCAAAGAGCACATGAGCCCTCTGGCCTATAGGTCCATAGAGCAGGCTGATCTGATTGTAGGTTATACCACCTATGTTGAACTAATAAGGGACTTGGCTGCTAGCAAGGAGGTAGTGACAACCCCTATGACTCAGGAGATACAAAGGTGCGATATAGCCCTCAAGGCTGCTGAAAGTGGCAGAAGAGTTGCCCTTGTCTCAGGAGGAGACCCTGGAATATATGCTCTTGCAGGGCTTGTCTTTGAAATGATAAGTACAAAGGCAGAGCCTCCTAACATAGAGATAGAGGTAATTCCTGGGATTCCTGCCCTTTCTGCCTGTGCTTCAAAACTTGGAGCACCCCTAATGCACGACTTTGTTACAGTCAGTCTCTCTGACAGACTAACTCCATGGAGGATGATTGAACAGAGGTTGAGGGCTGCCAGTCAGGCAGACTTTGTGATAGTCCTCTACAATCCTCAAAGTCGTGGAAGAGAAGGTTATTTAAGAAGAGCTATTAAGATAATTTCTGAGTACAGATCTCCGGATACACCGGTAGGGGTTGTCAAAGCTGCCACAAGAAAGAATGAAAAGATATGGGTCTGTACCCTTTCTACCCTCAACACAGAGGAAATAGATATGCAAAGTACAGTTATAGTGGGCAACTCTACCACTTTCCTCTGGAATGAATGGATGGTAACACCAAGGGGTTACTCAAAGAAGTACAGTCTGAATCTAAATAATTCTTGAGGAGGGGAATATATGACCCAGAAAGGCGAAAGGATTGAAGAAGAAAGTTTTATGATTATTGAAAGGTCTCTCCGGAGAATACATCCTGAGGAATTCCTGCCTGTGGTGAAGAGGGTAATTCATGCTACAGGAGACTTTGAGTATGAAACACTTCTCAGATTTCATCCCCTGGCTATCAGAAAAGGCACAGAGGCTATAAGGACAGGCAGGGACATCCTTGTAGATGTGAAGATGGTTGAGGCAGGCATCAACAGAAAGCTCCTTGAGAAATTTGGTTGTAGAATTATATGCAATATAAATGAGCCTCAGGTTGAAGTTATTGCAAGCTCTCTTAATATGACAAAAGCGGAAGTGGCTATGGAGAGAGTGGTATCGAAAGACCACGACATAGGGATAGTAGTAGTGGGCAATGCACCTACAGCCCTGCTCATAACAATGGAATTGATTGAAAAAAGGCTTTTATGTCCTGAATTGGTTGTTGGAGTGCCTGTGGGTTTTGTAAAGGCTGTGGAATCTAAAGAGGCTCTGAGTAGAAAGCCTTATCCCTTTATCACATGTCTGGGAAATAAAGGAGGCAGTTCTGTGGCTGCAGCCATTGTAAATGCTCTTATAAAACTGGCAAATCATTTGACAAATTGACTTATCCAGAGAGAGATTTTATAATGTCTTCATAGGGAATGTGTGAGATTGTGCTTGTAAGTGCCTGCTTGGCAGGACTCAAAACAAGATATGATGCTCAGGCAAGCCCACATGAAAGGGTTATAGAGCTTCTGAGGGAGGGAAAGGCATTGCCTGTCTGTCCTGAACAACTGGGAGGATTGCCAACCCCAAGAGACAAGGCGGAAATAGACTCAGGCTCTGGGGAAGAGGTTCTTAAGGGGCTAAGCAGAATTTTGAACGAAAAAGGAGAAGACATTACAGATAAATTTGTTCGTGGAGCTACTGAGACACTGAAGATTGTAGAGATGATGGGTATAAAAAGGGCTATAATGAAAGAAAGAAGTCCATCCTGTGGTGTGAACTCTATTATACGAGGGGGTAGAGAGGTGCGAGGCAAAGGAGTCACCACTGCCCTCCTTCAGGACAGAGGAATAGAGGTAATAAGTAGTGATTCCCTTTAAAGACGAAAACCCCACAACAAGATTCCCCTTTCTCACAATTATCCTAATAGGGTTAAACATAGCAATCTTTTTTATTACCCTTGTACATCCTTCAGGTTTCCAGAAGATACTTTATAGTTACGGTGCTATTCCCAAGAGTCTTATCACTCTCAGGACTGAGCAACCCATACCAGCACCATTAACAGTCTTCAGTTCTATGTTTATGCATGGTGGTATATTCCACATAGCTGGGAACATGCTCTATCTATGGATATTTGGTAACAATATAGAAGATAGACTGGGCCACCTCAGATTTCTGATCTTCTATCTTCTGAGTGGAGTTATTGCGGCATATTCCCATGCCCTCTCCTCTCCCTCTTCAGAGATACCCATGATAGGAGCAAGTGGAGCTGTAGCAGGAATTCTGGGAGCATACCTCTTGCTTTATCCAACCGCAAAAGTGCATACTTTAATATTCTTTGGATTCTTTATTCAGATAGTAAGAATACCGGCATTAATAGTAATTGGGTTTTGGGGGTTAATACAGATTATAAATGGTGTAATGAGTAAGGGCTTTATGACTCAGAGTGGTGTGGCATGGTTTGCACATATCGGTGGTTTTATCTTTGGACTGTTGACGATTAAACTATGGTTGCCCAAAAGAAGAGGATGGAGGTAAATCAGTGGTAGTAGTATGTCCTAAGTGTAAGGCAAAGCTCAAGATTCCTGATGAGAAAATCTCACCCGATGGCAGTAGATTTAGATGTCCTAAGTGTAATACAGTACTGCTCATAAGAAAACCTGTCAAAAAGGTAAAGGAATTAAATAAGGAACTTGTACTGATAGCACATGCGGATAATACAGTAATTGAGAAGGGAAAAAGGGTAATCGAAGAGCTGGGCTTTAAAGTCCTAACTGCCAAGGATGGGATAGAAGCGATGGTCCTTGCAATGAGAGAACACCCCTTTATGGCCTTTATAGATGTAGCCCTACCCAAGATATATGGATTTGAAGTATGTAAAAGACTAAAAAGCAGAAAAGAGACATCAGACATAAAAATAATACTTATAACCTCTGTTTATGAAAAGACCCGTTACAAGAGAGAGCCCTCTTCTCTTTATGGTGCAGATGATTACATAGAAGGACCGGAAATAGAAACTGCAATAAGAGAAAAACTCTTAGGAACCAAAGAACCTGAAAAAGAAGAAAAACCTGGGCCTCCTGTTATGGAGAAACCCCCTGAGGCACCAACAACTCCAGAGATATCCAGACCAACTGAAGAGATTGAAGATGAATCTATAGAAAGGGCCCGCAGGCTTGTGAGAACTATACTCTCAGATATAATGCTTTATCACTCAGAGAAGGCAAAAGAATCAATTCTGAGGGGTACTTTCCGTGAAGACTTCTCATCCCAACTCTCAGAAGGGCTGAAGCTCTACAATATGAGAATACCAGAGGAAGTAAGACAAAAAGGTGATTTTTTCAATGAAGAGATTGAAAGATTTCTAAAGGAAACAAAAGAGAAATACAGCACTTAGCAATTTAAAAAAATTAGAAAAATTCAGGAAAGTGGCAATAAATAGTAATATCTATCAATAAATATAAATATGTTTTATTTTCCTTCCAAAATTACTCTTGCCATAAAATGCAAAAAACTATTATATTAGCACTCGTCAGGAGTGAGTGCTAACAATTCTGCTCTCTTCTTAAGACTCTTCCATAAGTTCTGTGAGAGGCTATAAAAGGAGATGATAAATATAAAAGGCTGCTTGCAGCCTGAAAAATTCTAAAAAGAAAGGAGTGTGAGCTATGAAGTTTAAACCACTGAAGGACAGGGTTTTCATATCTTACACCGAGGAGATGGAGAGGACTCCTGGTGGTATTTATGTGCCGGATACGGCAAAGGAGAAACCTCAGAGAGGAAAGGTGGAGGCGATAGGCTCTGAGGTGAAAGAAGTGAAGGTTGGTGACGAGGTGATGTTTGACAGGTATGCTGGCTCCAAGATAAAGATGAATGGTACTGAGTATCTGATTGTCAAAGAGGAAGACATCCTCGGCATTGTGGAAGAGTAATCTTTGAAAAAGGGCATAGCCCTGAAAAATTCAGCAAAGTTAAATACAGAAGGAGGTGGATGTTATGGCTGCAAAGCAGTTGATATTCAATGAAGAGGCAAGAAATGCTATTCTGAGAGGAGTAACAACCCTTACAGATGCTGTAAAGGCAACCCTTGGTCCAAAAGGCAGAAATGTAATAATCGACAGAAAATTTGGCACCCCTAACATCACAAAGGATGGTGTTACTGTAGCAAAAGAGATTGAACTAAAAGAGCCTTTTGAGAACATGGGTGCCCAGCTCGTAAGAGAGGTTGCATCAAAAACCTCAGACACTGCTGGTGATGGTACCACAACAGCTACACTTCTGGCCTATTCTATTTATAAAGAGGGCATGAAGAATGTTGCTGCTGGTGCCAATCCAATGGACCTGAAGAGGGGAATCGATAAGGCTGTTGAGGTGGCTGTTGAGGAGTTGAAGAAGATGAGCAAACCTGTACAGGAGAAGAAGGAGATTGCACAGGTTGGAGCGATCTCTGCAAATAATGACATGTCAATCGGCGAGCTGATAGCAGATGCAATGGACAAGGTGGGCAAGGACGGTGTAATCACAGTAGAAGAAGCAAAGGGACTTGAGACCACCCTCGAGGTTGTGGAGGGAATGCAGTTTGACAGGGGTTATATCTCACCCTATTTCATCACAGACCCAGAGAGAATGGAGTGTGTCCTTGAGGACTGTTTCATCCTCTGTCATGACAAGAAGATATCCAGCATGCGTGATCTTGTACCACTGCTTGAGCAGATTGCCAAGATGGGTAAACCCCTGCTCATCATAGCAGAGGATGTGGAGGGTGAAGCACTGGCAACGCTTGTGGTGAACAAGCTGAGAGGTACACTCCAGGTATGTGCTGTGAAGGCACCGGGCTTTGGTGAAAGAAGAAAGGCCATGCTTGAGGATATAGCCATTCTCACAGGTGGTACAGTGATTTCAGAAGATATTGGAATGAAGCTGGAGAATGTGAAGATCACAGATCTTGGAAGGGCAAAGAAGGTAACCGTAGACAAGGAGAATACTACCATTGTTGAGGGCGCGGGAGACCCTGCCAAGATCCAGGGCAGAATCAAACAGATAAAGACACAAATCGAGGAGACCACATCTGACTATGACAGGGAGAAACTCCAGGAGCGTCTTGCCAAACTCGCAGGTGGTGTGGCTGTAATCAATGTTGGTGCTGCCACTGAGACAGAGATGAAGGAAAAGAAGGCGAGGGTGGAGGATGCACTCCATGCCACAAGGGCTGCTGTTGAAGAGGGAATAGTACCAGGTGGTGGTGTGGCACTTCTGAGGTGTATTCCTGCACTTGACAAACTCAAACTGGAAGGTGATCAGCAGATTGGGGTGGAGATTGTTAAGAAAGCCCTTGAGGAACCTACAAAGCAGATCATAGCGAACGCAGGGCTTGAGGCATCAATAATTGTTGAGAAAATCAAGGAGTCTAAAAACAAGAACTTTGGTTTTGATGCACAGAAAGAAGAGTATGCTGATATGTTCGAGGCTGGAGTGATTGACCCAACAAAGGTTACAAGGACAGCACTCCAGAACGCTGCTTCAGTGGCAGGGCTGATGCTTACCACATCTGTGATGGTCACAGAGCTGCCTGAGAAAGAGGAGAAGACGCCTACCCCAGGAATGGATATGTACTAAGAAGAAAAAGGAGGGCTAAGCCCTCCTTTTTTAATTCCTTCCCAGAAGAAGCACAAAGGAGGTTATCTTCACTAATCCTATAAAGACAAGAGCAACGAGGACCCCATAAAGGGGGATTATCACTAATCCAATGGATGTGGCTCCCAATATTGCACCAGATAGGTCTAAGGCATAGAGGATTCCGCTCTGTTGTCTGCCCACAACAGCGGCTGCAAGCGAGAACTCCACTGCTCCGAAAAGACCTGCAAGGAATGAGACAGTATAAAACACGGCTTCAGAGGTGAGAATGAAAAAGAGAGTGAAGACAAATACCATCATTACCACTTCAAACAAAAGCAGCCTCTGATGTGGATTTTTAAGAAGACCTATTCTTTCAGGCAGTATTGCTCCGAAAAAGGCTCCAAGCATGAACGCTCCTATCAATAGTCCCACCCTCTCATAGATATATCCATAAAAGGATTGATAATTGAGTATCAGCACCACGGTGAGTGCCATTGTGCTGAAACCGATGCTGAGGGCGAGATAGTTAATCACTTTCTTTTTTCTGGAGAAGGCAAAAGCCACAATTACTACTAACACCACAAACAGAAGCAGCACTGTAAAGCTTCCAGAAGTAAGCACACCCACGACCCACTTCATACCCTGTATTTCTGCCCAGAATAGAAGATTATAGAGGTATGCCACGGGTCTGGAGTCACTGTTAACAAAACCTGCTTCAGAGAGCGTGTTTTTAACCATTTCTGTCTTCAGTACAGAGAAGGCGTCCTCTATAACATAGGGACGGAAGTAGAGGGTGGATACCCCTCTGCTGAGGAATCTATCAATGAGATGTGCTGGTTCCACCAGAAGGGGAGCCTCAGAGGCAAAGAATAAACCATACTCCTCAGAAGTGGTCTCCACAAAGGGGAAGACATCCTTCAGGGTTCTGTAGACAGAGCCATTGGCCAGTCTGAGGGTGTTTGAGATGTATCCCGATGCAGTGGCCAGTTTCAGACAGAACACGCCTTCAGGACTCAATCGTTCTTTCACCATCCGAAAAAACTCAACCGTATAGAACCTGTTGAGACTCGCTGTACTCGGAGGCGGAAGGTTAAGGAGTAGAAGGTCGTACTTCTTTTCGGTATCTGTCTTCAGGAACACTCTTGCATCCTCCCTTACCAATCTCACCTTCGGATTCTCTATAATTCTCCGATCCTCTTCGGACAGCACCTCCTTGGCAACCCTTATCAATACAGGGTCAGTCTCAAGGAAGACCACCTCTTTTAATGGATACTTCAGAGCCTCTCTCAAAAGCAGTGGAGATCCTCCTATGATAAGCACCCTTTCTGGATTCTTTACCATTGTCATCGGCAGATGTACCTTGGTCTCCTCTGTCTGTGGCTCTGGATAGGTATAATAAAGACTGCCTGAAGTGTAGAGACTCTTCTGATTGCCACTGCTGTAAAGGGTTACCTCGGCATAAGGCGAATCCATCCTTTCTTCCAGAACCATATTTGGAGGAGAGGTCCACTTTAGAACTGTATCTTTTATGTTCATAACCACAAAGGGTATAAGAAGTAGAATCAGAAGTCTCTTTTTTCTTGTAAGCCACACACCTGTCACCATCAAGAGGACACTCACTGCAAAAAGCACCACCTCTGTCTTTACTCCTTTAAGAATCAGGCTGGTAAAGAGGAGACCTCCTGCAAAGGCACCAAGACTCTCAAAGGCGTACACTCTCTGTGGTGACTCTGGAAGCTCTCTAACGCAGAGGGGAAACTGTGCACCCACCAGAGCACCAATGGGTAAAAGCAGAACCAGGCTTGTGAGTAGGGTATCAGACAGTGCAATAATCTCACCAGGCACCTCAACTAACAGGATCCTAAGTATCTCTGTAAATATCATCAGCAAAGGAGACAATACCCCAAGAATGAGAAAACTCTTTCCAAGGAAGGCCCCTTTTGTCAGTCTCGTACCGATAAGGCTTCCCAGGGAGGTGGTGAGCAACCAAGTAGACAGAGTTACGACGATGTCAAGCTCATTACCAGATGACGCAGTAAGCAGGAGTCTGAGAGCAAGTATCTGGAGTACTATTGCAGAGAATCCAAAGACAATTACTACTATGGTTCTTTTACTCACTGTATATCTCCTCGGGAATAACGATCTCTCCCACCACTATTCTGTCAAAGTCCTCCTCCTTTAATGGTGTAATAATCTGCACCCTCCCATCGGATATACCGTCAAATATCCCGAGCCCCAGAGTGTCAGAGCCTTTACAGAGACCCAACAGTGTCCCCCTTCTGAGATACCTCTCTCTGATAGAAAACCTCCTTCCCATCTCCTCAAACTGAACCCCCTCTGGACGCATCTCAAGGAGGTAAGAATCCTTGAAGTACTCTCTGTACAGAGAGTTTCTGTAATTTATTCTTTCTTCCCTTGTTCTCGGTCTCACATGCTCGGAGGGTAACAGCCTGAATACTGTACTGTCAGGCAACTCTTTCAGGATGCCCTCAAGTTCAGAACCCCTCTGGAGAGCCACCACAAGAGAGGGCTTTAATGTGAGAATCTTTTTCTTCTTGAGAGAGTGTCCTGGTGAACCTGTAACAAGCCCTGTGGTATCCACAATCGTCTTGTCTGGTTTCCTCTCGAGAGCCTTTCTTAACATCACCTCTGATGCCTTTATATGAAAGGAAATATTTCTGGCAGGATTAATCAAGCCCACAAAGAACATCCCATCTGGTTCCCTTTTATTCAGTTCATTGGTTGAAGTAAAGACCTTCATTGAGACCGTACCTGGAAGAAACAGGCTTGACTGCCCTATGTCGGTGTCAACAAGGGCTACACGCAAGTGATTCTCAAGAAGTCGATACAGAATAAACCTCGCAAGGGTGCTTTTGCCAGAGTCTGTATTACCAAGAAGCAGAATGGTGCTTTCACTGTGGAGAATCCTCTGGATCAACTCTTCCCAGCGAGGCCCTGGTGTGACCTTCATCAGAGTGGTTTTCTTCTCAATCTCAAGGAATTACTCACTACGGACACTGAACTGAATGCCATTGCTGCAGAGGCGATCATCGGATTGAGCAGTGGACCACCGAAGAGATAGAGAAGCCCTGCCGCCACGGGAATACCCACAACATTATAGAAGAATGCCCAGAATAGATTCTGTTTTATTGTTCTGAGGGTGAGTTTACTGAGCTTTATTGCACTAACCACATCCCTCAGGTCTCCCTTTATGATTGTAATATCGGATGCCTCCATTGCAATATCGGTTCCAGTGCCAATGGCTATTCCCACATCTGCCTCAGCAAGCGCAGGTGCATCATTTATCCCGTCACCCACCATGCCCACCACTTTCTGTTCATCCTTTAATTTTCTAACGATCTCTACCTTACCCTCTGGCAGTATCCCTGCAAAGAACCTATCCACCCCTACCTCTTCTGCAATGCTTCTGGCAGCCATCTCATTGTCACCTGTAAGCATCACCACCTCTATGGACATATCTTTCAGCTGTCTGATTGCATCCTTGGAGCCTTCCTTTACTGTGTCGGCAAAACCGAGGATCCCTTTTATCTGTCCATCTACAGAGACTACCACTGCCGTTTTGCCTGACCTCGTAAGGTGTTCTATCGTATCTTCCAGATTATCAGCTTTTATCCCATTTTCCTTCAGGAGTCTTGGCGTACCAATGAACACATCCTTACCAGACACAGTCGCCCTGATCCCACCTCCAGGGATTGACCTGAACTCCTCAGGTGTAGAGACTTTCAACCCCTTGCTCTCTACTTCCTGCAATACTGCCTTAGCAAGGGGATGCTCTGATGAGGACTCAGCAGAGGCAACCAGCCAGAGAAGTTCATCGGGATTCTCTCCATTTAAAGGAACTATATCTGTCAGTTTCGGTTCTCCCTTGGTAATGGTACCGGTTTTATCAAGCAATATTGCTTGTACCTTATGTAGTGTCTCAAGGGCCTCGGCATCACGGATAAGAATGCCCCTCTGGGCACCCTTGCCTGTACCCACCATGATTGCTGTAGGTGTTGCAAGGCCGAGGGCACAGGGACAGGCTATAATAAGAACCGCAATAAAATTCATCAGGGCCCTTGTGAAAGAGGGTTCTGGGCCAAAGAAATACCACAGAAAGAAAGTGACAATTGCAATACCGATAACAGTAGGAACAAACACAGAGGCAACCCTGTCAGCAAGTCTTTGGATAGGCGCCTTACTCCCTTGAGCCTCCTCTACCAAACGGATGATCTGTGCCAGTGCAGTATCTCTGCCAACCTTTGTTGCCCTGAGTTTAAAACTGCCTGAGATATTTATTGTGCCTCCAAAGACAGCTTCTCCCACTGACTTGTCCACAGGTATGCTCTCTCCCGTAAGCATTGACTCATCCAAGGAGGAGTATCCATCAATGATTACTCCGTCTACAGGGACCCTTTCGCCTGGTCTGACCAGTATGGTATCGCCCACGACCACCTCTTCTATCGGGATCTCCACAAACTCTTCACCCCTCTCAACCCTTGCTGTCTTGGCCTGCAGTCCTGCCAGCCTTCTTATCGCCTCGGAGGTTCTACCCTTTGCCCTTGCTTCAAGTAACCTTCCAAGAAGTATCAGTGTGATGATCACTGCCGAGGTATCAAAATAGACATGGGCCTGCAGTCCCCCTATCTCAAATACATTGGGGAAAAAGGTGGCAATGGTACTGTATATGTAAGCAGAGAAGGTTCCTACACTTACAAGAGTGTTCATATTGGTGGAGCGGTGTTTTAGTGCTGCCAAGGTGGCCTTGTGAAATCTGAGGCCTCCCCAGAACTGTACAGGAGTCGCCAATAAAAAGAGGACAAAACGATTAGAAATCAGAGGTAATCCTGTGAGACTCCCAATTAAAATAATCGCTGAAAGGACTGCACTTATCTGGAATCTCCTGAGTATGTCCGTGTATTCTCGTTCCCTTTCCAAAGCTTCCCTGTCTTGGAGTTCCTCTGTGATAGCCTCTGCCTCATACCCCTGTGATTTAACAGCCTCTCTGAATTCATTAAACCCCGTAAGGGTGGGGATATAAACCAGAGAGGCCCTCTCTGTAGCGAGATTCACATTTACCTGGAGCACACCAAAAAGACCCTTCAGGGCCTTCTCCACCGCAGCCACACAGGAGGCACAGGTCATTCCCTTTACCCTGAACTCAAATCTATGGGTTATTACCTCATAACCCTCATTCTTCACAGCCCCAATAAGTTCTTCAAGACTCACACCCTCATTAACCTCAAGGACAGCCTTCTCTGAAGCAAAATTCACATTAACACTCCTGACACCTTTTACTCTACTCAGGGCCTTCTCCACTGCAGCCACACAGGAGGCACAGGTCATTCCCTTTATAGGCAGAGTAATTCTCCTCATTAAATTTATTATATAACAAAGCTTTTGAAGAAAATTTGAAGTTTTACTATAATAATATTAAAACCAAGGAGGGGGGTATGGAGACAAAAACAAAATACTGCCTCTGCTGTGATGAAGATGTCCCCTACAATGTGGTGATAAGAAACGAAAGGAGAGAACTCACCTGTACATTCTGTGGATTTACCCTTGATGTAGAGAACCTCTGGGAAGAGAAGAAGAGTAAGAGTAAGACATATGCCCTCTTGGCAGAGGACTCTCCATTTACCAGAAAACTACTCAAGGGCGTGATCCAGAAAAAGGCGATAGCTACAGAGGTGATAGATGCATCTAATGGATTGGAGTTTGTCTCTGCCTATACAAAGCTTATGAATGAGAATATACTCCCTTTATTTGTGATCCTTGACCTGAACATGCCCATAATGGATGGCCTGACAGCAGCAAGAACCATTCGTGCCTTAGAGGAACAGAAAGGAATACCAAAGGTCCCTATAGTCTTCTTCTCCTCTATCAAGGCAGATGATAGTCTAAGAAAACAGATGCAACTGTTGGCACCTGCAAATTATATTAACAAAGGGACATCCTCTGAACCTGAAAAGCTTGCCCACAGGATTGAGGTGCTTCTGAATTTTATTGTCCAGAAATACAGCAAAGAGGTATAAGATCATATCTCAACCTTGCCTCAGGTCTGTCCTCAATCTCTTTATAAGTAGTAAACAGACAATTCCATTAAGTGTGCCTGTGGCTACTCCCAAAAGCAGTATCAGAGGAGACAGATACAGTATCACTTCAATCTTCCTTATAAAAACCAAATAGGCAAGCATCAACTGGGTTATATTATGCACAAAGGCACCCAGGAGGCTAAGTCCAAGGGGGCTGAATATCCTTTCTCCAAGGAGACTGCCAGCTCCCATAGCAAGGGTACTCATTACTCCTCCACCGAGGCTCAGGAGAAATCCTGGACCGAGAAAGGTGCCTGTAAAGAGTGAGCCTATAAATACCCTGATAAGAGTTATAAAAAGGCCGGTCTTTGTCCCATAGAGTATTATTGCTACTAAGGTAATTATATTTGCAAAACCGAATCTCAACCATGGAACTGGAGTAGGAATCAATCTCTCAATTATATGCAGGGTAATCGCATATGCAGAAAGTATGGCAATCCTTCTGTTATCCAGAGATGGCATCTACCTCTCCATGGTCTCCCTCCCCCACAGTAACCACAACCCTGTTAGGGAGGCATACTATAACACCACTTCTTATCCATCCCTGCCTGATACATATCTTCTCAGGGCAAGGAGAATCAACCACTCTCACTCTGCCCTCTTTCACCTGTATAGTGGTCTTGCCCAGAGGCCCCTCCACTGTAACCATTCTATCCTCTTCAACAGAGAGGATATACACCTTCTTTCCTTTCACCTCAATTGTGACTCTATTGCCTTCAGGATAGAGGGTCTTTACAAAGAGTATTCCTGACAGACTGAGCAGGGTTAAGATGACGAGGAGTATCCAGTCAAAGGTGGTACTCTCTTTTAATACAGTTCTGATCAATCTCTATTTAAAGATTTTGTTATTTTGACGAGTCCTCTTATGCTCTCACTCGTGCTGATATTACCTTTTCTGTCTACCATAACCACTCCATAACCAAGCTCTTCAGCCACCTTTTTGCCTTCTTCTGCACCCATTATAAAGACGGCAGTTGCCAGGGAATCCGTATAGGTGCCCTCTTTACCAATAATACTCACGCTAATCAGCCCTTCTGCAGGCAGTCCTGTATTAGGGTCAATAATATGGTGGTATCTCTTGCCATCCTTGATAAAGTATCTCTCGTAGTCACCTGATGTTGAAATAGCCATCTCATCTCTGAGTTCCACCACTGCAAATATATCTTCTCTGTCTCCCCTTGGGTCTCTGATACCCACTCTCCAGGGACTACCATCAGGTTTTCTCCCATAACCCTTTATATCCCCTGCAACCGCAACCAATGCACCTTTTATACCCTCTCCCTTAAGTATCTCAATAGCCCTATCTGCTGCATATCCCTTTGCAATACCTCCAGGATCAATCCTCATCCCTTTTTCTGGGAGGTAGACTCTGTCACCTTCTATAACCACCCTTCTAAAATCAACATACCTTAGGGCCTCTCTTATCTGTCTCATTGATGGAACCACCTTGTTATGGAAGTCATACAATCCTGTAACAGCACCTACTGTAATATCAAAGGCCCCGTTTGTCAGTTCTCCTATTTTCAGTGCATACCCGATAAGCCTTACAGTATCTTCGGCTGTCTTGACCTTCTTTTCTCCTGCTTTCCTGTTGATATCTGAGACCTCACTCTGAGGGCTGAATGCATTGAAAAGTCTATCCAGTCTTTTCAGTTCCCTGAAGGCTTTGTCTATTGCAACTTCTGCCTTTTTTTCATTGTCTGAAACAACTGTAATGGTCACAATCGTGTCCATTAGTATCTCAGACTTCCTGAAAAGCCTCTCAGAATGGCTCTGACAGGATATGAGAAAGAAAACCAATGAAAGAATAATCCCTACTCTCTTCATACTACGGGCTGAAGAAATTCTTCTCTCTGACCACTGGACAGGAGTTTGTCTTTGAGAAATCTGCCAGTATAAGAGAGTTCATTATTTGCAACATCCTCGGGGGTGCCTGTTGCTACCACCTCACCACCCTCTTCTCCACCTTCTGGCCCAAGGTCTATTATATAGTCTGCTGATTTTATAACCTCCATATTGTGTTCTATTACAATAACTGTGTTACCCCTGTCTATCAGTCTGTTAAGTACATCAAGGAGTCTTTCAATATCCACAAAATGGAGTCCTGTTGTAGGCTCATCGAGTATATAGACGGTTGCACCTCGGGATGCCTTCCCCAGTTCTCGCGCAAGCCTCACCCTCTGAGCCTCACCACCTGAAAGGGTGGTTGCTGACTGGCCAAGCTTTATATACCCAAGTCCCACATCCAGAAGGACACGGAGCTTCTCCCTGATATGTGGAATATTGGAGAAGAACTCATAAGCCTCAGAGACGGTCATCTCAAGGACATCCGCGATATTCTTCTCTTTAAACCTTATCCTGAGTGTGTCAAGATTATATCTGGTACCACCACACTCATCACAGGGTACATACACATCAGGCAGAAACTGCATCTTCACCTTTTTGTAACCCTCGCCCCTGCACACCTCGCATCTGCCACCTTTGAGGTTAAAGCTGAATCTTGATGGGCTGAATCCCTTCATCCTCGCCTCAGTGGTCATTGAGAAGAGCTCTCTTATATAGGTGAATACTCCTGTATAAGTTGCTGGATTTGATCGAGGGGTTCTACCAAGGGGCCTCTGGTCAACAGAGACAACTCGTGAAATCTTTTCCACTCCCTCTATTCTCTTACATCCAGGAACTCCTTTATTAGGTCTGTCTTTGTTTTTTAATGCCTTAAAGAGGATATCCATCACAAGGGTGCTCTTGCCTGAACCTGAGACACCAGTCACACAGACAAACACCCCTAAGGGTATTTTAACTGTAATATTCTTCAGGTTATTCTTTGTGGCCCCAATAATCGTCAGAAACTCCTTTGGTCTTCTCCTCACAGGTGGCACAGGAATACTTCTTCTACCTGACAAATACTGACCTGTGATTGAGTTCTCATTTCTTGCAAGCTCCTCAGGAGTCCCCTCTGCCATCAAATATCCTCCCATTCTGCCTCCACCAGGCCCCAGGTCTATCACATAATCTGCATTTCTTATGGTCTCCTCATCGTGTTCAACTATTATTATGGTGTTGTATTCATCCCTCGTCTGTCTCAGGGAATCAAGTAGTCTCTTAAAGTCTCTTGGATGAAGCCCTATACTCGGTTCATCAAGTACATAGAGCACTCCTGTAAGCGAGGAGCCGAGTTGTGTTGCAAGTCTCACCCTCTGAGCCTCACCACCTGAAAGAGTGAAAGCAGGTCTGTCTAAGGTGAGATAACCAAGCCCCACCTTCCTGAGAAACTCTAACCTCTCAGCAACCTCTTTAAGGATCCTCTTTGCCACTGCCAGTTCTCTCTCATCAAGCTGCAGTGTCTCAATAAACCTGAGGGCCTCTGTCACAGAAAGGGACGAAAACTGGCCAATATGAAAACCATTAATTTTAATCCCCAGGGCCTCTTTCCTTAATCTGTAACCGCTGCAGGATTTACAGGGAACAAGTTCATCTGTGTGTAAATACTCTTTTTCCTCCTCATCTACGATCCCCTCAAACCCAAGACCTCTGCAGCGTGGACATGCCCCAAGCCTGCTATTAAAAGAAAAGAACATGGGTGTTATCTCTGGATAACTTATACCACACTTTTGGCAGGCGAGGGTCTTGCTGAAAAGGAGGTCTCTGTCTTTGTCAACGAGATTTATAACCACAGTGTCTGAATACTTCAGGGCAATATCAATAGAGTTTTTCAGTTGTCTTTCAATCCCGGTTCTTATAATGAGTCTATCAATAACCACTTCAATGGTGTGTCTTTTGTGTTTCTTCAGTCTTATATCCTCTGTGAGTTCCACCATCTGGCCATCAATCCTCGCCCTTATAAACCCTTCCCTTCTGAGTTGCTGTAGCTCCTTCTTATACTCTCCCTTTCTCTCTCTCACAATTGGAGAGAGTATCTGGACCCTGGTGCCTTCTGGTAGTGCAAGAAGACTCTGTAGAATCTTGTCTGCCTCCTGCATGGTTATCGGTTCTGCACACCTGTAACAGTAGGGCTTTCCGATTCGTGTGTATAAAACCCTCATATAGTCATATATCTCTGTGATGGTGCCAAGAGTGGAACGGGGAGAGCGGGTTACTGTCTTCTGATCTATGCATATTGAGGGTGACAACCCCTCTATATAATCCACATCAGGCTTCTTTAACTCACCAATGAACTGTCTCGCATATGTGCTCAGACTCTGAACATATCTTCTCTGTCCTTCTGCATATATGGTATCTATTGCAAGGGATGACTTCCCAGAGCCAGAAGGCCCTGTGATAACAACAATACTGTCTCTCGGTATCCTGAGGCTCAGGTTCTTGAGGTTATGCTCCCTTGCTCCTTTTATTAAAATCTGCTCTTGCATCGGCTTAATCTCCTATTTTACCAAACCAGCACTTCAGAAGTCTTATTGTTTTAAATTTGGAGCAAAATTAAAGAAAAGACTTTATCTCAACATAGAGGGATAAATCCAAAGACCGCGAAAAGAGGGATCAAAGAGACTGTTTCTTGAAGCTTGCTATTGTAAAATTTTTATCTGGACCACTCCATCCCAAACTCAATACAGCCCATAATCCTATAAGTACTGCCTCTGCAGTATCATGCCTTAAAGAGGTGGGTTTTGGTGCTCCGGATAACTCAATAACTCTTCTGGCGAGCTCTTTTGCTGTATTCTTTGCTTTGGTGGTATCTGTCTGCTGTCTCTGATACATTAAAAACCCTCTCCACTGTTCAGCACTTATCTGTATGACATTGATTCCCCTTCTGTTTGCCTCTTTTTTCCAGACCTCTGCAAGAGGACCTCCACCTTCCAGAACAATATGAGTAAGCCCTGAAAGGTCTCTCAAGGTGTTGTATACTGCTTGCCTCAGTCTTGATATGTTTCCAAAGTTATGAGAACGATACCAGCGGAGTTTTCCATTGCCATCATAGAAGGCAAGGCCTGTTCTTATACCAATATCAACTGCAAGCAGTGAATTCATAAAAATTGGCAAAAAACTCCTTTTATTTTATATAATAAATAACTTAGATGGGCGGATAGCTCAGGTGGGAGAGCGCTGCCCTTACAAGGCAGAGGTCACAGGTTCGAGTCCTGTTCCGCCCACCATTAAATTCTCCTTTAAAATCAAGCAGTTTTTCTATTTCACATCTTTCCATTTTGACCCTCTTCTACCCCAAAATGTGCAGTAAATGTGAAGTAGAGGTTTCTTTTTGGGCGGTACCTCTGCCGTTAATCACCATGTCAAAGATTTTCACTGCTTTGACTTTATGAGAGGGGGCAAGGTGGGCATATCTGAGGGTCATCTTGATATCCTTATGACCAAGGAGTTCTTTAACCGTAGTGAGGTCTACTCCTGCCATTACCAGATGAGAGGCAAAGGTATGCCTGAGGTCATGGAACCTGAAGTCTTTTATTCCTTTGCGAGTTTCCAGTTCACTACCACAGGCAGGACATAGAGAAATCACTTCTGTTTTAGGTTTAGCCCTTTCAAAGTTACATTTAGGACACCTCTGGAGTTCTGCGTTCTTCAGTGCGGTTTTAAAACTCCTTTTGACCTCTCTATAAGGCTTACCGGTAGTAGGGTCATAAAAGACATAGGGGATATCCAGTCTTCTGGACCTGAAAAGGGCCTGTAATGTTTGCCTGAGTGTCTCATTAATTGGAATTTCTCTCTTCTCGCTGTTTTTGGTTCTCTCCAGTAGGATAAAGCCATTCTTCAGGTCTACCTGTTCCCATGTCAGATTAAGAATCTCTCCTCTTCTCATACCTGTGTTAAGGGCGGTTATGACGATGGGTCTCAGGTGAGGCTCACAGGCATTGATAAGGGCCTGACACTCTGCCTTAGTGAGGTACCTTAGCCTTCTTTCTTCTCCCTTCAGGAGATTACACACCCTCACTCTTTTGAGGATCTCCTCAGTAATCATACCCCAGTCATAAGCCTTTTTAAACATTGCTTTGAGGATAGAGATATTTTTGTTTACACTTGCAGGCTTTAGACCTTTATTGATAAGCTCTGTCTGGTATTGCTCTACGAGGTAGGTAGAAAACCGCTTAAGGGGCAATTCTCCAAAATATCTTATTAATTGCTCAATCCTGTACTGCTTACTATCTGCTGATTTATGTCTTCCTTTCATCCATTCTGAATATCTTTCAGCCAGTTCTCTGAAGGAATAGTTTTTAAGGATTCTTTCTGACTCTTTTCCTTGCTGAACTTCTGTTATTCTTTTGGCTCTAAATGCTACTGCTTCTCTGTAGTCTGTGGTCTTGGAACTTTCCCTTATTACTTTTCCATCAGGTGTACTATAGCATACCCACCAGAACTTTGAATTTGGACGCTTATAAACACCCCTTTCCTTCCTTGTGCTTTTACTCATCACCTCACCTCTCTTTTTCTTTTAACTGCTTTTCTAAGCACTTAAGGAATAATTCAAACATCTTGCTTGGCTTTCTCACCCCTTTTCTACCATGTAGATATAGTTTCCTGAAACTCCTACCAGGTTAGCAAGGGCCTGCTGGCTAAGTTCATACCCCCTCCGGAACTGCCTTATATCTTCTGGCCTTAACATGTTTATATTATATCTAACTTTGTGGCATTCTCAAGTAAAAGTTTACTGCACATTTCACTGTACACTTGAGAAAAAGTTTTTTATTTTCAAGCAGTTAAGGCAAAAAATCATGTCCTGAGTAGGCAGTTATCGCCTGTAATTTAATGGTTCTTTCAGATGTTGATTCAGCCATCTATCCAGGACAGACCTTTTAAAAATAACCCTTTTGCCTACCTTATAGAAGGGTATTCTTCTTTCAGAGACCCATTTTTCAAGGGTATGTTTAGGGATTTTGAGATACTCGGAGGCTCTTTTGTAATCCAGAATCTCGTCATAGTTTTTATTTTCTCTTAAAAGAGGCAAAATTTCCCTTACCACCATTCTGGCTATTTCTCTTTTTTCCTCTTCTGTGAGTGTAAATTTTCCTTGCCTCCATCCTTAACGCCTCTCTGAGGGCTTCTCCGTGCGTCTCATGAGCTTTTCAGTGAGCCTCTTCATAGTACCGATATAGTTTCACTCTATTACTGTTAAAGTGCAGGATTGAGTAATTACATCCACCTTTTTCATTACCTTTGAACCTTATCTGAAAATACTTATCTATCATTGGTTTTATCTCTTCAAAGGTGAGATAGTCTGAGTAATATTCCTCATCATCTTCAACATGTAGGAGATTCTCCAGAGATTTCCACTGCTGTGGTGTAAGTTTTGGATGCTCTCTCTTAAAGACCTGCTGATATTTGTTAAGGAAGTACTCCATCGCCTTAATAGTTTCTTCACCAAGAGAAGAATCATAAGACTCTAAAAAACTTTTAAAAGAGATTTGAAGCTGATAGGACGATGACTTTTTAAAGTCATCGTTCCCTATTATTCCTCCAGATTTTTCTCTAAGAGAAAAATCCCTATTATTTTTGTTAGTACTCTCTGTAGTATTCTCTGTTATTATAGATTTGCGAGTTTCTGACAAATGGATTTGCTGTAAACTCGCAAATGGATTTGCTACTCTGTAGCAAATCCGAATTTACTGTAGTAGCATTAATAAACTGCCAACCTTTTTCAGTTATACGATAGTGAAGGATAGGAGCACCATTTACTTTCTTTTTGATGACATCTATAAAACCCAACTTCTGTAATTTTTTCCGTGCCTTTTCCTGTTCAAATCTGGAAAGTGTGGTTTCATATTCGATTTCTGCAATAGATTTATAAATAAAACCATCTTCTCTTTTCCCCTTATCAGACCAGTAATACAATTGCTGGAAAAAATAGTGGTGGTTCTATCTCCAAAAAATTCAACCCAGTCTGGTCTAAAAGCAATAGGCTTAGGACTGTCTTTTCTCATTGGTTATTCCTCCGGGATCACCGTATGTTTTTTAAGATATTCCTCTACTGCTCGGATGTCATAAAGCACTTTTGCATTTTTGCCTTTTCCCAGTTTAATGTAAGGCAGGCCCCTTTTTTTAGATCTGTCTTCCTGCAATTTCCATGGAGTCACTCTTAAGATTTCTGCAACCTCTTTTTCTGTTAAATATCTCTTTTCCATGTGTTCACCTCCTACGATATAGAAATTGCAGTATAGAATATGCATACAACATATTGTATGCTATCAAAAATTATACCACAACATATTGTAAAAAGCAAGATTTTTTATAAAAGACCTTACTACATGAGGTATGAAGAGAAATGACTTATAAATCCCAAAAAAATCTTTAATTCTGGTATAATACTTTTATGGAATGGGTACAGGTGATAACGATAGTCCTTGTAGTGCTCTTAGGGATAATTTACAACAACAAGAGGATAGATGACCTGAGGGTAGACATGAACAAGCGGATAGATGACCTGAGAGAGGACATGAATCGGAGACTTGATAGGATAGAGGGCAAGATTGAGAAGATAGAATCTCTTCTTATGAGCTTTTTAAAGGAGAAGGCGAGACTCTGAGAAGGACATTTCTGGTAGGGACCCTCTTCAAAGTTTTCATCCCTATATAATAAAAAAATTAAATAGAAAACTCAAAAGGTGGGCTTTCTTACCTCTAAAAACTTTTCTCTGAGCTTCTCAATGCGTCTCAGAGGCATTTTTTGAGTACCCCTCTCTCATCTAAGAGAGGGGCGCAAAAGAACTGAAAAGTTTTTACTTCCTAACCTTATCTTTACAGAAGCTTTCAATCTTTTTTAACTTTCTTAGTGCCTCATAAAAGAGAGCCTCTAAACAGTTGTCTTCTGTTAAAAGAATCTTTCCGAGAAGTAGTTCACCTGTACTGTCTGCTTTTGCTATTGCTGAATGCTGCAGCAAGGTTAACAAGCCTTTAATAAAGGCTAAACTTTCATGAACTTCATCAATCCTCTCAATGTTTAACTTCTTTTCCACTTTTTCACCTCCTCATTTTAATGTGCAGTAAATGTGAAGTAGAGACCTCGGAAAGGTAAAAAATCAAGTAAGGATACAAAACTCTAAAATCCAATTTTTCAAGTATTGACAAATACTTAGAGATAGGAATAGAATCTTCTTACTTAGTAGGATAACTCTTACAAGGCAGAGGTCAGAGGTTCGAGTCCTCTTCCGCCCACCATTCCCTTAATTTTCTTTTACATATCCAAACCAATATCTGGAAGCAAGCCTGCCAATTCCTTCACCTGATCAGTAAGTAACATTATCCCAAAGACTATGAGTATAATCCCGCTCAGAAGCATAATCACCCGCATATATCTCTGAATTCTCCGAGAATAACTTATAAATGTATTTATGGCAAGAGAGGCAACAAAAAAGGGCAAGGCAAGACCAAGGGAGTATACCGCAAGAAGCTTCAAACCATATGAGGCAGAGCCCTTGGAACCGGCAAAGATGAGAATACTACCGAGGATGGGACCTATACAAGGAGTCCACCCAGCAGCAAAGGTCATTCCTATAAGAAAGGTGCCTATGTAACCCGCAGGTTTCCCACTCAGGTGAATCTTTCTCTCTCTCATTAAGAAGTCCATCTTGAGTATACCGGAGATAAAAAGGCCAAAGAGTATTATCAGAATACCTCCTACAATCCTGATAATGTCCTTGTATTCAAAGAATATCCTTCCCACAAAAGAGGAAGAAGCCCCAAGCATAATAAAGACAAAAGAAAATCCCAGAATAAAAGCCAGGGAATTGGTAACGGTCAGGAATCTTACCCTTGCCCTGTCTCTTGTGGCAGTAAGGTCTTCAAAGGAAATACCTGTTATAAAGGTCACATAAGAAGGCACAAGAGGTAATACACAGGGTGAGAGAAAGGATGCCATTCCTGCCACAAAGGCGAGTGTGTAACTCAGATCTGTCTTCATATTGCACACTCCTCTTCTGAACCCTTTATTTTCTCTATGGCATGAGGTAAAACCTCTGATATCACCTGTAGTCCCTCTAACACTGCTTTAGGACTGCCTGGCAGATTCACTATGAGACAACGGTCTTTCACCCCTGCCACAGCCCTTGAAAGCATAGCCCTTGGTGTCTTTTTAAGCCCTTCATAGCGTATAGCCTCTGCTATGCCTGGAACCTCCTTGTCTATCACCTCTAAGGTAACATCAGGAGTTATATCCGTTGGGGAGAGTCCTGTGCCCCCATTGGTTATGATAACATCCACCTCCTTAGAGAATCTTAAAAGCATCTGTCTTAAAGTATCTCTATCATCAGGTATTATCTCATAATACAGACACCTCAACCCTCTCTCTTCAAGGAATCTCTTTATGATATTGCCACTTTCATCACTCCTCACCCCCTTAGAACACCTATCACTAAGGGTAATTACTGCAAAATTTATCATATCTTTCAGTTCAGACAATGATGGGGTCTCCTACTCTGATTCTTCCACCCTTCAGTACCTTCACAAATATCCCTTCTTTTGGCATTATACAATCGCCTGCTTCATAATAGATAGAGCACCTGTCATGACAGGTCTTTCCGATCTGTGAGACCTCAAGCTCTACCTGCTCACCAATTTTTATTCTGGCCCCAATTGAGAGGCTGAGAAGGTCTATCCCTTCAGTGGTTATATTCTCTGCAAAGTCTCCCGGGCCTACATCCAGTCCCAACTCTCTCATCTTCATTATGCTCTCCACGGCGAGAAGACTTATCTGTCTGTGCCATTCTGAGGAGGCATGTGCATCCCCCTGAATGCCAGAATCTCTCTCCACCACAGCTTCACTGACAGGTGTTTTGCGGACACCCTTTCTATCACTGATGTTTATTGACACCACTCTACCCTTCATTAATTTTAGTATATAAGAGCCAAACAATGAAGAGCAAATGAGAGGTATATCGTATATTTGACTTTAAAGTTTTGAAAGAATTAAAATAGACATCTGTGATTAGCATAGTTTTCGATCTTTTTTAATCCTTTTAGAATAAGGGAGTGGTTATGGGAGGAGCATATACCACATATCATCCACATAGGAAAAAGAGGAAGAGAACACACGGATTCTTAAAAAGAATGAGAACAAAGGGTGGAAGAAGGGTATTAAAGAGAAGACGAGCCAAAGGTCGCAAAAGACTAACTGTATAATGAAATCTCTTGCGATCTTTCTTATAAAGGCATATCAGTATCTGATATCGCCCTTATTCCCTAATAGTTGTAGGTTTGTTCCAACCTGCTCAGAATATTCTCTGCAGGCTATACAGAAGTATGGATTTATGAAAGGACTGTATTTAAGCGTAAAAAGAATTATCAGATGCCATCCCCTTAATCCAGGTGGATATGATCCTGTAAGGTGAGCTGCTGATGGAAAACGGATTTGATAAAAGGGCTCTCATTGCAATTGTTCTATCTATGATTGTCCTCATTCTGTATCAGATATTTTTTATGCCCCCTCCTCCAGAGGAGCCCCCTCAGAAACCTGAAAAAAAGGTTACAGAGATTCCTGCTGAGACAGAAATAGTAAAGGAGGTTCAAGAAAAGGAATACAAGCCTACCAAGGCCTCAGAGGAAAAGCTGATTACAATAGAAACTCCCCTTTACAGGGCTGTCTTAAGTTCAAAAGGAGCCACTGTAAAGGAGTGGAAACTGAAGAAATATCTGGATGACAAAGGGAATGAGATATCATTGACAAAAGAATCACCTGTACCACCCCCTCTGTCAATTGGTTTTGATGAAGACTTTGGGCTTAAGAATACAATCTTTGATGTAGAGGGTAATCAGAATATTGTACTGAATGAGGGCAAAACATCTGTAACTTTTATTTTCGCTGATGAAGGGATCTATATAAAAAGGACTTTTACTTTTTATGCTGATGACTACAGAATAGATCTAACTGAAGAGGTAAAGGGCAAACCAAGTTACTGGGTCACCTTAGGCAGTGGCTTTGGAATATCTGGAACAGAGAGCTATGGTGGGCATATAGGACCTGTAGTTCTTAAATACTCTGACAGGATTGAGATAAAAAAGCTTAAACAGCCAAAGATCTATCAGGAGGGCCTAAGATGGGTTGCTCAAGAGGATAAATACTTCTTCTCCTCCATTGTTCCTCCTAAGAATGCAGTAGCAAAAATATGGACATCAAAGGATACAGGAGAGCCTCTGGTAGCAGTTAAGCTTCCCAAAGGAAAGCACAATTATATTGTCTATGTAGGGCCCAAGGAACATGACAGGCTTAAGATGCTCGGTGTTGGACTTGAGCATATAGTAGATTTTGGGTTTTTCTCAATTCTTGCAAGACCTCTCTTCTGGATACTAAAGTTCTTCTATAAGATTGTGGGTAACTATGGATGGGCTATTGTTATTCTTACAATCATTACCAGAATACCCTTTATCCCATTAATAAATAAGGGCCAAAAGTCTATGAAGAAGCTCCAGGCTATTCAGCCCAGGATGGCCGAGATTAGAGAAAAATACAAGAAAGACCCAAAGAAGATGCAGGAAGAGATGATGAAACTCTACAAAAAGTACAAGGTGAATCCTATGAGTGGATGCCTTCCCATCCTTATACAGCTACCTGTCTTTTTCGCACTATATAAGGTCCTTTTGATAGCCATAGAATTAAGAGGCGCCCCCTTTATGTTCTGGATCCAAGACCTTTCAAAAAAAGACCCATATTATATACTTCCTATTGTTATGGGAATTACTATGTATATTCAGCAGAAGATGACCCCAACCGCAACAGAGACACAACAACAAAAGATAATGCAGTTTCTACCTATAATTTTCACTTTTCTATTCTTGAATTTTCCTTCAGGGCTGGTCCTTTACTGGCTTGTAAGTAACATATTGAGTATAATCCAGCAGTGGTATATTAATAAGAAGACAAAGTTAGTAGAAGACCAGGCTTAATAAAATTATTTATTCATCATCTCAAGGAATTCTTTATTAGATTTTGTTCCTCTCAGTTTGTCAAGTAAAAACTCCATACTTTCTACTGTTCCAAGAGGACTCAATACCTTACGAAGTATCCACATCTTATTAAGTACATCATTTGGAACAAGTAGCTCCTCTTTTCTTGTGCCAGAGGCATTTATATTGATGCTTGGGAAGATCCTCTTATCAACCAGTTTTCTGTCCAGATGCAGCTCCATATTACCAGTCCCCTTAAATTCCTCAAAAATAACATCATCCATACGGCTACCTGTATCAACAAGGGCAGTAGCTATAATTGTTAGACTTCCCCCATTCTCAATATTCCTTGCAGTACCAAAAAACCTCTTGGGTTTCTGAAGGGCATTTGCATCGAGACCACCAGAAAGTACCTTACCACTGGTGGGTATTATTGAATTATATGCCCTTGCCAGTCGTGTTATACTGTCAAGCAGTATAACCACATCCTTATTCATCTCTACAAGCCTCTTGGCCCGCTCAATCACCATCTCAGATACCTGCGTATGCCTCTGGGGAGGTTCATCAAAGGTAGAGCTTATTATTTCTGCAGTCTCAACCTGTCTCTTCCAGTCAGTAACCTCTTCAGGTCTTTCATCAATCAGCAGAATTATAAGATGGATCTCCGGATGATTCTTCTTTATTGCCTTTGCTATTGACTGCAGAAGCATCGTCTTACCAGTTCGTGGTGCCGCAACAATCATTCCACGTTGCCCTTTACCAACAGGAGTAATAAGATCCATAACCCTTGTTGAATAATCTGTAGGAGAGTACTCGAGTTTTATCTTCTCTGTAGGATAATAGGGGATAAGGTTATCAAACAATGGACGATTTATACTCTTCTCAGGAGGCTCACCATTTATAGCCTCTACTTTTAGAAGGGCAAAATATCTCTCATTGTCCTTCGGAGGTCTGATCTGACCATATACAAGGTCACCTGTCCTGAGATTGAATCTCCTTATCTGGGATGGAGAGACATATATATCATCAGGTCCTGGAAGGTAACTATAGTTTGGTGATCTAAGAAACCCAAAACCATCAGGAAGTATCTCTAATACACCCTCTGAATAGAGTGTTCCACTCTGTTCTGCATGGGCATTGAGTATAGCATAGATAAGCTCCTGCTTCCTCATTCCTGAGACATTCTCTACATTCAGTTGACGGGCAACCTCTACAAGCTCATCAATGGATTTTTCTTTCAATTCTGAAATCAGCAGATTTGCCATCCTTTCACCTCATTTATTTTTTATTTTAGAAAAGAACCCTGCCTTCTTGAGGATTTACTATTGTATGAACCAATACCATATGTCAGATTTATCGAAAAATTATTCCTTTGAGTTATTTACTCTTACTCAACCCTCACTTATCTTTTATAATTTAAGAATCGGGAAAGCCATAAATAACTTTATACCTCTCAATATCTTTCTGCTTTTTAAAGATTTACACCCGTGATTTTTTATTATAGTGGAAGGTGCTATAGAACACTATATTTTATCTCTTCAATATCAGCTCCATATAAAACTTAACTGGTATTATTAGAGGATTCTTAACTCATGTGGTATTTATATAATACATAAAGGATGAGCTTTTGTCAATATAAATTTTTCTTCTTCTTTTTATGTTATAATAATAACTCTTGATTATGGCAAAGGCAGTAATAATAATGGGTTCAAAGGCAGACCTCGGTTGGGCAGAAAAGATAAAAAAAGCTCTCGAGGGGCTTGATGTTGATGTGGTCTTGAGGGTAGCTTCTGCCCATAAAACTCCAGAAAAGTGCCTTGATGTTATAAATGAATACAGCCAGCTGGAAAATATTATTTTTATTACAATAGCAGGCAGAAGCAATGCCCTCAGTGGCTTTGTGGATGCCCAAACAGACAGACCTGTGATTGCCTGTCCTCCCTACAGCGATGCCTTTGGAGGTGTTGATATATTCTCTACCCTGAGAATGCCCTCTGGAGTTGCTCCCCTTGTGGTGATTGAACCTGAAGGAGCAGCCCTTGCAGCAGCCAAGATACTCGGTCTCCAAGATCCTAAAGTAAGAAAAAGAGTTCAGGAGTATCAGCAGAAGATGAAACAAAAGGTGGTTGAATCTGATAGGGAGGTCTCACGTGGGTAGTGTCAAAGACCTGCAGGTGATCCATCCTCCTGAAGATACAGCAACCGGCATAGGAAGATTCCTTTTCTCTAATAGATACTCCGTATTTGATTGGGGTGAAATGCCCGATCAGATCCCTTACAAAGGTGAATCAATAGCCATCCTCGGTGCCTATTTCTTTGAAAAGCTAAATGAATTGGGCATCAGAAACCACTATCTTGGAATGGTTGAAGATGGAATAAGAAAGTCCTATACAGAATTACAAAGACCGAGTAATATAATGGAGATCCAACTGCTGAGAGTCATTAAACCTTTTCAGAATGGAGGTATTTATGACTATTCAGTATTCAAGAACCTTAAAGGGAATTTTCTCATCCCCCTCGAGGTGATATATCGGAACTCCCTGCCAAAAGGCAGCAGTGTCTTCAGAAGGCTCCGCACTGGAGAGCTGTCACTTAAGGAATTAGGCCTCAAAGAAATGCCTGAACCTGGGCAGAGACTTACTGAACCAGTGCTTGATCTGTCAACAAAGCTTGAGATAACCGACAGGTATCTTACATGGGATGAAGCAAAGGATATTGCAAATCTAAGTGAGAGAGAAATGTTTGAGATACGCTCAATAGTTATGAGAATAAATAGGCTCATCACAGAGGAGTACAAGCGCATTGGTCTCACCAATGAAGATGGAAAGATAGAACTGGGGTTCACACCAGATAGAGAGCTTATGGTTGTGGATGTACTGGGGACACTGGATGAGTGCAGGTTTACCTATCGCGGAATCCCTGTAAGCAAGGAGATTGCCAGAATCTATTACAGAAAGACAAGCTGGTACAAGGATATTGAGGGTGCAAAAATGCTTGATAGACAGAACTGGAAATCTCTTGTAAAGAAATCCCCTGAACCTCTGCCACCAAGACTCAGAGAACTAATCTCGCTCATTTACAGAGCATGTACCAACGAGGTTACAGGAAGAGAATGGTTTAAGAATGTCCCTCCTCTCAAAGAACTGCTTGAAGAGACTATGGACTATCTATAAATTCCTTAAGGTTAGTCTCCTCAATTATCTTCCGGAATATCTCTTCAGGATCATACAGACCTGTTATATCAACCCACTGTATTGACTCCTCTTTTCTAAACCAGGTGAACTGTCTTTTGGCATATCTCTTTGTGGCCTTCTTTACTGCCCTTATTGTTTTCTCAAGATCCGCCTCTCCCCCAAGGTAAGCAATTACCTCTTTGTAGCCTATAGCCTGTAGTGCAACTTCCGTAGGACCCTTCTTTAATACTCTTTTTACCTCTTCTACAAGACCTCTATTAAACATCTCTTCTACTCTCTTTTCTATCATTTTATACAATTCCTTCCGATCCCTTGTAAGACCGATTTTATAGAATCGATATGGCAGGGGAGAGGTGAGTTCTCTCTGAAGCAAAGAGATGGGCTTTTTGGCTGTTATGATCACTTCAAGTGCCCTTATTATTCTCCTGAGATCAGTAGGAGAGAGTTCCTTAGCCTTCTGGGGATCGAGTCTCTGTAATTCTGCATAAAGAGTTCCTGGACTTCTCTGTTCAATCTCTTTAAGCTGCTCTCTCAACTCTGGGTTTGCCTCTGGTGCCTCAAACAACCCCCTTGTCATAGCCTTTATGTAGAGGCCTGTTCCACCAACCATAAGAGGCACTTTTTGGAGTGAATGGAGTCTCTCAATTATAGGTCTGACTTCTCTTATATACCTGCCAACACTGTAACCCTCTGAGGGTTCAATGATATCTATCATATGGTGCTTTACCTGAGAGAGTTGTTCCTTAGAAGGCTTTGCTGTGCCTATATCCATGCCCTTGTATATCTGCATAGAATCAGCACTGATTATCTCTGTATTAAGGGCCTTTGCAATAAGGACTGCCACATCGGTTTTGCCAACACCTGTAGGACCTGTCAGGATTAAAACTCTATCTTCTCTCACTTTTCCTTAATATCTCAGGGAAGTATCTCACCCACTTGCTTCATATCCCCTACTACAACAAGTACATATCTGTCAGGATGGAGATACTTCTTTGCCACCCGTAGCACATCCTCTCTACTAACACTGTTTATATAAAATGGATATTTCTTGTCATAGTCCATACCGAGGCCGTAGAACTCCGTTAGCACCAGAAAACTGGCTATCTTGCCCATTGTGTCAATCCTTCTGGGGAAACTGCCTGTCAGGTAGGCCTTTGCATCCTCAAGTTCCTGCTCAGATACAGGCTCTGTCTGAATCCTTACAATCTCTTCCTTTATAACATCTATTACTGTTTTGGCAGAGGAGTTTTTTGTCTGTACCCCTACCTGAAAAACTCCAGGCTCCTTATCACTGGTAAAAAAGCTGTGTACATCATAGGCAAGTCCCATGTCGTCTCTTATACGGCTCATAAGTCTTGAGGCAAATCCTCCACCTCCAAGAATGTAGTTCATAACAGTGACAGCATAGTAATCAGGATTATCCCTCCTTATACCGAGATGACCAAATTTTATGTTTGCCTGTGTAAGCTCACGGTCTATGGTGATGATCTTGGGTCTCTTCAGTAAAGCAACACTATACTTCGGAGACTCTGGCACTATTGCATCCTGCCACGAGGAGAGATACTTTTTAATATAATTATGAAGCTCCTCTGAGCTAATGTCTCCTACTGCCGCCATAATTGCATTATTGGGCCTGTAGTATGTTTTATAGAATTCTATAATATCCTCTCTGGTGATTCTGGAAAGGGTTTCCGCTGTTCCCTCAACAAGACGGCCATAGGGATGCTCTCCATATACTGTCTTACGGAATTCTCTTGATGCTACAAAAGATGGTTCCTCTTCAGCTTGTTTCAGAAAGTCTTTTATAAGTGCCTTTTTCCTTTCAATCTCTTCTTCTCTGAATACAGGATTAAGAAGCACATCAGAAAACAGTTCAAATCCCTTTTTAAAATGTTTCTTTAGAACTCTCAAAGTTATGGTAACATAGTCTCTGTCCTGGCTCACATCCAGTTCTGCCCCTATAAACTCTATTTCTTCAGCGATCTCCTCCGAGGTTCTCTTCGCCGTACCTTCTGTCAGCAGTTCTGCAACAAGATTTGCAAGACCTGCCTTATCTGGTGGCTCCTGTAAGGGAGAGGCCTTTATAAGTAATGATACTGCAACCATTGGCAAATGGTCCTTTTCATAATGAAAAAGTACAAGGCCATTGTTAAGAACCTCTCTTCTGGCATCTACAGCCTGTGCAGTTCCTACATAAAAGAGACAGACTAACATCATGACAATCAAAACCATACCTTTTCTTAACCCCTCATGCATAATTTGATCTCCATTTCCTTATGTGTTATAAATTCATTCCAACCCATACTCTTTTATCTTTGTCAGAAGGGTCTTATAACTCACCTTTAGCTCTTCTGCAGCACGGGTCTTATTCCAACGGTGATTCTCCAGGGCCCTTCTGATTCTTCTGCTTTCTGCATACCTGAGTGCCGCCTTTGCAGTCTCCTCAAGGCTACCATCCATGGGTATTAACTCATCCTCTGAAGACCTTTCGATCTTAAAAAGGCTTATATGCTCAGGGAGTATCATATCACCCTCTGCAAGTATCATCGCCCGTTCAATTGTATTCTCCAGCTCTCTTACATTCCCTTTCCATAAATAATCAAGCAATACCTCCATTGCCTCCTTAGATATACCCTTCTCAGGTATCTTCATCTGTTTTGCATATTTCTTCACAAAATGCTCTGCCAACGCAGGAATATCCTCCCTTCGTTCCCTTAAAGGAGGTATCTCAATGGGAAATACATTCAATCTATAATACAGGTCTTCTCTAAACCTGCCCTCCTTAACTCGTTTGTAGAGATCTGCATTTGTGGCTGCAATAATCCTTACATCAACCCGAATCTGTGTGGTACCTCCTACCCTTTCTATAATCTGATCCTGTAGTACTCTGAGAAGCTTGGCCTGAAGAGAGAGTTCCAGCTCAGATATCTCATCAAGAAATACAGTCCCTTTATTGGCAAGTTCAAATTTACCAATCTTCCTCGATGCAGCACCTGTAAAGGCTCCTTTTTCATGACCAAACAGTTCACTCTCAAGGAGTTCCCTCGGTATGGCAGCACAGTTTATAGGGACAAAGAGATGGTCCTTCCTTGGACTCAAAAAATGTATTGCCCTTGCGAGGAGCTCCTTGCCTGTTCCACTTTCGCCGAGGAGCAGAACTGTTGACTTTGTAGGAGCTACCTTCTTTACCTTATCCATCACCTCTTTCATCTTCCCGCTTCTGCCAATGATAACAGGAGCTCCTGTCCTCTCAGCGATCTCCTCTTTCAGAAGGATATTCTCTCTGTAAAGGTTTCTCCTCTCAATAGCCCTATGTATCAAGACTATAAGATGGTCAATATCAAAAGGCTTTGTAATGAAATCATATGCTCCCTCTTTCATAGCCTGTACAGCCGTCTCTATTGATCCATATGCAGTCATTATAATCACAGGCAGTGAGGGGTCTTCCTTAAGGGCAGCCCTTAGTACCTCAAGACCGTTCCCTGTGGGCAACTTCAGATCAGCAAGCACAAGGTCAGGTAATTCTCGCTGGAGTTTCTGAATTGCCTCTTCCCCATCCTTAGCCACAGAACACTGAAAACCCTCCTTGTTCAGGGTTGTCTCAAGCATCTCTGCCATTGATGTCTTATCCTCAACAATAAGAATCCTGCCCTTCATATTCTTGCCTCTTTAAGGGCATCCTTACAGGTACAACCCCTGCTATGAGGCAATAAGGGAATATATCTGGAGAGTATATTCTTTATAGTGTCAGTGGTATCATTCATTGTCTGGATCACTTCCTTGGTAGTGAGAGGTTTGCCAGAAATTCCTGCTGCATAGTTAGTTACTACTGCTATCATCATAAAGCATAGTTCTGCCTCTCTTGCAAGCACTGCCTCTGGCATACCTGTCATACCCACGATATCACCTCCAAGGGCCCTGAACATTTTTATCTCTGCTTTTGTCTCAAGTCTCGGTCCCTCTGTACATACATAGGTACCCGCAGAGGAGATGGAGAGTTTAATCTCTGTAACAGTCCTTATCATCACTTCCCGCATCTCTGGGCAGAAGGGCTCTGTAAAATCCACATGAACAACCTCTGGTCCTTCATAAAAGGTGTTTTTTCTCGACTGAGTAAAGTCAATGATCTGATCAGGTAGCACTATCTGGCCTGGTTTGAGATAGGGACTGATACCTCCAACAGCATTCACTGTAATAATCCTCTCTACTCCTAACTGTTTGAACCCCCAGATATTTGCCCTATAGTTAACGAGGTGGGGAGGCGTGTCATGTCTGCGGGAGTGCCTTGGTAGAAAGACAGTCCTGATACCTGAGACCTCTCCTATGGTATATTCATCAGAAGGAGCCCCGAAAGGTGTCTCCACCTTTACCGTTTCAATAAATCTGAACCCGGGGATCTCGTATAATCCACTTCCTCCTATCAGTCCTATCAAGCTCTATGCTCCTCTCTTGAAATAATCCTATGCTAACTATTACCATAAAAAAACAGGCCTTTATTTTTCAAGAAAAACAGGGGACTCTGTTGAAAGTAAAGCCCTGTGAGTGCCGAATGCAAGAAGAAGAAACTCTAAATATTAGAGTTTTCAGCAGAGACACTGTAAAAAATAACACGGAAATGTTGGAGGACAGATGAGAAAAGAGCTTAAAACAACCTGTGATAACTGTGGTAAAGAGATTAAAGTTATAAGAGATTCAGGGCATGGCAATAGGGTCTACATTGTACATGGACTCTTCTGTATAAATGTTCCTGGATTCTTTTGTGCCAGAGAATGTTTCGATGAAATTATTTCAAAGATAAAAGAGTTTGATTATATTGAAAAAGATGAAAGTGGCAAACCTGTAGTATATGTAGATGTAGTAATAAATGAAACACAGCTACTTGATCAGATGTATGATATAATTTATGAGGCAGAGAAAAATCCTCTCTTCCCCACATTGATACTTCAGAGATTGCTTGCGGTTGATCCTGAGAATGTAAAATTCTTATATGGACTGTCTTCCCTTTATGTAGGGCTTCTGTCAGCAGAAAACACTCCAGAGTCCTGGAAGCCCAAACTTCTGGAGAGGTTGAAAGAGGTGGAAGAAGATCTAAAGAAACTCTCTGATACTGGATATAAAAGGCTTCAAAGATTGAGGGCACACTTCAATGTATAAAGAGGCAGATTTTGACATAATTGTAGTAGGTGCAGGACATGCAGGCTGTGAAGCAGCCCTTGCTGCAGCAAGGATGGGGTTTGAGACCTGTATCTTCACCATCAATCTGGACACTATCGCCCAGATGTCATGCAATCCTGCAATAGGAGGACTTGCTAAGGGACACTTAGTAAGGGAGATTGACGCCCTTGGTGGAGAGATGGCAAAAGTGACAGACTCTGCAGGTATACAGTTCAGGATTCTGAACAGGAGCAAAGGGCCTGCAGTATGGTCTCTCCGTGCACAAGCAGATAGGCTCCTGTATAGAGTGAATATGAGAAAGGTACTGGAGACTCAGCCTAAGCTCACTATAAAACAGGGGATGATAGAAAGAATAGAGGTCAGAAATGGCCGAGTATGTGGAGTAGTCACCTCATTGGGCATCTTCTATGGTGCCCGTGCTGTGATAATAACAACAGGGACATTCCTTAAGGGGCTGATCCATATTGGCCTTGAGAGTTTTCCTGCAGGCCGGGCAGGAGAGTTTCCATCAGTGGGGCTGTCTGAATCTCTGAAACAACTCGGCTTCAGAATGGGAAGACTGAAGACAGGCACTCCTCCAAGGCTTGACTCAAAGAGTATTGACTTCTCAAAGACAACAGAACAGTGGGGTGATAATCCTCCTCCACCTTTCTCTTTCTCCACAGAGAAGATTACCAATCCTCAGATTCCCTGTTATATAACTTACACAAACGAGAAAACCCACAAAATAATAAGAGACAATCTCGACCGTTCTCCCCTTTACAGTGGAAGAATAAAGGGCATAGGACCGAGATATTGTCCCTCCATAGAAGACAAGGTTGTCAGGTTTTCTGAAAGACCTCGCCATCAGGTCTTTCTTGAGCCTGAGGGACTCCAGACAAAAGAGTACTATGCAAATGGGATATCCACAAGTCTGCCCTATGATGTCCAGGTCGCTCTTGTCAGAAGTATCCCAGGACTCGAAGATGCAGAGATAATGCGCCCTGGATATGCGATAGAGTATGACTTTGTCTATCCTACCCAGATAAAACATTCTCTTGAGACAAAGTTTGTAGATGGACTCTTTCTTGCCGGCCAGATCAATGGCACCTCTGGTTATGAGGAGGCTGCTGCACAGGGGCTGATAGCAGGAATAAACGCTGCTCTTAAACTCAGGGGCAGTCCTCCTCTCATTCTTGGTAGACAGGAAGCATATATTGGGGTGTTGATCGATGACCTTGTAACAAAGGGCACTACAGAACCCTATAGGATGTTTACATCAAGAGCCGAGTACAGGCTACTGCTCAGGCATGACAATGCAGAGTTCAGACTCAGAGACAAAGGATACCAGATTGGCCTTGTGGGAGAACAGGAGTATGAGCGATTTCTGAAAAAGAGAGAGGCCCTGGAAAAAGAACTCCGCAGACTTGATGAGACGAGACTCTCTCCAGAAGAGGTGAACGAGATACTTCTTGAGGCAGGCACAAATCCTATTTCTGAAAAAACTCCTCTAAGTCAGTTACTCAGAAGGCCTGAACTGGATTACGAATTTATAAAGAGGGTCTCTCCTTCTCCCTATGGGCTGACAGAGGAGTTGGAAAAACTTGTGAACACAGAGGTAAAATACAGTGGATACATAAAAAAACAGTATGAGATGGTAAAAAGGATGAAAAGACTTGAAGAGAAGAAGATTCCTGAAGATTTCAACTATGATACTGTGGCAGGGCTGTCAAGGGAGGTGCTCTCAAAGCTGAAGGAAGTAAAGCCCACAAGTATTGGACAGGCAAGCCGTATTCCAGGTGTTACACCAGCAGCCATATCACTTCTGTTGATAGCTCTGGAAAGACAGAGAAAAACAAAAAAGGAATATACAAAAGAAGAGGCACAGAAATGAAAAAGAAGAATCAACTTGCTGACCTCCGCAGACTTATAGCACTACCACCTAATCAGGTGAGAAGATTCATTTCAGAGTACCTATACGAAAAACCACCCACTCTGACCAAGATGCTTTTTAAACTCTTGCATACAGAGAAGCTCACCCGTCAGAAGAGGGAAAATATTGTGAATCTTACAAAGTTCGTTCTTGATCAGTACTCTCCCCGCCCTATTCCTGAATGGCTACTGAATGAGTTAAAAAGGCTCCTTATCACAGACAGATTATCAAAGGTTGACAAGGCTATCATCTTTTCAGCCTTCAATCCAGAAGAATTACTGGAGAAGCTTGATGGCTTTGATGAGTTTGTGAACGAATTCACAGAAGTAAGGGAATCCTTCAGTGAGTATATCATAGAGCAACTCTCAGAGAACCCCTCTATTCTGAATGAAATATTTCAGATAATTATAGAAAAATCAAACTCTGAATCCCTATTCCAGATGATGTTAGACCTCTCAGGAGCCCATGAACCTCAGATACTCAAATTCCTTGAACTCTTCACATACCATCCTGATGAGTCTGTCGCCTATCAGGCCCTTAAAGCAATAGAATCTTCAGAGTCACAAGAGGCTGTAAAGAGGCTCTATAGTATCTCAAGACTCAACAGGAGGTTCAGGGAAGAGGCAGAAGATGCCTACATATACCTTATGCATCAGTTACCCATGCCTTCAGAAGAGGAGATAACCTTAGAAAGGGATGAGTCTGAGGAGTATCTTGATATCTGGGTGAGTCTAATAGATGGCAATGGTGCAATGTCCACATTCATAGGAAGAAGGTTTGGAAGGAACAAGTACTTTGCATCTTCAGTCCTTATGAAGACGGATGCAGGTGTGAAAGAGGTACTCCTCATGTCAAATATGCCAAGGGAGGGTTATCGCGAACTTAAAGAGGCATACTTTTCTGACCTAAGTTTCTATCCTATAGATGAAAGATACCTGAAACGCCTGATAAAACACTTCCTGAAGATCGGTGAAAAAGCAGGTTCTACAGTGCCTGTGGAATTGATTATCCTGAAGAATATCCTCAACTGGGATGACCTTGAGCCAACAGAATACATATATGAAGTGGCTGAGGCAAGGCCTATTAAATACTATCCCAGAGATATGTTCCAGTTCCCCTTTGAGACATGGTGGATGCATGAGGAGGTTGTGTATGATATTCTCAGACCTTATAGGGATAAAAAGGTCTATGAGTTGCCTGATAGGGTTTTCTACCGTATTGTTGACCTCTTCATTGACTATGCAAGAAGAGAGATAGTACCAAAATGTGAACTCTGTGCAGATATCATCAGAAACTCAAAATACAACAAGAGGACACGACAGACCGCCTTATATCTCACCATAAGAAACGAGATACTAAATACCAATATAACCAATTATTACACATCCCACTTCCTGAGCTATGGTATAGTGGCAACTATAGAGAATACACTCCATAATCTTTCTCTCGGAATTGAGTCCCCACGAGACATTGAATAGACACAGAGAGGAGTTCCTTCAGACACTCCAGAAAGGTCTGAAAGAACTCGGATTTGAGCTCTCGGATAAACTCCCTCTATATGAGAATTACTACAGAGAGCTGAAGAGGTTCTCCAAGGCATACAATCTCACATCCCTTGAAGAGCCTTCAGAGTTTGCTATAAAAGGAGTTCTTGATAGTCTCCTCTATCTAAGGTTTATTCCTGAAGGTATTGTTAGTCTGCTTGATGTAGGAAGTGGGGCTGGTCTGCCAGGAGTGATGCTTAAGATAGCAAGACCAGAACTTTTTATAACCCTTCTTGAGCCTTCCAGGAAAAGGGCTACTTTCCTTAGACATGTGGTATACAAACTTAACCTCAGCAACACTGAGGTGGTTGAGGACAGTCTTGAAGGATTCTCCAAAAGGGTATCATCAAAATTCCAGATAATCACTACAAGAGCGCTTTTCAGAGTCTATGAGTTTGTCAAGAAGACCACACCTCTCGTAGAAGCCAATACCCTGCTTCTGATAAGCAAAGGCCCCAAATATAAAGAAGAGATTGAAGAACTCAGAGCCCATTACGGTAACATTCCTATTGAAACTTTCGCTGTCAGAGTTCCTCTTAGTGAATTCACGAGATATTTTATAGTCATAAAACCTGGAATTATAAAATCAGGTAAGGGAATATAGAAGCAAATTTCTCAGAGTTGTACCTTAACCCCTTTGAGTCTTGCCACATGGGCCACATCCTTATCACCCCTGCCAGAGAGATTAACCACAATAATGCTATTCCGGGACATGGTTGGTGCAATCTTCACAACCTCTGCCAGTGCATGGGCAGACTCAAGAGCAGGAATTATCCCTTCTGTCTTTGACAGGAGCTCAAAAGCCTTGAGGGCCTCTCTGTCTGTAGCATAGGTATACTTTACCCTGCCTCTGTCATGGAGAAAGGCATGTTCAGGACCTACAGAAGCATAATCAAGCCCTGCAGATACAGAATGGGTACCAAGGACATTACCATCACTGTTCTGTAAAAGATAGCTCTTACATCCCTGAAACACCCCCACTGAACCGCCTGCAAATCGGGCTGCATGTTTGCCACTTCTTATTCCCCTGCCACCAGCCTCAACCCCTATCATCTTTACATCTTCATTCTTCAGGAATGCATAGAACAGTCCCATCGCATTGCTCCCACCACCAACACAGGCAATGAGAAGATCGGGCAGACGTCCCTCTGCCTTGAGTATCTGCCTCTTCGTTTCCCTGCCTATCACAGCCTGAAACTCTTTAACCAGTGTTGGGTATGGATGAGGACCGAAAACTGTACCAAGCACATAGTGAGTAGTACGGACATTTGTGGTCCAGTCTCTAAGGGCCTCATTAATCGCATCCTTCAATGTCTTTGAGCCTGAAGCCACCTCTGTCACCTTTGCACCGAGAAGCTCCATCCGAAAGACATTAAGGGCCTGCCGTTTCATATCCTCAGAGCCCATATATATCTCACACCTAAGGCCCACAAAGGCAGCTCCTGTGGCAGTAGCCACTCCATGCTGTCCTGCACCTGTCTCTGCAATCAACCGTTTCTTGCCCATCCTCTTTGCGAGAAGTGCCTGCCCCAAGGCATTGTTGATCTTATGCGCCCCTGTATGGGTGAGATCCTCTCTTTTTAGATATATCTTTGCTCCTCCAAGATACTCTGTAAGATTCTTTGCAAAATAAAGAGGGGTTGGCCTGCCTACATACTCTCTCAGTAGATACTCAAACTCCTTCATAAACTCCTTGTCTCTGACAGCGTCCTGAAAGGCCCTGTCCAGCTCCTCCAAAGCAGGTATCAGGGTCTCTGGGACAAACCTTCCGCCATACTGTCCAAAATATCCTCTTCTGTTTCTCCTGCCCATTTATATCTCCTGATTGCTGGATAGAGATATTGTAACATAAGGAAGTCAGTTATTTTTTCTTCAGCAGAACTGCCCTGGAAAGAGATACCTTTAACTCTCTCTCCACTTTAAAACCCGCAGATTCAGCCATTTTGATGAAGGAAGAGAATGACTCTTGGGATACATGACCTTTTGGCTCTGCATATACTATAAGACCATCCTCTTTAATCACCTGGTATAGTTGTTGAAAAAGTCCTTCAGGGTCTTTCACCTCATGTACTACTGCAAAAAGGAGTGCCAAGTCTATATCTGATTGATATCTATCAAGCCTTAGGGAATCCTCAACAGATACCACTGTCTCTATTCTGTCAGAGACACCGGCTTTCTCTGCTCGTCTTTTCAGCACCTCCAACATAGAGGCCTGCAGATCAACAGCAATAACCCTGCCCTCTGGTCCCACCATCTTGGCAATCTCCAGCGTGAAGAAACCCATTCCTGAGCCGATATCCACAACTTTCATCCCCTTCTTTACAAAAGGTGAAAGTATTTTCTCAGGACTATGAATTATCCTTCTGAGGGGACATGCAAGGAGATACCCTGCCCAGACCGGACATATATGACCCTTCTCTTTCGACATCTCTTAAATCATAAAGAATATCTAAGTAGTATGTAAAGTTGGTTGTACTTTGGTTCAAAGACCTCCTTGCTTGAGTGATAGGACTTTGGCATATTCATTAACTAATTTGACAAAAGTGGGGTAGACTGCTACAATGAAAGTGGAAGTTAAATTTGAAGAAGGGGAAGAAGAGCCATTTTCTTTCTCAGCCCAACTCTCTCCTCGCTTCTTTAATTTCCTCAGGATGTCTATAAATATTTAAGAAAAAGGAGATAATATTATGGAGCAAAAGACACCATTTGAGTTAAAGAATCTAAGAAACCTCCATTTGCCCAAAGCCAATTTTAGGAAGTTCAGTTGGGGTATAGTTGCAATCCTGTTTGCGATTTTTCTGTATTCTTCATGGTTCACTGTTGATACAGAAGAGGTTGGAGTTGTCCTCCGATTTGGAAAATTTGCTCGTACAGTCGATCCTGGTCTGAATTTTAAACTGCCCTTTGGGATCGAAAAGGTTTACAAGGTACCAGTTGAGCGACAGTTAAAGCTTGAATTCGGTTTTAGAACAGCCTCACCTGGTATTAAAACTGAGTATTCTACCAGAAAGTATCCAGAGGAGTCTTTAATGCTCACAGGTGATCTGAATGCTGCTGAAGTTGAATGGATCGTACAATTCCGGATCAAAGACCCTTATAACTTTTTATTTCGTGTAAGAAATGCAGTCTCAACCTTTCGAGACATCAATGAAGCAGTTATGCGTGAGGTTGTTGGTGATCGTACAGTAGACGAGGTATTGACCATTGGACGTCAAGAGGTAGCCAGTGCTGTTACCTTAAAACTTCAGGAACTATCTGATCAATATGAGATGGGGATAAAAGTGGACCAGGTAGTGTTGCAGGATGTCAATCCACCTGAACCTGTAAAACCTGCCTTTAATGAAGTTAATGAGGCCCAGCAGGAACGGGAAAAATTGATCAATCAGGCCAAATCTGAATATAACAAAGTAATTCCAAAGGCACGGGGTGAAGCAGACAGGACTATTGAGGTAGCAAGAGGGTATGCATTGGAAAGAGTTAATAATGCGCGTGGTGAAGCAGCAAGATTCAATGCTGTTTACAAAGAGTATGTGAAGGCAGAAGAAGTAACGCGTCAGCGTATTTACTTAGAAACGATGAATGATATATTGCAAAAGGTGGGAAGAAAGTTGATTACTGACGATGAAATCACAGGGGTCTTGCCTCTGTTTCAGTTTAAGAAAGAAGGAGAATAAATAATGAAAAAAATAAAGTATATAGTAGTTGGAGGAGTTGTCTTTCTTGCCTTTATCGGTATTGTCTCCTCTGCATTCATTGTGAATGAAACACATCAGGTCATAATTACACAATTTGGCAAACCAGTAGGTAAGCCAATCACAAAACCAGGTATACATTTTAAGATCCCTATCATCCAGAAGGCCCACTTTTTTGATAAGCGTTTTCTGGAATGGGACGGTGACCCTAATCAGGTACCCACAAAGGACAAGAGATTTATATGGGTAGATACTTATGCGCGCTGGAGAATAAAGGACCCTCTGCTATTCTTTCAGCGTGTGAGAGACGAACGGGGTGCCCAGTCCCGATTGGACGATATTCTGGATGGAGAAACCCGGAATGCAATTGCTAAACATGTTTTGGTTGAATTAGTCCGTACCACCAACAGGGAATATCTAACAAGCGAAGACCTATTAGCAGGTGAAGTAGCCAAGAGCTTAGATAAAATCAGATATGGCAGAGAAACTATAACCCGTTCCATTCTTGAAGCAGCCTCCAAACGCACTCTTGAACTCGGAATTGAACTGCTTGACCTGAGATTTAAGCGAATTAATTATGTAGAAGAAGTGCAGAAGAAGATATTTGAGCGAATGATTTCTGAACGTAAGAGGATAGCAGACAAGTTCCGTTCAGAAGGCCAGGGCGAGGCTTCTAAAATTCTGGGCAACAAAGAGCGTGAATTAAAGAAGATTCAATCCAGGGCATATAGAACAGCGCAGGAGATTATGGGCAAGGCTGATGCTGAAGCAACAGCAATTTATGCCCAGGCCTATAATCAGAGTCTGGAATCGAGGAAATTTTATACCTTTCTAAAAACCATGGAAACATATAGAACCACATTCTCTGAAAAAGACTGGCTGATTTTATCCACAAAAGGAGATTTCTTCATATATTTAAAGAAACAAGCAGGCAGATAGAGGTTTTTTAAAGTCTGTAAAGGGCTTACTTTCAATAAGCCTTCAGCAGCCTTAGTAAAACCGGAATTATATGAAGGTGATAAGATCACCAGTAGTGTTCTGGCAGAGGCTTAGACAGAATCCTTTTATACTCTACATAGGGAAGTTTTGACTGCCAGTTATCAGTAACTATCCCTATAACTATCACCATGTAAAAAACCGCTAAGAGAGAGACTATATATACTGCTGGCTTTAAGAACCTTCTTTTTGTAAGGGTCCAGATACTCGCCTTCAACGCCTCTGAAGGACAATGGCTTACACAGGTAAGACATCCAAAACACTCTGGCGAATGAACTACAACTTTACGCTTTACATCTATAAGAGAAGGACAGTTCTTTGAACACTTCCCACAGCCAACACATTCCTCGGGATCCCTTTTTATCTTTGTAGGACTCAACAGACTTACCAGCCCCAGCAGTGCTCCATAAGGGCACAGATATCTACACCAGAAGTTTTTGAAGACCAGACTGAGCATGGCCGTTACCAACAGAAACACTGCCGTGGTAGTAGACATCTCTGTAAAGAACTTCATGGTCTTTATATCTACTATCTTGTAATAATCAGAGATAAAGAACAAGGCCATCATACTGGGAGATATGGTTATCCCTATAACAAAAAGAAAAAATGCCATTACAAGATACTTAATTGACCTTAAAGGTATGTCCATCACCTTTGGTATAACCAAATTTCTACCAAAGACTCTCCTGCCCACCATCCATAGGTATTGAGAAAGGGTTCCTATAGGACAGATCCATCCACAAAAGCCTTTTTTAAAAAGGAATGATACACCCACTATAGTCACAAACATTATCATAGCTGCAGGGTGTATGGGCTCTACGATACCTGTAAATAGGAAATATTTAAAAGACATAAATCCTGCAATGGGAAGAAATCCCTCTACAGAAGGAGGTCTTTCAACAAATGGATATCCCTCTGCTTCAAAATGGAGTACAAACTGGTAGAATCTATACCCTATAAAGATACAGAATCCGAGAAACCATCCTTGAACCCCATATCGAAGATACCGTATATATCTTCTTTGGCTCTCTCTCATATAATTATTCTGGAGTCTTTAAACAAGACTGAGGTATGATCTAAATCATTGTTACTTTAATAACCAATTCACAGAATCTCCAAAAAATTTGTAAAATACACCTAAAATATTTAAAAACTTCAATAAAGGAGGAGAATCATGGAAGTTATAATGGAGAAAAAGGTAGGAGACAGAGTTCTCAGGCTTGTCAAGGGTGACATAACAGAGAGAGATGTGGATGCGATAGTGAATGCTGCAAACTCCCATCTCAAACATGGCGGGGGTGTGGCTGGAGCTATTGTGAGAAAAGGAGGAGATATTATACAGCAGGAGAGTGACAAGATTGGTTATGTACCTGTCGGTTCAGCTGCAATAACAACTGCTGGGAAGCTACCTTGCAAGGCAGTAATACACGCTGTAGGCCCAAGAATGGGAGAGGGAGATGAGGACAACAAGCTCCGGAATGCTGTTATAAGCAGCCTCAAATTAGCCACTGAGAAGGGGTTCAAGAGTATCTCTATGCCAGCAATAAGCTCTGGAATCTTTGGATTTCCAAAAGACAGATGTGCCAAAATACTTGTGAGTGAATCAAAGAGGTTCTTAGAAGAAAATCCCCAGAGTTCACTTCAGATTGTGGAATTCTGTATCTTTGATGATGCTACCCTTAAACACTTTGTTGAAGAGTTCAATAAGCTCTAAAGATTTCGAATTAAAACTAAGGCACTCTGCAAAGTCAGAGAAGAGAGGATTGTACTACTGGTATGAATATAAAAGAATTCCCCGAGGTTTTTATCCCTGTATTTGTGGCAATTGATGTCTTTGCCTTATTGCCGCTGTTTATCAGTTATACAAAGGGACTATCACAAGAGGGTATTAGAAAGGTGATCAACCAGTCTATTATGACAGCCTTATTTGTGAGTATTGGTTTTGTGGCTGTTGGAGAGGGAATATTCAGGGTGCTTGGACTCACTGTTAATGACTTCAAGGTGGCAGGTGGGTTGGTTTTGCTTGTAATTGCAATTCTTGATATTGTACAACAAGAACATAAAAGCCAGCGAAAAGGGTTGTCCACAACTGTTGGAGTGGTTCCTATTGGAGTGCCAATGATTGTAGGACCTGCCTTGCTTACAACCCTCCTTGTACTTCTTGAACATTATGGAGCTGTGATGACACTTCTGTCCCTTTTACTGAATCTCTCTATTGTATGGATTCTCTTCAGAAATGCCACAGCAGTAGTAAAAATTATAGGAAAAGATGGAATCCTTGCCATCTCAAAACTCATGGCAATCCTTCTTGCTTCAATAGCAGTAATGATGATAAGACTAGGGATAGAAAATATGTTGAAATAGATTTATTCTAAGTGGTGAGCCGCGAGGGATTCGAACCCCCGACCCGCTGATTAAGAGTCAGCTGCTCTACCAGCTGAGCTAGCGGCCCACATCACATTATGAGTAATGGGTAATGCGTCTATTTCTATACCTTTAACGCATTACCCATTCCCCATAATGGTGCGCCTGAGAGGATTCGAACCTCCGACCTGAGGTTCCGGAGACCTCCGCTCTGTCCAACTGAGCTACAGGCGCTAAATAATAATATTGTAAAACAAGAGGTTATGTCAAGTTTACCCAGCATCAGTGCATTGACAGTAGCTCTCTTGCATGCTGCAGAGATGCATCTGTTACAGAACCACTGAGCATACGGGCGATCTCCCGGAGTCTCTGCTCATAATCAAGCTCCCGTATTCTTACCCTTGTCCCTCCAGAATCCTCCTCCTTGTCCACAAGCAGATGATGATCTGCCTTGGAGGCTATCTGAGGCAGGTGGGTAATGCATATCACCTGGTGGGTCCTGGAAAGAAATTTTAACTTTCTCGCCACTGATTCTGCTGTCATCCCTCCTATTCCTGCATCAACCTCATCAAAGACCATCAGAGGGACCTTGTCAAAGCTGGCCAGCAGACTTTTAAGTGCAAGCATCACCCTGGAGATCTCTCCACCAGATGCCACCTTTGAAAGGGCCTTTGGAGGATGCCCAGGATTTGCAGAAAAAAGAAACTCCACACTGTCTCTACCTGTAGCAGACAAGGGGATCTCTTTTATATCAATTATAAAAACTGAATTCTTGAAGGCAAGTTCATATAATACTCTCTCAATCTCCTTCTGTAGAATCCTGGCCGTCTCTTTTCTTCTCTCAGACAATTGAAATGTCAGCTCTTCAAGCCCTTCTGAAAGCTCTTTAAGTCTCTTCTCAATAAACTCTGTTTTCTCATCAATACTATAAAGTCTCTGTAGATCCTGCTCTGCTTCTCTCTTATAATCAAGTATTTCTCTTATATTGTCTCCATACTTCTTTCTTAATCTGTCAATAAGAGAGAGTCTGGACTCCACCTCGTCAAGCCTCTGAGGATCACAATCGTACCTATCTTTTAAATCCCTAAGACTGTATGATGCTTCTTGAAGCAGTGTTTCTGCCTCCTTGATAAAGGCAGATATCCCTCTTGCATCTTCATCGAGTCTGCTCAACTCTTCCAGCGTCTTGGTCAACGAACCGAGTTGACCCAGTATAGAAGTGTCACTCTCCTTTAAAAGCAACATAGCCTCTTCTGAAAGAGCTCTTAACTGGGAAAGGTTCTGTAGTATCTTTCTCTCTGAAAGGAGCTCTTCAAGCTCTCCTTCCTTCAAGGAAGCGCTCTCAATCTCCTTTATCTGGAAGGAAAGAAGATCAATCCTGTGCTGACGCTCTTTTGACTTCTCTCTCATCTCTTCAAGCTCTCTTTTAAGGGACATATACTCTTTATAAAGTGTCTGTACCTTTCTTACAAGCTCCTCAGTTCCTGCAAAGGCATCAAGGAGCTGAAGTTGTGAGGAGGGCTTAAAGAGACTCTGATGCTCGTGCTGTCCATGAAGGTCAACAAGGTCAGCAGTTACTCTCTGAAGGGTTTGCAGGGTGACAGGACTATCATTAACATATACCCTGCTCTTACCAGAAGGTGATAAGCTTCTTCTGACTATCATTGTTTCATCATCTGAGAGTCCCAGCTCCTGAAGTCTCTTTTTTGTATCCTCTTTAATCAAAAATACTCCTTCAATTATCGCCTCTTTTGCTGAAGGCCTGACCAGCTCAGAGGAGCCTCTTGAACCCAGTAGCATCTCTATTGCACTGACTATAATAGACTTTCCAGCACCTGTCTCACCTGTAACAACATTAAGGCCTTCAGTGAATCTGATAGCAAGGGTATCCACAATTATAAAATCCTTTATCCTTACTTCCTGGAGCATACTACTAAATTACCAATTCACTGCCTGAGGAGGCAACATTTCCTCTTGTATGATAAGATAAATGATATGTTAAGTAGGAGCTTGGTTGAGAAGGCGAACCGTCTCCTTAAAGGAGAAAAGGGTACTGTGCTGAAAGACCCGGGTGGCAGGATCAATGTATGTCTCTGCTATCCTAATACCTATCATGTAGGAATGTCCAATCTGGGGTTTCAGGGGTTGTATGGGATTGTTAACCGGCGTGGTGACGCCCTCTGTGAGAGGGTATTTCTCCCAGATGAAGAGGACATGAGGGAACATATAAGAACAAATACTCCTCTGTTCAGTCTTGAGTCAAAAAGGCCCCTCGGTAAGTTTCATATTGTCGCCTTCAGTATATCATTTGAGAATGACTACCCAAATATCCTCCAGATGCTACGGCTTGCTAAACTGAACCCTCTCAGGAGAAAAAGAACAGAAAATAACCCTCTTCTTATTGGAGGCGGTGTCTGCGTCACATCCAACCCAGAGCCTTTGGCAGAACTGTTTGACCTTCTGTTTATTGGTGAGGCAGAGGAGCATATACACATACTAATAGATACTTACAAAGATTCAAGCTCAAAAAGAGAGTTTCTTGAAAAGGTCTCTGCACATGAAGGCTTTTATGTGCCTGAATTCTATGAGGTAGCCTACGAAAGGGACGGAAGAATTAAAAAGAGGACTGTAGTGTTTGATGCTGCACCAGAGGTTATAAAAAAGGCGACCGTGGCCCAGCTTGACGGAAGGCTGAAGCACAGCATAATAACCCATAATACCGAATTCTCAGACATGTGTCTTGTGGAGGCTATGAGGGGTTGTCCCTGGAGTTGTAGGTTCTGCCTCGCAGGACATCTATACAGACCTGTGAGGCATAAACCTCTTGAGGAAGTGAAAAAAGAAATCAAATCCCATAATAATGTAGGGCTGATTGGCCCGTCTCTGACAGAGTATAGATTTATAAAAGAGGTCCTCAAGGAGGGGGCAAAGATGTCCCTTACCTCTCTCAGGGCTTCACAAAGGAGTATAGAACTTCTGGAGCTTCTTAAGAACAAAAAGAGTCTCTCGATAGCGCCTGAGGCCGGTAGCCAGAGACTGAGAGAGGTAATAAATAAAAAGATAAAAGAGGATGAGATAATCTCCACGGCTGAGGAGGCATTCAAAGCAGGAATAAAGACTCTCAGACTTTATTTTATGGTAGGCCTTCCCACAGAGACAGAAGAGGATATTGAGGCTATCGCAGAGGTGGTCAGAAAGATAAGAGCACTCTCAGACAAGGGAATTGTGGTTCTTAGTGTGAGTGTCTTTGTACCTAAGCCTTTCACACCCTTTCAGTGGCATCCTATGGAGAGGGAAGAAGTGGTGAAGAGGAGGCTGAAGTATCTGAAGGGTGCTCTGCTTAAATATAAAGGGATAAGACTATTCCATGATGTACTTAAATACTCCTATCTTCAGGGGATCCTCTCCAGAGGAGACAGAAGACTCTCCAACTTTCTATTGAGACTTGAGGAGCCTTCCAAGTGGCGGCAGACCTTGTCAGAAGAAGGGCTTTCAGAGGAGTTTTATCTCTACAGAAAGAGATCCTTTGATGAAACCCTTCCATGGGATTTTATTGACACAGGTATACCAAAGAGGACTCTCTGGAGTCAGTATATGAAGGCACTGAAGGGACTCTGAGACTAAGTTGCACTTTCACCTCGGAATTGTTTTTAATAATCATATGTCCAGTGAAACACCACTTATGAAACAGTATCAGGCCATCAAGGCAGAGTATCCAGATTGTATCCTTTTTTTCCGTCTCGGTGACTTCTATGAGATGTTTGACGAGGACGCCAAGGTTGCCTCATCCATACTCCAGATAGCCCTCACCACAAGAGACAAAGGGAAAAAGGAACCTATACCCATGTGTGGTGTACCCCATTTTGCTGCTGAAGGCTATATAACAAAACTCATAAATGCAGGCTACAAGGTCGCAATATGCGAACAGGTGGAGGATCCCAAACAGGCAAAAGGCATTGTAAAAAGAGAGGTTGTGAGAGTTATAACCCCAGGCACCCACACACCCTCAGACCCTAAGGAGAATAACTTCATCATGAGCATATACCCCTCAGGCAGGCTGACAGGTATTGCTATTGCTGACCTTTCAACAGGCGAGTTCTCCATATACGAGACAGAGCGGGATATAAAAGATGAAGTCCAACGGTTTGAACCAAAAGAGGTACTCTGTCCAGAGAGCCTGAAGGAAAACCTCTACTACAGGGAGGCTCTTGAAGGTGTATATGTCTCTTTCTATGATGAATGGTCCTATGAATACACAGAGGCATACAGAAGCATGCTTGAGTACTACAAGGTATATTCCTTAGAGGCATTCGGGATAGAGGAGTATCCAAAGGCAGTCTCTGCAGCAGGAGCACTCATACAGTACCTGAGAGAAAATCAGAAGGATGGCTTTGTACTCAGCCGGCCAGAGTTACTAAACCAGGGGCAGTATATGTTCCTTGATGCCTATACAAAGAAAAACCTGGAGCTGTTGAGAAATCTGAGGGATGGCACTACAGAGGGTACACTCCTGAAGGTCTTAGACGAGACACTCACCCCAATGGGAGGAAGATTCCTCAGACAGGCGATTATGAAGCCTTTGGTTGAACTTAATGGGATACACAAGAGACTCGATGCAGTGGAAAACCTCTTTCATGACCTGGGGTTGCAGGAGACTCTCAGGACTTATCTCCGGAGGCTTCAGGACTTGGAGAGGCTCTCTACAAAGGTTCTACAGGGTTCAGCCAATGCACGGGACCTGATAGCAATAAAGCATTCCCTTTCGGCACTGCCTTTTATCAAGAAGGCCTTACAGGATGCAGAGTCAGAAAGACTGAGGTCTCTTTGTGATTCCATAGGTGAGTTTTCTCAGCTGGAGAAGCTTATAGAAGAGGCGATAGTGGATGACCCACCTACCACAGTCAAAGAAGGAGGAATAATAAAGGATGGTTTCAGGAAGGATGTGGATGAACTGAGGGAGATTGCCGTGAAGGGTAAGGACTACATCGCTTCCCTTGAAAGGAAAGAGAGGGAAAGGACAGGGATACAGTCCCTGAAGATCGGCTACAATAAGGTCTTTGGATACTACATTGAGGTAACAAAGGCGAATCTCCATCTTGTACCCAAAGACTATATCAGAAAACAAACCCTTGTAAGCGGAGAGAGGTTTGTTACTGAAGAACTGAAGGCATATGAGGACAAGGTCCTTGGGGCAGAAGAAAGGCTGAAGGTGCTTGAATATGAGGTTTTTCAGAAGGTACTTCATGAGGTAAAGAAATATGCTGACAGGCTTCTGGAGACGGCAACCGCAGTGGCTGAGCTTGATTTTCTGCTCTCACTTGCTGTGGTGGCCAGAAGGAACAACTATGTAAAACCCCTGGTTGACGACTCCTATACAATAGAGATCATTGATGGAAGACATCCTGTTCTTGAGAAGGCACCTTTAACTGAGAGGTTCATACCCAACAGCATCTATATGGATAATGAAAGTCATAGACTTTTGGTGATTACAGGCCCAAATATGGCAGGTAAGTCCACATATATGCGTCAGGTGGCGCTCATTGTACTTATGGCCCAGATGGGCTCCTTTGTGCCTGCCACAGAGGCGAGAATAGGACTTGTGGACAGGATATTCACCCGTATCGGTGCCTCTGACTTTATATCCCGTGGCCAGAGCACCTTCATGGTGGAGATGATAGAGACCGCAAACATCCTCCACAATGCCACAGACAGAAGCCTTATTCTGCTTGATGAGGTAGGCAGAGGCACAAGTACCTTTGACGGAATAAGCATCGCATGGGCAGTGGCAGAATACATACTCAAGACCCTGAAGGCAAGGACACTCTTTGCCACACACTACCATGAACTCACAGAACTGAGCATTGAGCATGAAGGTGTAAGAAACTACAATGTCGCTGTGAAGGAGTGGGGGGATGAGATAATATTCCTGAGAAAGGTGGAGAAGGGACCTGCAGACAAGAGCTATGGGATCCATGTGGCCCGTCTTGCAGGACTACCCGAAGGGGTGATAGAGAGGGCAAAGGAGGTACTTCAGAACCTCGAAAAGGCAGAATTCACAGCACCTGAAACACCAAGGATGTCAGGTAGAAGACAGAAGAAGCCTCTACAATTGGACCTCTTTGCTGTTAATTACGAACCCCTTATTGAAAAACTTCTCAAAATTGATACCTCTGAGCTTTCTCCAGAGAAGGCACTTCTCAGGCTTAAGGAACTGAAGAGACTCGCAGAGGAGCTATCCACATCTTGAGGAAAGAGACTATAGTATTGGGTCTTACAGGTTGCTGGGGGGCGGGGAAGACCGCGGTCCTTGAGATGTTCAGAAGACTCGGAGCAGATACCCTTAATACTGATCAGGTGGTACATGAACTGTACAAGAACAGAGATATTCAAAAGAGAATAAAAGAGACATTTGGAGAGGAATTTGTTGTAGATGGTGAGGTTCAGAAAAATAAGCTTGCAGAGCTGGTATTCTCAGACGAGCATGCCCGTAGGGTGCTGGAAAGACTAATCCATCCCTTTGTTTTTAAAGAGATAGAGAGATTTATAAAGGAGACTGAAGGGACTGTTAAGGTTATAGAGGTGCCCCTTCTTTTTGAGACATCTTCTGAAGGATACTTTGACAGGACAGTGGCTGTTAAGGCTGGCAGACAGAGAATAATAGAGAGACTCAAAAGAAAGGGCTACAAAGAAGAAGAAATCCTCTTACGCCTCAAGACACAACTGTCAGAGGAGGAGAAGGCCAGAAGGGCAGACTTTGTGATTGATACATCAGGAGACCTCATTGAAACAGAGAAACAGGTAAAGAGGGTCTTTGAAGAGATAAAAAGCCAACTGAAGTCTCAGTAAGGATTTTTTACTCCACTATTAAATTTAAGTTTTTTAGGAACTTGGAATGGAAAATGGAGTTGACTTTTTGGTAATATACAAATAAAATTGTTTAGAACATAAATTTATAATTTTAATTAATAACAACTAAATAAACGAGGTGTGTTATGGCTAAAAAATTAATGTTAGCAGATGATAGTGTAACCATTCAGAAGGTTGTAGAACTTATTCTTTCAGATGAGGATTTTGAGGTGAAAGTCTTTTCCAATGGGGAAGAGGCGTGGAACTCCATTAAGGAGTACAAACCAGACATTGTCCTCGCAGATATAGAGATGCCAGGTATGAACGGGTATCAATTATGTGAAAAAATCAAGAATGATGAAGAACTTAAGGATACCCCTGTACTGCTGCTTGCAGGTGCCTTTGAGCCGATTGATGAGGAACTGGCAAAAGATGTTAAAGCAGATGATTATATTGTGAAACCTTTCGAGAGTAACGAACTCTTAAGTAAAATAAATGCCCTTTTAACAGAAAAAGAAGAGATTGCAGAGATAGAAGAGGTGGCTGAGATGGCAGAAACAGAAGAGATAGAAGCCGCAGAAGAAGCGGTTGAAGTGGCAGAGATGGCAGAAGAGATACTGAGCACCGAAGAGATAAAGGAAGAACCTACACAGGATATTTGGGATTTCGAAGAAGAAATCCCTGTAGAGGAAACAGAGGCTACACCTGGAGAAGCCAAAGAAGAGGCTCCTTCTGAAGAAATCCCTTCATTTGAGGAATCTCCTGCAGAGCAGGTGACTGTACCAGAAGAGCCTGTTGCTGAAGAAGAAAAGAAAACAATAGAAGAAGAGGCGGTTTCAAAAGAGGAGATGACAAAGGCACTTATGGATGCAATAAAAGAAAAGGCTGAAGAGGTGTTCTCAACTCTAACAGAAGACAGATTCGCAGAAACCCTGAATGATGTTGTCAGCAGCAAAGTAGACCAGATGCTGAATGCTGTGGAGACAGAACGTCTTGTTTCAGAATCACTTGATAAGTCTATAAGTTCTCATTTAGAGAAGCTATTTGCTGAGAGGGTCTCTCCTGTAGTAGAGGAGTCTATCAAGAAAGCGGTCGAGGAGTTAACATCCAATTTCAGAAAAGAGATCGAGAAGATAATCTGGGAGACTGTACCAGATTTAGCAGAAACAATAATAACAAAGGAGATAGAAAAGATAAAGTCTACATTTTAGCAGCAATAAATTTATAAAGTGAAAACTGCTCTGGAGAATGAATTCAAGCAAGCCTATGGCTTGCTTGTTTGTTGAATAGAAGAGACAGAATACTCTAAAGATATCGATAAGGTGAGGTGTATACCATGGCACGTCTTCCTAAGGTTTATAATCCTACTGATGAGATGAAATGGTATGAGCTCTGGGAAAGGGAAGGCTATTTCAGGCCTGAGATTAATCCCGAAGGAAAACCCTACTGTATAGTTATTCCACCACCTAATGTTACAGGTTCTCTTCATATGGGGCACGCATTGAATGTTACTCTGCAGGATATACTCATCAGATGGAAGAGGATGCAGGGATACAGAACCCTATGGGTGCCTGGTACAGACCATGCAGGGATTGCAACACAGAATGTGGTTGAGAGAGAAATAGCCAAGGAGGGGCTTGACAGGTATACTCTCGGAAGAGAGGCCTTTATAGAAAGGGTGTGGAGGTGGAAGGATGAGTATGGAGAAAGGATAATCACACAACTCAAAAGAATTGGGGCCTCCTGTGACTGGCAACGGCAGAGATTCACCCTTGATGAGGGGCTATCAAGAGCAGTTAAAGAGGTGTTCGTTAGATTATTTGAAGAAGGTCTTATCTACAGAGACCTCAGGCTGATAAACTGGTGCCCCAGATGCCATACTGCTCTGTCTGATCTTGAGGTAGAACACGAAGAACTTGAGGGAAGGCTCACATATATAAGATACCCCTTTGTAGAGGGGGATGGATATATTGTTGTGGCAACCACAAGACCTGAGACGATGCTTGGCGATGTTGCAGTAGCAGTACATCCTGAAGATCCCAGATACAAGGGATTGGTAGGAAAGATGCTGAAATTGCCTCTTACTAACAGAGAAATTCCTGTAATAGCCGATGAAGAGGTTGACCCTGAGTTTGGAACAGGTGCAGTAAAGGTTACTCCAGCACATGATTTTAACGATGAGGCTATAGCCAAAAGACAGTCTCCTCCTCTGCCATTCATAACTGTAATAGATGAGAACGCGAAAATGACCGATGAAGCAGGGAAACGGTATGCTGGACTGGATAGATATGAGTGCAGGAAGAAGGTGCTGGAAGACCTTAAAGAGCAGGGACTGATAGAGAAAGAACAGAAGTATACACACTCTGTAGGCCATTGTTATAGATGTAAGACCGTCATCGAACCCCAATCTACAATCCAATGGTATCTCAATGTTAAAGAGATTGCAGAAGAGGCTATAAAGGTTGTAAGACAATCAAAGGTGAGAATTATACCTGAGGGATGGATAAACAGCTATTTTGCATGGATGGAGAATATAAAGGACTGGTGTATCTCAAGACAGATATGGTGGGGTCATCAGATCCCTGTATGGTATTGTCCTTACTGTAAAACTGATGAAGGACAACACCAGGGAGACCTTATATCAATCACATTTTATAGACCCTTAGAGATAGGTGGTGAAAAGGTTTTGGGAGGCACTTATACAGAGCTTAGACTAAGAGGGGCCACATCTGAAGAGATAATGAAGTTTGCAAACAGGGTGAAAATTGATCAATCTGTAAGACCTATATGTATGAGAGAAACTCCTGAAAGATGTCCTGTCTGTAACAGTCCTGAATTGATCAGAGACCCTGATGTACTTGATACATGGTTCTCCTCAGCCTTATGGCCTTTCTCTACACTCGGCTGGCCTAAGGAGACATCGGATCTGAAGACCTTCTATCCTACAGATGTGCTTGTTACAGGATTTGATATCCTCTTCTTCTGGGTCGCCAGGATGATAATGATGGGCCTAAAATTCATGAATGATGTACCCTTCAGGGATGTATACATCCATGCCCTTGTAAGAGATGCCAAAGGACAGAAGATGAGCAAATCAAAGGGGAATGTGATAGACCCCCTCGATATGATAGACCGCTATGGAGCCGACGCCTTTAGATTCACCCTGGCAGCCTTTGCTGCGCAGGGTAGAGACATAAAATTCTCAGAAGACAGGGTGGAAGGATATAAAAACTTTATCAATAAACTCTGGAATGCCTCAAAGTTTATTCTAATGAATATTGAGGATGAGGAGAATGAGATACTTTCTGAGAAGAACTGGAAGAAGAAACTCGATATTCCTGGAAGGTGGATAATAAGCCGTCTTAGTAAAACAACAAAGGAGATTGACAGTGCACTGAAGGAATACAGATTCAATGAAGCTGCACATGCGATTTACCATTTTATATGGCATGAATTCTGTGATTGGTATATAGAGTTTTCAAAACCTATTATATACGGTAAAGAGAATCAACTCTTACGAAGAGCAACCCAGAACTGTCTCCTCTTTGTTCTTGATGTCTCCTTAAGGTTACTTCATCCTTTTATGCCCTTTGTAACAGAAGAACTATGGCAGAACTTGCCAGGACAGAGGCAGAAGAGTATCATGATAGCAGAATATCCTTTGTATGAAGAGATAGATGAAGAGGTGGAAAAAAGAATGGCCGAGATAATGGAGGTAATAACGGGTATAAGAAGTATAAGAGGAGAACTGAACATCTCTCCCTCGACTCAACTGAAGGCAATTGTTAAACCCTTTAGTAAAGATACAGAAGCTGTTCTTCAGGACAACAGCCAGTACATAAAAAGACTTGCAAATGTCTCAGAACTGATTATCGATTCTAAGGTTGAGAGACAGAAAGGTTCTGCCTTAGAGGTAAGGTCATCCTCCGAGGTATATATACCTCTTGAGGGCCTCTTAGATATTGATACTGAGTTGAAAAGACTACAGAAGGACTTAAGAAAGATAGAAGACACTATCTCACTGCTTGACAGAAAACTTCTCAATGAGGACTTTATAAAGAAGGCTCCAAAGGAGGTTGTAGAAAAAGAGAAAATCAGATATAATGAATTTATGCAGAAACGGGAGAGACTCTTAGAGAGCATAAATAAACTTGAGGAAGTAAGAGGTGATTGATGAGTAAAGAGGGCAAAAAGGAAGAAATAGAAAATAAGAACCTCGGGCTTGTTGATGCTGAATTTGTTAATGTATCACAGAGCACTGTCCGTTCTGTGGAAGGAGGACATATAGAATTACAACAGGTGGGGGCATTGAGTATTGATGGTGAAAGGATCGAGGTTACACAGGGAGCTTTCTGTATTGCAAAGGCAGACTCTATGGAGATTAATCAGAGCATATGTGGAGTTACTGTGTCAGAAAGCGCTACAGTTCAGTCCTCCTTAGCACCATTCATATTCTCCTCTGGTGAGACCAAGGTAAGTGGAAGCCTCAGTTCTCTAATTGCAGCCAATAATCTCCAAACTTCAGACACAAAGACCCTTATACTGATTGCTAAAAAGGTGGAGGGAGATGTCCAGACATTGTTTGACTGGAAGTCAGTGCTCTCCTTAGGGGCAGTTCTCAGTGGAGTGATCGGTTTCTTCTCTCTGCTAAAAAAGAGATAACTTTTTAAAACCTTTCATAATCTAACCGCCAATGGAGAAGGAGAGTATCAAGGATTTCCTCAGAAGGGCTTTGCAGGAAGACATAGGCAGTGGTGATATAACCACCAATGCCTGTATAACCAACTCTCATGTCTCAAGAGCTGATATTATTGCAAAGGAGGAATTTGTTCTTGCAGGCATGCCCCTTGTGGAGGAACTCTTTCATCTTGTAGATCCTAATTTATATTTTATTAAAAAGTTAGATGATGGTAGTATTTTGAGAAGGGATGAAGTAATAGCCACCATTGAAGGCAAGACTGCTTCAATTCTTAAAGCAGAAAGGACTGCGCTTAATATTCTGCAGAGACTCTCAGGAATTGCTACTCTTACAAGGAGATTCGTGGAAAAAGTAAAGGATACAGGGGTGAGAATCCTTGATACAAGAAAGACCACCCCTAACATGCGTATGTTTGAGAAATACGCAGTTAAGGTAGGAGGAGGACTGAACCATAGAATGGGACTTTATGACGGGATACTGATAAAGGACAATCATATAAAAGCATCAGGAGGCATAAGAGAGGCTGTGAGAAGGGTCAGAGATTACGGGACAAGGATGCTCAAGATAGAGGTTGAAGCAGAAACAATAGAACAGGTGAAAGAGGCCCTCCAAGAAGGTGTAGATATAATAATGCTTGATAATATGTCATTAAGGGAGATAAAAGAAGCTGTGAGTTTAATTAGACAGCAAAACCCTTCCGTTATGGTCGAGGTCTCCGGAGGGGTAAGTCTCGATAATATTCGGGAGTTAGCAGAAACAGGTGTGGATTTTATCTCTATTGGTGCATTAACCCATTCTGCAAAGGCTGTAGATATTAGCTTGGAGATAAAGGATTCCCAGAATTGTTGACTTATAGAAAGTGTTATTGATAATCTAAACAATAACTTTTTTCATATAAAAAATTTTAGAGAGTATCATAATGAAAGACAAAACACATGTGTTCAGAGAGGTGCAGAAGGCCCTGTCTAAGGGACAGATTGACAGAGCTATACAGCTATGGGAAGAGTATGTAGCTGAAAATCCTGATGGAAATATTTTTAATACCATTGGAGATCTCTATCTAAGAAAAGGACAATCAGAGAAAGCGATTGAGTTTTTCCACAGGGCAGCTGAGAAATTTAAAGAAGATGGCTTCTTTACAAAGGCCCAAGCAATCTATAAAAAGATATTAAATATAAATCCTGCTGAGGCAAAGGCCCTTATCTCCACAGGAGACCTCTACAAAGAAAGAGGACTGATAAATGAAGCAGTAAAGTTCTACCTTGGTGCAATAGACAGTTATGCAAAAGAGGGGAAAAACAAAGAGCTATCCGAAGTATGCGAAAAAATAATAGGTATTGTTCCTGAAAACTTGTCATTAAGAATAAAACTTGCCAATTATCTCCACAAAGAAGGCTTCTTAGAAGAGGCTTCAAGAGAGTATTTAAACATTGGAAGACTCTATAAAGAAAAAGGTGAGATAAACTCTGCCAAGGAGTATTTTGAGAAATCTATTGAGATTTATCCACGTTTTGAGGAAACCTATAATGAACTCTATAGGTTTTATATGCAGCATGAGATGTACGAAGAGGCAGAGAGTCTTCTGGAGAAGGCACTGGAACTCTTTCCAGAAAATCCATCCTTTAAGGTCAGACTATCAGAGTTGTTGTTTAAACTGGGCAAGACAGAAGATGCAAAAGATCTGATCAATGAAGCACTCTCTTCTGAGGAATTCATAGAAGATACTGTTCATGACAGATTGCTCGAGCTACTCAGTGATATATATTTACAGGAAAATTCTAAGGAACTTGCCCTACAGTCAGTAAATAAATTAGTAGACAGGAAGCTTCTACACAACAGAGTTGAAGAGGCTATAAGATTGCTGGAGAAATACAGAGACCTTTCTCCAGAAGAATTTACAGAGAGACTGATACAACTTTATACAGAGCAAGATAATTATAACAAACTGGCAGAAGAGCTGATAAAACTTGGTGATATAAAAAGAGACAAGGGTGATACTGAAGAGGCATTAAAACTCTATCAGAGCGCCCTTCAGTATAGACCTGATGATGAATCATTAATTACAAAAATAGCAGAGTTGACACCAGAAGAAGAACTGGCTGAAGAACCAGAGACAGAAGAGCCTGAAACAAAATCCCTGGAAGAAAAGCTTATTGATGTAGACATATTCCTTAGATATGGACTCACTGAGGAGGCAATTGATCTTCTTGAAAAATTAAAAGTTGAGTCACCAGAGAGTATCGAGGTGCACAAACGGCTCAAAGACCTCTATATTGAGATAAACGATAAAGAAAGGGCAATTGCAGAATGTCTGGCATTATCCAAGCTATATGAAAGGGCGGGAGACCTCCAGCAGAAAGAGCAGGCTTTAAGAGAGGCCTTCGAGATTGATCCTACGGATCCAAGACTTATAGAGTTGAGTAAGGCCACAGAGGAGTTTATCTCTAAGGACAAAGAAGAGGAGTTTATTGGTACAGAATTGAAGGGATTTGAAACAGAAGAGGAAGTAAGTTCTCCAGAAGTAGAACCATCTCCTACTACAACTGAGTATTCTGAAGCACTCTCTGAGGCAGAATTCTATTACAGACAAGGGCTTCTGAAGAATGCCCTTGAAATATATGAGAGACTTTTTGAGAAAAAACCAGATGACATCTTCCTAAAAGAAAGAATTGATGCAATCAGAAAAAGCCTTGGAGAAGAGCTATCTGTAGAGCAGCAGGAGACTCAAGAGACCATTAGTACAGAATCTACAGAGACACTCTTTGAACCAGAAGAGATAAAGGCAGTGGTAGAGGATGATACTGCTTCTCCTGAACCGCTGCTTGACTCAGAAGTGATGGAGATATTTGAAGAGTTTAAGAAGGGGATAGCGGATGAGATCGAAGAGGAAGACTATGAAACACATTATAATCTCGGCATTGCTTATAAGGAGATGGGACTAATAGATGATGCCATAAAGGAGTTTCAGATTGCACGACATGACCCCAACAGGAAAGTACAGGTTTTAAGCATCTTGGGGCTCTGCTATATTGAGAAGGGATTGTATTCTCTTGCTATTGATACACTGAAGGAAGCACTGAATAGTTTAGAAAGTAAAGATGAGAGTTACTGGAGTATAAAGTATGACCTTGCTGAAGCTTATGAAAAGAGTGGTGACCTCAAAAGGGCCCTTGATATATACGTAGAAATATACGGCTGGAATTCAAAATTCAGAGGAGTTGATGAGAAAGTGAATACACTTAAGGCAATGCTTGAAGCGGAAATAGAGGAAGCAAAAGACAAAAATGATCAACAACCTCCTCCACCCAAGAAAAACAGGATATCTTATATTTAACGAGAGGGGGGCATAGTGAATTATCTTGATTTCTATGGCCTTAGAGAACATCCATTCTCAAATGTAGTAGATAACAGGTTTTACTACAATAGCACACAGCATTCAGAAGCCCTTACAAAGCTCAAGTATGCTATAGACAGAAGGCTTGGACTTGCAGTTGTAATCGGGGATATAGGTACAGGGAAGACCACCCTTGCCCGCAGATTGCTTGATGAACTTGATGAAGAACACTACGAGGCAACCCTTTTAGTGGTAATACACTCCTCTGTTAGTTCAGACTGGCTCCTGAAGAAGTTTGCCATGCAATTGGGTGTGAATAATGTGAAAGAGAGCAAAGTAGATATTCTGGGGCAGATATACCGTAGGCTTCATGAACTCTATGAGATGGGTAAAAAGGCTGTGATTCTTATCGATGAGGTACAGATGTTAAATTCCAGGGAACTGATGGAGGAATTTAGAGGTCTGCTTAATATGGAGACCCCTGATGGCAAATTGGCCAATTTTATCTTTTTTGGTCTGCCAGAGTTGGAGGATGTACTTACTCTGGATGAACCCCTCAAACAGAGGGTTGCTATTAGGGTAAAACTGGAGCCCTTTTCAGAAGAGAATGCTATTGAGTATATACACCACAGGATGCATGTGGCTGGTTCAAGCAGTGAGGTCTTCACCAATGAGGCATTAAAAATGATATATAGATATTCAAGGGGGATACCAAGGCTGATAAATACAATTTGTGATAATGCACTGCTTGAGGGATATCTGATGAAGCAGAAGGAGATCGGGGTAGAGATTATTGAAACAGTAGTAATTGATCTCGGTCTGAAAAAGGAATCCTGATCCTCATCGGGTCATCTCAAGGACTTCTCTGATATTCTTTACACCAGAAAGCTGCATAGTTGTGGATATTCTGGAGCTTAAATTTGTTTGGGGGATAACTGCCTTTTTCAGACCTATCTTTTCTGCCTCTTTCAGACGTGTCTCTATCTGACTCACTGCCCTTACCTCACCAGAAAGGCCTATCTCCCCGATAAGTATTGTATCTCTATCAACAGTAGCGTTTCTGAATGATGTAGCAATTGCCATGGCTACAGCAAGGTCAACAGCAGGTTCAAATACCCTTAACCCGCCAACAACATTAACATAAATATCAGAAAGTCCCAGGTGTAACCCTCCTATTTTCTCAAGAACAGCAATAAGAAGGTTACTTCTCTGGACATCCACACCAATAGATGTTCTTCTGGGCATCCCAAAGGTGGTTGGAGTAACAAGTGCCTGAATCTCGATAATTATAGACCTTGTGCCTTCCAGTGTGGCAGTAAGTACTGTACCAGGGGATGGGGTTTCCTGTCCTGAAAGAAAGAGTTCAGAAGGGTTCTTTACCTCCTTTAACCCAGAATCAGTCATCTCAAATACCCCTATTTCATTTGTAGAGCCAAACCTATTCTTGACAGCCCTGAGAATCCTGAATGCCTGGGATTTGTCACCCTCAAAATACAATACTGTATCCACAATATGTTCAAGTACCCTTGGACCAGCAATAGCCCCTTCCTTTGTTACATGTCCTATTATAAAAAGAGGGATATTATACCTTTTTGCAGATACTGTAAGCTTTGCTGAACATTCCCTTACCTGTGCGACAGTACCTGGAGCAGAGCTTAGTGTCTCAGTATAGATTGTCTGTATAGAGTCAACCACAACCAAGGCTGGCTTTATTCTTTCTATATAATCCAAGACCTTCTCTATTCTTGTCTCGGGCAAGACAAGTATATTCTTTGTATCAATCCCTAACCTGTTGGAACGGAGTTTCACCTGTTGGGCTGACTCCTCTGCTGATACATAAAGCCCTCTTGCAGAGGAATCCCTCAGAAGACCTGCCATTGTCTGTAGGAGCAAAGTGGATTTTCCAACCCCAGGGTCCCCACCTATCAAAACCACAGAACCTGAAACTATTCCCCCTCCAAGCACTCTATCAAGCTCTTTTATGCCAGTTGACACCCTCGTATCCTCACTAAAGGAGACATCAGACAGGGGGATAGGTTCTATATCCTGGACACTCTTTGTATGTCCTTTTATTGAGGATTCTTCAATAATACTATTCCATGTACCACAGTCAGGACATCTACCCATCCATTTTGTTGTTACATAACCACAGGCCTGACACCTGAATTTTACAGTATCTCTTGACATTATACTCCAAGTATAGCCATTCCTCTGCCAGGACTGTATGCCCTTTTAATTGCTTCTAATACAAACCCTTTTGCAAGTGCAGTTGCCTTATCAGCCGGATTTCCCAGAGCAAGATAAGAGGCGAGAGCAGAGGAGAAAACACATCCTGTTCCATGATACCTGCCCTTTACTCTCTCAGAGGACAACCACTTAATATTAACACCATCAAAAAAAAGGTCTTCACTCTCTTCACCCTCCATATGACCTCCTTTGATTACCACATTCTTTACTCCAAAGGAATAGATCTTCTCTGCTGCCCTGATCATATCATCTCTGTTCAGGATCTCTATGCCTGATATCAGAGATGCCTCATTGATGTTTGGTGTAACAAACGCAGCCATAGGCAGAAGATATTCAACAATACTCTGGAGCACCCCCTCCTCCTGAAGCGGTGTGCCCGTGGAAGAAACAGTTACTGGATCAATAACAAGAGTTATATCTCTTCTGTCCAGAGTCTCTGCTATTGTCTTGACCGCAGATTCTGTATATATCATTCCTGTCTTTACCACCTCAATATCTGTATCCTTCAGAATAGCCTCAATCTGTTCTTTTATGTATATATCATCTACAGGTATAACTTTAAAAACCGAAAGGGTATTCTGGACGGTAATCGCTGTTATTACTGAAAAGGGATGAAGACCAAGACGGTAAAAGACTCTTATGTCTATCTGTACTCCAGCTCCTCCAGAGGGATCAGAACCTGCAAGTGTTAGGATTGATTTCATAAAGTCTTAAATCTTTATCTGTATAAAATATTTTTTCCTTAGTTCTTTTATCCATTGTTGATACCTCTGTTGCGCCTTCATCTCAATCAGCTTATTCCTTATCCTCTCCTTTATGGATATATTCGGCATTATTTTCCTCTCTAAATAAAGTATATGGAACCCTCTTTTACTCTTTAAGGGCTCTGTATACTCACCCTCTTTAATACTTTCTAAGGCCTCTACAAACCTCTTATCAAGATCCGTCTTTTTCACAAATCCCATCACCCCTCCTTCTTTGCTATTCGGGCCTTCTGAGTATTTCTGTGCCACGAGATCAAAGGGTACTCCTTCTTTGAGCAGTTGCAGCACCTCTTTAACCTTTTTCTCACCATCCTCTCCTGATCTTATGAAGATCTGCCTCAGGATATAACCTTCAGCACCTTCCAACTCTTCTGGATGTTCTTTTATATATCTATCGATCTCTTCTTCTGAAACAAGAATATTACTCTTAAGCTTAAGAGTCAAAAACTTGTTGATAGTTAGCTGTTCTCTAATAATTTCTCTATATTCATCATATGTCAGCCCCTGTCTCATTATCACTTCCCTGAATTCTACCTCACCAAGTCCATATTTTTTTCTTATCTCTGCTATTGTCTTGTCAACATCTCTATCAGTAGCAGTAATATTCTCCTTTAAGGCCTCTTTAAGTTGCACCTTTATATCTATAATCCTTTCTAAGAACTCCCTCTCTTTCTGCTGAATAAACTCCCTCCTCTGCTCTGGTGTCAATCCTTGCAGCACATCTGAATACTCAAACTCTATCCTCTTGTAAACCTCACTCCATGTTATAGCATCACCATCAACCATAGCAACTATCCTGTCTATCAATACAGCCGCATCTGTTAATCCAGGCATAAAAAATATAATCGTCAATGTTATGATTGTTCTTTTCATAACAGCGCCACATCCTCCACTGAAGATATCACCACAAATATCTTTTTGTTATTACTCTGTTTGTCTACCGGCACAATAAAGAATCCCTTTTTATGAGGATTCTGCACTGAAAGATGAAATCCCTTCTTCCAAGGGAACTCTCCCTGTAAATACCCAAGGATACTTTCTCCATCATAGAATTTTATATATATCCTTTTGCCTTTAAACTCTATCTCTTCATACCGTTTAGTCTCTCTGTATTTTGGTTTACCCTCGAAGGTTTTAACAAAAAAAATGGCTTTTAGATCATCAATATAAAATCTCTCAGTATATCCCTTACGTGTAAGAATCCTTAACTCATCTGCTTCTTCATTAAACTGAACTAAAAACCCCTTCACAAGAGTACCATTCTTGAGATGTAAAACCACCTTCTCCATTTCTCTTTCTCTGTTATCTCACATATACTTGTATTTTAGACTTCTTTTTTCTCTCTGTTATAAGGTGTACCTTTGTAGCCTCTCTCCTCTGCCTCAAGAGCAAGGCCTTAATCTGATCCTTAGCTTCCTCATAAGACATAACCCTTTCAGGCTCTCTCTTTTTCACTCTAAGTATATAATACCCGCCCTTGCCCCGATAAGGACCTCCTACTTCGCCTTCTTTTAACTCTTCCAAGGCATCTCTGATGGCATCACTGAAAAAGGTGGGTTGTATCCATCCATACTGAGTTACCACAGCCCTGCCTTCTCTGCTCACTTTCTCAGCAAACTCATCAAATTCCATATTGCTCCTTTTCCATTCATCATATAACTCTCTGGCTTCTTTCTCAGTGTCAACCTGAATAATCCTTACCTGAACTCTTGCTGGTTTGATAAAGGGTTTAGGGCTCTCGTTATAATATTTTTTCATCTCTTCTTCCTTTATAGAATCCTCAGGGACGAGTTGGCTTATATATTTCTCAATAATCAACTCCTCTTTGACCATCTGGCGGTACTGTTGTTCTGTAAGGTTCCATCTTCTCAAGGCTTCTTGTATTTTCTGTTCCCCGAGACGGGCCTTTATCTCTTCTAATGCACTCTTAAGCTCTGTGTCTGATATAGTTATATTTTTCTCTCTTGCTGCCTGAAGAAGCAGTTTTTTACCAATCATCTCTTCTATCACTGCATTCTTCAATGCCTCCTCATTAACTGGAATCCCTTGAGCCTTATGAGCCTCCATCCGCTGACCGAGCTGTCTTTGGAAGTCATCTATCGAAATCTCTTCATCATTTACCACAGCAGCGGGCTTCTTGCTGCATGATATGAGAGAAAGAACCATAACCACAAGCAGGGCTATTATCAGGACTCTATACACTCTTCAGACTCCTCACTAACATATTCTTGGCAACTGTTCTCCACTTAACATTTCGATCATTCTCGTACCACCCATTTCTGTGTTAAGAAGTACCATGCCTTCAGGCGATGCTCTAACTATACCTATCATCTCAGCCTCTTTACCTTTTGGGTGTGCTCTTATTGTCTCAAGTAAAGATTCTGCCATATCCTCCTCTACAAAAGCAACAATGATACCCTCATTAGCCACAAACAGGGGATCAAGACCCAGGATCTCACAGGCCCCCCTCACCTGAGGCATTATGGGAATCCTTGTCTCCTCAATCTCAATACATACAGATGCCTCTTCTGCTATCTCCTTTAATGTTGTAGCGAGTCCTCCTCTGGTGGGGTCTCTCATTACATGTACTGCCTTACCAGCCTTCAGGATCTCTCTCACAAGGTCATTTAATGCCCTTGTATCGCTATAAAGAGGGGGATCAAATTTAAGACTGTTCCTTTCGGCCATTACAGCAACCCCGTGATTGCCGATCGGACCAGTAACAATTACTCTATCACCAGGTCTAACATTCTTAGGTGTAAGCTCTACCTCCCCTTTTATGATGCCTATTCCAGAGGTGTTTATAAATATCCCATCTCCCTTCCCTTTATTCACCACCTTTGTGTCTCCAGTAACCACTTTAATTCCTGCAGCCTCTGCAGAAGACTTTATAGACATAAGAATTCTTTCAAGGTGTTTCAATTCAAAACCTTCCTCGAGTATAAGTCCAAGAGACAGAAACAGGGGTTCTGCTCCCACTACAGAGAGGTCATTTACTGTACCATTAACTGCAAGTGTACCTATATCACCACCAGGAAAGAAGAGGGGAGATACTACATAACTGTCTGTGGTGAAGGCTATCTTGCAGGTATTGATATCCAAGACCGCTGAGTCCAGAAGCTCTTCTATACCAGTCAATGGAGAGATGAGATTTCGCAGGAGCTGGTGCATTAACTTTCCACCACTGCCATGACCTATCAGAATTCTGTCAGCCATTTAAAGGTTATTATACCCTCTACTAATAAGTACAATCCAGTTTCTGAATTCTTGAAAATCCCTTTTAGCATGAGCTATGGCATTTGCAAATAGAAGAATCATTTTTTGTAACTTTCCTGATCCTCACTCTGCTCACCCCCTTTCCCTCTTTCATTCACTCTACTATGCAAATGCGAAGAAAATTTGAAGAAAGATTATCAAAGATATTTATAGGACATCTAAAGAATTCTTTTATCATTCCGAAAATTAATGCATAAGTTGAATAAAACCTTAGTATTAATTTAATATTAAATTATGGTCAATCTTGTCCTTAAAAAACTCTTTGGCACAAAAAATGAGAGGGAACTGAAACGTCTCTGGCCTATAGTCCATAAAATTAATGCCTTAGAGCCAGATATACAGAAGCTCTCTGATACTGAACTGAGAAAAAAGACAGACGAGTTTAAAGAGAGGCTTCAGAAGGGAGAGACCCTTGATGACCTACTCATTGAGGCATTTGCTATTGTTAGAGAAACAGCAAAAAGAAAGATAGGAATGCGTCACTTTGATGTACAGTTGATTGGGGGGATTGTACTGCATGAAGGGAAAATAGCTGAGATGAAAACGGGTGAAGGTAAGACCCTTGTGGCAACCCTGGCTGTATATCTCAATGCCCTTGAAGGAAGAGGGGTCCATGTTGTAACTGTTAATGACTACCTTGCCAAAAGGGATACCCAGTGGATGGGGCCTGTTTATCACCATCTCGGATTGACCGTAGGGGTAATTCAGCATGATGCCTCATTCCTCTATGACCCTACATTCCGTTCTGAAGACAAGAGATATGACAGGTTGAGGCCCTGTTCGAGGAAGGAGGCCTATCTTGCCGATGTTACCTATGGTACAAACAATGAGTTTGGATTTGACTATCTTAGAGACAATATGAAATACGATATAAACGACTACTGCCAGAGAGAACTCAATTATGCTATTGTTGATGAAGTTGACAGCATCCTTATTGATGAAGCGAGAACACCTTTGATCATCTCTGGGCCTTCTGAGGAATCCACTGATAAGTACTACAAAATAAACAGAATAATTCCGAAACTCAAAAAGGATGTGGATTTCACCATTGATGAGAAGGCAAGAACAGCCATCCTTACTGAAGAAGGTAGCATCAAGGTGGAAAAGCTTCTTGGTGTAGACAATCTCTTTGACCCTGTAAACATAGAATTGGTACATCATGTGCTTCAGGCCCTTAAGGCACATTATCTCTTCAAAAAGGATGTGGATTATGTGGTAAAAAATGGCCAAGTAATAATAGTAGACGAGTTCACAGGCAGGCTAATGCCTGGAAGAAGATGGTCTGATGGACTCCATCAGGCAATAGAAGCAAAAGAAGGGGTCAAAATTGAGAGCGAGAACCAGACCCTTGCTACTATTACTTTCCAGAACTACTTCCGCATGTATCGTAAGTTGGCTGGCATGACAGGCACAGCCGACACAGAAGCAGAAGAGTTTGCAAAGATATACAATCTCGATGTGGTGGTAATTCCTACAAACAAGCCAATGATAAGGAAGGACTACCCAGATGTGATATACAAAACCGAGAGGGCAAAGTTTAATGCTGTTATAAAGGAGATAGAAGAGTGTTACAGGAGGGGACAGCCTGTACTTGTAGGAACTATCTCCATCGAGAAGTCAGAAATGCTAAGTAAGATGCTAAAAAAGAAGGGTATTCCACACTCGGTTCTTAATGCTAAGTATCATGAGAAAGAGGCAGAAATAATCGCTCAGGCTGGCAGACCAGGTGCTGTAACAATAGCTACAAACATGGCAGGAAGAGGAACAGATATTGTACTCGGCGGTAATCCTGAAGGACTGGCAAAGGAATTCATTAAAGATATAAAGAATCCTACAGACGAAGACTTCCAGAAGGCCTTAGAGAAGGCTAAGGAGATATGTGAAAGGGACAAACAGAAGGTAATTGAGGCTGGTGGACTCCATATTATTGGTACAGAAAGACATGAGGCAAGAAGGATTGATAACCAGTTGAGAGGTCGTTCTGGTAGACAGGGTGATCCAGGCTCCTCAAGATTTTATCTTTCCCTTGAGGATGACCTGATGAGGATATTCGGTTCAGATAGGATCTCCACACTGATGAACAAACTGGGCATGGAGGAGGATGTCCCTATTGAGAACAGGATGGTAACAAAGGCTATTGAGAATGCCCAGAAGAGGGTAGAAGCCCACAATTTCGAGATAAGAAAACATCTTCTTGAGTATGATGATGTAATGAACAAACAGAGGACAGAAATATATGCATTCCGCAAAGAGATACTTGCCTCTGATAGCCTAAAAGACAGGATAGAGGAGATGCTTGAAGATGTGATTGATGAACTCCTCTATAGATACTGCCCCGAGGATAGATATCCTGAACAGTGGGATATAAAAGAATTGAACAATTCAATATACGGGATCTTTGGCGTAAAACTTGAGGGGCTTGAAGACTTCAAAGGTATAGAGGCATTGAGAGAAAAGATTATCTCAGACCTGAAAGAATATTATACAAACAAGGAAAGCGAGATTGGGGAAGAGTTGATGAGATACCTGGAAAAGGTCATAACCCTCCAGGTTGTAGACAACCAATGGAAGGACCACCTGCTTGCTATGGACCATTTGAAGGAGGGGATAGGCCTTAGAGGTTATGGTCAGAGAGACCCACTGGTTGAATACAAAAGAGAAGCGTTTGAGATGTTTGCTGATATGACTGAAAGGATAAAGAGAGAGGTCCTTACCAGGGTCTACAGGATTCAGATCCGCTCAGAGGAGGAGGCAGAAAGGGTATCCCGTCATAGACAGACAAGACTCTCATACAACCGTGGAGATGGTGGAAATAGGACCCCTGTCAGGAAAACGGGTAAGATAGGCCGTAATGCTCCCTGCCCCTGTGGAAGTGGTAAGAAATATAAGAAATGTTGTGGTGTGAATGCCTGAAATAACTGTTATAACATCCCAAAAGAGTGAGTTAAGAACACTTCTGAAGAGATGCAGATTCAAAAGACTCTCCTTTGTAAGCATTGATGAGATAAAAAAGAAAGTCTGTCCCACTGAAGTGCTCTTAATTGACCATGATGGAATAAGTGAGACAGATATGAAGAATCTTCTGGATATATTTGAAGACCATCCAAAGGTTATCCTCACAAACAGTAAAACTATAAAAACAAAGGGACTGTTCACTGAAGTTATAAGTTCTCCTGAATGTAGCTCGATCAGGTTAGCCGTAAAGGGACTTACCAACCTGAAAAGGCTATATGAAGAGAGCAGGCTCCTCAGTAAGAGACTGGCATACTCAGAGAAGTACAGAAGGGTCTATAAGTCTCTTACAACCATAATGAATGAGTCTACAGATCTGGATGTACTACTCAGAGGGGTAATGCAGGAGATCAAACGTGAGACAGGCTCAAAGGATTGGATAGTCTTTCTGAAAGATACTGAGTCTGATTATTTAACTGTAGCAGCAGCCTCAAAAAAGAAAGGACTTCAGGAGGGATTCAGAATACTCCCAGGGAAAGGAATTGCTGGCTGGGTTGCAGAGAAGAAGAGATATGTGATAGTGGACAACTGTAGCACTGACAGAAGATTTAAGGAAGAGGAACCAATTCATCGAGGTTTTAAGACAAACTCTCTCCTCTGTTTTCCCCTGATAGGAAAAGAGGGGCTGATTGGGGTATTCGAGTTGATTAATAAGAAAAAAGGGACCTTTAATGAAGAAGACATAAGGTTTATAACCGAAGTCTCCCAACAGGTAAGCCTTGCCTTTGAGATGGCTCTTCTACGGCAGAAACTGGAGGAGATGGCAATAACAGATGACTTAACAAAGTTATTCAACACCCGTTATCTGAACAGAACATTGGAGGTGGAGTTAGAAAGGGCAGGACGATACAATACCTCGGTCTCTCTGATATTTATGGATATAGATTATTTCAAGGACATTAATGACAAGTATGGTCATCTCGTGGGTAGCAAAGTGCTTGCAGAAGTAGCACAACTGCTTCTGAAAAAACTACGTTCAGTAGATATCGTAGCAAGATATGGGGGAGATGAGTTTGTTATTGTACTACCAATGACCTCACCAAAGTATGCAATACAGGTAGCAGAGAGGTTAAGGAATGCGATTGCAGAGGCTGTTTTCTTGAAAGACAGTGGTTACAATATAAAGGTTACAGCAAGTTTTGGTGTAGCCTCTTATCCTGAAAGTGCCAAATCCAAGGAGGAGCTTCTTAGGCTTGCTGATGAGGCAATGTATAAAGTAAAATATCGTACAAGAAATGGTGTATATGCGATTTTGGGCGAAGATAGCATTATAGAACACTGTAAATAAAAGATAAGGATTCTCTAATGGCCCTATTTAATTATGCCACAAAAGAGGTAACACTAAAGATAGTCTATTATGGACCCGGCCTGAGTGGTAAGACTACCAATCTTCAGTATCTCCATTCCGTAATCGAGCCTGATAAAAAAGGAAAACTCATCTCTCTTGCTACAGAAGCTGACAGAACCCTTTTCTTCGATTTCATGCCTGTTGAACTTGGCAAGATTAAGGACTTCTCCATAAGGTTTCAATTATATACTGTACCTGGACAGGTAAGGTACAATGCTACAAGAAAGCTTGTTCTGAAAGGCGCAGATGCAGTAGTATTCGTGGCTGACTCACAGAGAAGCCTTTTGGAGGAGAACATCCAGAGTTTTGAGAATATGCGTGAGAATCTCAGGGAGAATAATATAGACCCCGATGATATCCCGATAGTTATACAGTATAACAAGCGTGATCTGCCTGATATAATGTTGGTGGAGGAACTAAACTCTCACTTGAATAAAAAAGGGTACCCTTATTTTGAGGCAGTTGCTATAGAGGGCAGGGGTGTAAAAGAAACCTTTCAGGAGATAACAAAACTTCTGTTAAAACATATTTCTAAAAAACATAAAATAGATATTGCTCCTGAAGAGGAAAGAGTTCCTGAAGATATAGTAATGGAGGAAAAACCAACTACAGTAAAAAAAGAGGAGACCGAATTTGTCCCTTCTATTGACAGAAGCATTGCAGATGAGAAGATCCTGGACTTGTTGAATGAGATAAAAGGCCTTTTACAAAAGGTTGAAAATACAATCAATGTCGGCACAGACATAGATTCTACCCTTGAATATTTAAGGCTATCTATCGAAAGTATGAGAGAGTCCCTTCATGAGAATACAAGAAAACAGGATGACCTACTGAAACTACTGAAGGATATTAAAAACTCTATTGACAACGCAAAGAAAAAGAAGAGATGGATCTTCTTCGGTTAGACCTTTTCAATACTTAACAGCAGGGCCTCTGCCTTCTTCAGAGTTTCATAATACTCCCTTTCAGGATCTGAGTCAGCTACTATTCCTGCACCTGCTTGTACAAATGCCCTTCCTTCTTTTATGACAAATGTCCTGATAATTATGTTAAGGTCCATATTCCCATTGAATCCTATGTAACCGAAAGAGCCTGTATATGGACCCCTTGCTACAGGTTCAAGTTCATCGATTATTTCCATACACCTGACCTTTGGTACACCCGTGATGGTGCCTCCTGGGAAGGCTGCCCTTATGAGACTAAAGGCATCGTAGGGTTGGGCTAAGATGCCTCTTATATTTGAGACTATATGTATAACATGTGAGTAGTCTTCTGTTATCATAAGTTCATCCACATGGACAGTACCGTATTCACATACCTTCCCGAGGTCATTTCTCTCCAAATCGATAAGCATAATATGTTCAGCCCTCTCTTTTTCATTAAGAAGCAGCTCAGCTCTCATTATCTCATCTTCAGTTCTGTCTGCTCCTCTCGGTCTGGTACCTGCAATGGGCCTTGTCTCAGCCAACCTCCCTTGTAATCTCAGAAGTCTCTCAGGAGAAGAACTCACAAGGATGTATTCTCCCATGTCTGCATAAAAACAGAATGGCGAAGGATTTATACTTCTAAGTCTTAAGTATAGACTCCAGGAAAGGTTCTCATCAAAAGGGCTCCAGATCCTCTGTGATAGGTTTGCCTGAAAGATATCTCCTGCCTTTATATATGCCTTTGCAGCTTTAACCATATCCATATATTGGTCTTTTGTTAGCTCTTTCACGATCTCTATATTCTTCCTTTTCGGTGAATGAACCAAAGGACTGTTATCGTCCTTTATATTGAGATATTCTTTGACCATATTCTGAAGCACCTCTTCTGTTTTAGACAATGAGTCTTTCCCATCTGAGTCTCTCGTGCCAGGACAGACTATAGCAAATGCCTTCGCCTGTGTATTGTCAAATGCAAAGAGTCTATCATAGAAAAAGAAATGGGCATCGGGGATCATAAGATCATCAACAACAGTTCTTGGTAGTCTTTCTAAATAATGGACAAAGTCATAACTAAGCAATCCTACCACTCCTCCCTGAAAGGGTGGGAGTCCTGAAACAGGAATCTGCCTATAGGAGTTAAGCAAATCTCTCAAGACACTCAAAGGTCTGCCTGTAAGGGATCTCTTTCCTCTGTTGTCTCTGATCTCAATACGGCCCTCTTTTACTTTAAATTCCCTGTAGGGCTCAAATAGCACAAAGGAGTATCTTGCGGTCTTATCAGGTCCTTTTGGGCTGTCCAGGAGGATGACGCCCTTACCTGAGAATGCTTCAAAAACCTTAAGAGGAGATTTATAGGACAGTTCTACATACAGGGGTCTGATGGCTTCAGTGGTGCTGAATACTAAGCCTTTCATCAAGCTGACAGTATCTCCAACCTGATCAGTTCAAGTGCCTTTTCAGGGTCTTTCTGACCCAGAACAGCCCTTCCCAAGACCAGATAATCGGCCCCTAATCTTATTGCCTCCTTTGGGGTAACCTTTCTCTTCTGGTCATCAGGGGGCATCCAGGTAGGACGGATGCCAGGAGTAACTATAATAAAGGCCTCTCCCATCTTTTTCCTGATAAGAGAGACCTCATATCCCGAAGCTACTACACCATCCAGTCCTGCCTCTGCTGCCATATTTGCAAGATGTTTCACATGGGTTCTAATACTGTGTTGATATCCCATCTCTTTTCTGAACTCTTCATCAGATATGCTTGTAAGAACTGTAACAGCAAGGATCTTGGGTCTTGAAAGATTTTCTTTAAGACAGGTTTCTACTACTGCCTCTGTTGCCCTCTTCATCATCTCCATACCTCCAGAGGCGTGGAGATTGAACATATGTACCCCTAACCTTGTAGCCTGTACAGCAGCCCTTGCCACTGTATTGGGTATATCATGAAACTTAAGGTCAAGAAAGACCTTCTTACTCCTCTGATGAATCTTCTCTATAATCCCAGGACCCTCAGCAGTAAAAAGCTCTAATCCCACCTTAAAAGTGTTCACCATTGAGGAGAATCTATCCACAATACTCAAGGCCTGCTCTGAGCTACTGACATCAAGGGCGAGTATAACCCTATCCTCCACAGATATACTACTCATATCTTAGGTAAGGTTATACCTTTCTGGGCTTGGTATTTTCCGGTTTTGTCTTTATATGAGGTCTCACATGGTTCTTCTGCTGCAAGGAATATTAATTGGGCTATGCCTTCATTTGCATATATCTTAGCAGGCAGTGGTGTAGTATTTGAGATTTCAATAGTAACATGTCCCTCCCATTCAGGTTCAAGAGGCGTGACATTGACCACTATTCCACATCTTGCATAGGTGGACTTACCAAGACATATAACTATTACATCCCGTGGAATCCTAAAATACTCCACTGAGCGGCCGAGAACAAAAGAGTTGGGGGGTATTATACACTCTTTGCCTTTAAAGTCTATAAAACTCTGTGGATCAAATGCCTTTGGATCAACAACCGTTGTATTGATATTGGTGAAGATCTTGAACTCATCAGCTATCCTCATATCATATCCATAGGAGCTTACACCAAAGGACACCACCCCTCCCTTCAGCTGACTGTCACTGAAGGGCTCTATCATCCCATTCAGGGCCATCCTCCTAATCCATTTATCATTTTTCACCATATCTTGGTTAGAAGAAGTATTAACCGTTTAAGCTACAATCTCTATCAGTTTAATCTCAAATATGAGCTCCTTGCCCGCAAGGGGATGGTTGGCATCCAGTTCTATAGTTTCAGGTGTTACACTCTTCACAAATACATTAAACACCTTCCCATCAGGAGATTGTAACTTTAGAGGCATATTAACAATAGGCTCAAATCCAAGAGATACCTCAGCCCTGTCAAGAACAATTACGAGGTCTTCCCTGTAAGGTCCATATGCATCCTCTGGTGGGATTGAAACGGTTTTAGACTCTCCTTCACTCATACCTACTATAGCATCTTCAAAACCCTTTATAACCATTCCTTCACCGAGGGTGAGTTCAAAGGGTTCTCCATCCAGTGAAGAATCAAAGATGCTTCCATCTTCCAGAAAGCCCGTATAATGGACTTTCACTCTGTCTCCTACTTTTGCCTGTGCCATGATTGTCTCCTTCTTTTTTCATGGATGAACAAAAAGGGATTCTCTGTTCATCCGTTCTTTACATAGGGACAAAGCCCCTATATTAAGTCTCCTATAAAAGACCAAGATGTTTTTTTACTGTATTCAACAGCTCCTGTGTCTGAATAGGTTTTGCAAGAAAGGCATTTGCTCCTATCTCCATCGCCCTTCTTCTGTCTTCTTCTGCACCTTCAGTGGTTATAATAATTATTGGAATATCTTTGTACTCAGGGTTGCCTCTCACAAGGCTTACAAGCTTCAGACCATCCATCACAGGCATATTGATATCTGCAAGGATAATGTCTATCTTCCTGCCCTCTGACAGCTTCTTCAAGGCATCCACACCATCAGTAGCTTCAATCACATTTGCATTGGGTAACCTTCTCATAGCAAAACTAATTAACTGTCTCATTGTTGGAGAATCTTCAACAACAAGTATGTTAGGCATAATCCCTCCTCATCTCTTGGGCTTCTCCTTGAGTAGGTCTAAAAAGCTCTGTATGGTTGTCAGCTTTCTCTCAGACTGTGTGTAAAGCCGAGAGGAGAATATAGCAGTAGCAGCATGACCTGCGAGGAGGTTGAAGAGTTCATAATCCACATTCGAGAATGCCCTCTTCTGTATCAAAAAGGAATATATAACAATCACTCCAATAACATGCTCTTTTATCTTCAAGGGAATACAGACTAAAGGATTATAAGGGTCAATCTCCTCAGGATGTAGTAGTGAATCAGCAAAATAACTCTCACCCTCTTTTGCCACCCTGCCGATTATGCCTTCACCCAGGTGTATCCTTGGTATCTCATCTATATTTATCCCTTCTGCTGCTTCGGGTACAAGCTCATTTGTCTTTTCATCTATTATCATCACGGCAAATTTTTCTGCACCAATAAGATTAATAATAATCTCTATCACAATCTTTATAACTTCAGAGTAGTCAAGTGTGGAATGGAGTTGATAACTTGCCACATAGAGATTTGCAAGATTATTATTCTCCTCTTCTACCTCAATGTATCTCTGGGCGAAGTTCTTATTCTCTTCCTCGACCTCTCTAAATCTCTCCTTTAGGGATCTCAACTCTTCCTCAAGGATCTGTATCTTTTCTTCATAGAGTTTAATTCTTGCTTCATTGGTACTCTGTCTCAATGCTTCTTCAAGCTGTGCTATCCTGTATCTGAGGCGCTCATTTTCTTTAAGAAGTGATTTCGTAAATTCTTCTCCCTTCTTGAAGATGCTCAGAAACTCCTCTGCCTTTTTCATCAAAATAGAATCCTTCTCCATAAATCAGCTACCCTGAAGAACCTTTAAAAGTTCCTCTGGTATCTTCTGTAAGGGAAGCACCTTCTTGATGGTGCCTGCATTGATTGCTTCCTTGGGCATCCCAAACACCACTGCTGTCTCATCTGACTCTGCTATAGTATAACCTCCCTGAGAAAAAATTTTCATTATCCCCTCTCTGCCATCAACTCCCATACCAGTTAGTATAACACCAATTGACCTATTTTTGAAATGTTTTGCAACGGATGACATTAGTCTGTCAACAGAGGGCACATATTTGTCATTCTTAGAAGGTTTAATTAGAGCGATTCTGAAGCTACCTCCCCGGTTTATAACCTCCATATGATGACCACCGGGGCATATATATGTAGTATAAGGTCTTATTATCTCATTATCTTCAGCTTCTTTTACTTTCAGTGGAGCCACTGAATTAAGTCTTTCAGCAAATGTTTTGGTATAACCTGCGGGCATATGCTGACTTATTAGGATAGAGACAGGTATTTTGCCGATATTTCTCAAAATATACTCAATAGCCTGTGGTCCACCAGTAGAGGCCCCTATAGCAATAACAGAGGGGCTTATCTGCTTAATGCCCCTGTAATCTACACCAGCCTCATCACTCAGGTAGATAGTGTCTTTCAGTTTCTGGAGACTTTTACTGTCTATATTTCTGATCTTCATTATAAGCTCATCTTCTATTTTCCTTAGTTTAGTTGAAGCCCTTTTTGTGGGTTTAGATACAAAATCAATAGCCCCCATATTCAAAGCCTTAAAGAGGGTTTTATTGTCTGTTATTGAACTTACTATAATTACAGGAGTGGGTCTTTCCATCATTAACCACCTCAAAAAAGCAAAGCCATCCATTACAGGCATCTCTATGTCAAGAACTATAATATCAGGTTTGTAACGGAGGGTCTTGTCAATGGCATCTACTCCATTAACTGCAACACCTACAACCTCAATATCAGGCTCCTTTGAAAGCATGTCTTTTATCGTCTGCCTACTGTAAGCAGAATCATCTACCACAAGTGTCCTCTTTTTACCTTTCATTTCCACTATCCTCTTTCTGGTTTCTGATATACAAGATCATGTTTTAGGTGTTTCAGAACAAACTCTGTAGAGACATTGATTAGGGATTCTGCATGTCCTAATAGGAGATATCCCCCAGGTCGAATAATATTGTAGAGATTATTAGCAGCCTTCTTTTTCGATTCACTGTCAAAATATATAAAAACATTCCTACAGAAAACAACATCCATCATCCCAAGAAACCTTAGCTTAAAAGGATCGAGTATATTAATATAACTAAATTTTACCATCTTTTTTATTTCTTCAGATATTTTATACTTATCATTATCTATCGGCTCAAAGTATTTATAAATATAGTAGGGATCTGTTGCCCTGAAAGAGTTCTGTCTATAAACACCATTTCTTGCAATCTGTAAAACCCTCCTGTTAATATCTCCTCCAATGATTTCTACTTGCCAGTCTTTGAAATAGTTTTTTTCTTTTATAAGAATTGCAAGGGTATAGGGTTCTTCCCCTGTGGAACAGCCTGCAGAAAATATTCGGAGTCTTCTTGAATTCTTCTTTCTCTCTTTTATTTCAGAAAGAATCTCCTCACTGAAGGCAAGTAGCTGTTTCTTCTCCCTAAAGAAGTAAGTCTCATTAACAGTAAGGATATCCATAAGAGCAGCCAGTTCCTCGTCTCTCTGTTTATCAAACAGGAGAAACCTGTAATAATCACTGAAAGAGGAAAGATTATGGAGCTTCAGTCTTCCTAATAGCCTTCTCTGCAGAAGCCCTCTTGAGCTATCATCAAAAAAGATACCACAGTATTCCTTCAGCAGCTCCCTAATAAGTCTAAATATCTCTACTGAGAGTTCAGGAACCTCAGAGTCTTTACTCACCCAATCCCTCCATAATTGCTTCAAGCACAGTTATATCAGTCTCTATTTCCTTTAATTGTCTTATGGCAGCCTTGGCACTCTCTGTCCCAATCTTCTGTAGGGCCTTAACAGCAGAAAACCTCAACACCCAGTCATCGCTTAAGAGAAATGGTTTTATAAGATCTTCAGAACTTTCAAATGTAGAGAGTGCAAGAAGTGTGGTTCTTTTTATTTCTCTGTCTTTGGTATTCTGTAGAAGCTCTATTAATGCTTCCTTCGCCTCTGCATGTCCAGTCTTGGCAAGTGATTCCACTGCCTGGGTAACTACATATCCATTTTCATCAGAAAGGAGATCAATCAGTGCCTGCACCGATGCATCATCAGTGAAATGAGACAGTGCCCTTGCAGCAGCCGCCCTTACATAAGGATCATGGTCTCTGGTCATCAATACCACAGATTCGGCAAAGACACTACCCCCTATCTCTGCTAACCTCTCTGTAGCCAGTGCCCTTATCTCCCTTGATTCATCAGTCAGGGCACTTTTTAGATAATCTGTAGCCTTAGGAGTATCAATCATCCCAAGGGCCAACACTACCACTTTCCTTACTTCCACCAAGGGGTCATTAAGAAGCTCTCCTATAGGTTCTATGAATTCTGTTTTCTTGCACTTCCCAAATAACAGCACTGTATTCTTACGAATATTGCCATCCTCATCCTTTAACATCTCTCGCATCCTTTCCATATCAAGATACTCCCTCAGATTATATAAGGCATCAACCACAGATTCCTGCACATCAGGATAGGGATGCCGTAGCAAAGGAAGAAGTTTCTCTACAGTCTCCTTGTTGCCAATGTAGCCAAGACCTCTTGCTGCAATAGAGATCACATGACCATCTGTATCCTCCAGCACTTCCATAAGAGGTTTATAAAAGACCGGTGCCCTTAGCTGGGCAATAACCTCAGCAACTACTCTTCTGGTTTCAGGGAATCCCTTTCTCAGATACTCACTCACAACTTCAGGATAATGCCTTGCTAAATAACTCAAAGACTCTTTTACTACATCTCTAAATCTCTCATCTTCAGAAATCTCTACAAGATATCTAATAGCCCTTCTGTCTTGGAGGATCCCCAAGAGCACTATAGCCGATGTCTTCACCTCGTTAACTTTGCTCTCAGAATGTTTTAGTATAATATCAACTGCCTCATCTTGGAGGTGTTTCTCAAGAGTATCTTTAATATACTCTCCAGCAACTCCCTTTTTATAGAATCTCTCAATAGCCTTTATTACTTCTTCTTGAATAGAGCGTCTCTTGTCCTTCAGAAAAGGTACTATATGCTCAAGTGTCTCTGGCTCTGCTATCATTGATAGTGCTCTAACAGCAGGCTCTGTAAGACTTCGGTTCTGAAGAGCCTCAATCAGTACAGGAACCGCCCTTGGGTCACCCAGTTTCCCAAGGGCATCAATTGCTGGATAAGCCACCCATGTATCAGCAGAGGCTACTTTATCAATAAGTGCTTCTACTACCGAGTCTTCTTTCATCTTTCCAAGATACTCTACTGCTGAGGCTCTAACATTGTCGTCTTCATCATTAATAGCCCTAAGTAACAGAGGAATAGTCTCTTTACCTCCGATATTCCCGAGAATATCCACAATAAACTTTCTTACATCATGATTTTCAGTCTCAAAGGCCTTTATTAAATATGGAATCGCCTTTTTACCTGTTCTGATCAATGCCTCAATTGCCGTGTTTCTTGCCCCTGCGTTGTCCTCCAGATACAGCAGTTCTATAAGTTTATCAATAAATGTCTCTGGAGGATATGATTGAAGTAGGCTCTCAAGTGCGGTCTTTCTAACACGCCAGCTTTTATCTTTGAATGACTCTATTATAAGGTTAAGTCCCTTTTCAGTACCTTTCAATGATAGTATTTTCCTTCTTGTCTCTTCTGCACCTTCATGCTCTATCACTTCTGGCCTCCTCTAAGGGTTAAGGTCTTAAATATTAAAATTTTTTACGAACATTATACCATAACTAATAAAGAGTCTCTTACACCAGAGTTGGATTATAAATTTAGCTTGAAAGACAGAGCCCTCTTTGAGTTAAAATACTTAAACAAAACTGCAAAAAAGGAGAAAAAAAATGGGAAACAAGGCGCAAAATATTCAGGATGTTTTTTTAAACCACTTAAGAAAGGAAAAAACCCCTGTAATAGTTTATCTTACAAATGGTGTAAGGTTGAAGGGAGTTATCAAGGGGTTCGATAACTTTGTCATTCTTCTTAAAGAATCTGCCCTTCAGATGATTTACAAACATGCCATATCTACAATTGTACCAGAAGGAGCTGTCTCTCTGCAGCCTCAGAAAGAGGGAGATTAGACAGAGGTGGAACCAGAGAAGAAATATAAGAATCCTCTTCCGACAGTTGATATAATAATAGAGATCGGAGATGGAATAATACTTATTGAAAGGAAGAATCCTCCCTATGGGTGGGCACTTCCGGGTGGATTTGTGGAATATGGAGAATCCATCGAAGAGGCTGCACTTAGAGAGGCTAGGGAGGAGACAGGACTTGATATTGAACTGGTGAGACAGTTTCATACATACTCTGAACCAGGTAGAGACCCACGCTTTCATACCATCACAACGGTATATATTGCTAAGGCAAAAGGTTCCCCTGTTGCAGGAGATGATGCAAAGGGTGTAGGTGTATTCACAAAGGATACACTTCCAGAGAAAATTGCCTTTGACCATAGAAAGATCCTTATGGATTACTTTGAGGGAAGATATTGATTTTATTAAGGAGGTCCTGAATGCTCCAATTTATGAGAAAACATGCCAAATTCTTTTATGTCTTCTTCTTCCTTGTAATTATATCTTTTATATTTTTCTATATAGGTCCTATTGATGAGAACACCAATCCTGTGCTTGTAGAGATTGGTGAAGAGAAGATATATCTGGATGAATACTGGAGAACCTATGACAGGCTAAGAGACTACTACAGACAGTTGTACGGGGATAAGTTTGACGAGAAGATGGAAGAGAAGCTTGATCTAAAAAATATGACCCTTGATACATTAATTCAGGAGAGGCTGCTGCTACTGAAGGCCAGAGAGATGGGCATTACAGTAACTGACAAAGAACTACAAGAGGCTATCATGAATGAACCTGCTTTCAAAAGAGACGGTGTCTTCAGAAGAGATATCTATCTCAGGATATTGGAACTGAATAGAATGAGCCCCAGATACTACGAGGCAATAAAGAGAAGAGAGCTGACCTTGAGAAAAATAAATTTTCTTGTGCAGGACACAGTGGATATCTCAGATATTGATCTGGTTGGATTTAATGATAACAAGGAGTTTATCAACACCATAAAGAATGCAGTTTTATCAGAGAAGAGGCAAAAGGTCTTAGAGGCATTTGTAGGCGCAATAAAGAACGAGATCAGGGTCAAGGTCCATAGAGAATTGATAGAATAATGCGGCGTGTGAGGGTAAAGATCTGTGGTATCACCAGGACTGAAGATGCATTGAAGGCGGTTGAGTTTGGGGCAGATGCCCTTGGTTTTATCTTTTATAAAAATAGTCCAAGATATGTGTCTCCTGAAACTGTAAGGAATATAATCCACTGCCTGCCTCCTTTTGTTACAACAGTAGGCGTGTTTGTTAATGAACAGCCTTCAGTGATTGAGGAGACAATAGAGACAACAGGTATAGATGTAGTCCAGTTGCATGGAGAAGAGCCTCCAGAGTTTTGTGCTCGCTGGCAGAAGGTAATAAAGGCATTAAGAATAAAGAAGATGGCAGACCTTGAGTTGCTTCATAGATATAGGGTTTCGGCCTATCTTCTTGATACATACAGCCCTGACAAACCAGGTGGTACAGGCGAGAGATTTGATTGGGATATTGCTGTTAAGGCAAACAGGCTGGGAATAATAATCCTTGCTGGTGGCCTTACACCCGATAATGTGATAGAGGCTGTGGAGAAGGTAAAGCCTTATGCAGTAGATGTAAGCAGTGGTGTAGAGGCAGAAAAGGGGATAAAGGACTATGATAAATTGAAGAGATTCATAGAGAATGCTAAGTCAGTTATGATTGACAGTTAAAATGGTTTCACAAATGAAGGCTGTTGTGATAATACCTGCAAGATATGGAGCAACCAGATTCCCTGGGAAGGTGATAGCACCGCTTCTGGGTAAACCCCTAATACAGCATGTGTATAATGCCTGCAGAAGAGCTACTCTGGTGGATGAGGTAACAGTGGCTACCGATTCAGAGGAAGTCCTCCGTGTTGTCCAGTCTTTTGGGGGGAAAGGGGTACTCACCTCAGCAGAGCATCCTTCAGGGACAGATAGGATTGCTGAGGTAGCCAGAGGGCTTGAGTGTGATGTGGTGGTAAATGTTCAAGGTGATGAACCCCTCATAAATGGTGAGATGGTTGATGAAGTTGTAAGGCTTCTTGAGGACCAAAGGGCAGATATGGGCACACTGGTGAAGAAAACCAGTAGCTTAGAGGAGATATTTGACCCGAATGTGGTAAAGGCGGTATTTGACAGAGAAGGATTTGCCCTTTATTTCTCAAGGGCTCCAATACCTTTTTACAGGGGAAAGATCAGACCCACAGGTGGCTTCAGTTTCGAACCAGAAGATACCATCTATGCTTACAAACATATTGGTATCTATAGCTACAGAAAGGGGGTTTTACTCAGACTCACTGAACTACCTCAATCTGAGCTCGAGAAGGCAGAAAAACTGGAGCAACTCAGGGCCTTAGAGGCTGGATTCAGGATAAAGGTGGCAGAGACCCCCTATGAAACTGTGGGGGTGGATGTGCCAGAGGATCTAAAAAAGGCAGAAAGCTATCTAAAAAAACTCTGGGTATAAATCAAATGTAATCTGGTATAATAAGTTCAGTTACAGATGACAAAATATATCTTCGTGACAGGTGGTGTTGTATCCTCCCTGGGTAAGGGAATTGCCTCAGCAGCTATCGGAGCATTGCTTGAGGCAAGGGGGCTCAAAGTCACCCTTCAGAAACTCGATCCCTATATCAATGTAGACCCTGGTACCCTTAGCCCCTTCCAGCATGGAGAGGTCTTTGTAACTGATGATGGAGCAGAGACTGATCTCGACCTCGGTCATTATGAGAGATTCACATCCATCAGGACATCACAGGCGAACAATGCCACAACAGGCCGTATCTACTTTAATGTGATATCCAAGGAGAGAAGGGGTGATTATCTTGGTGAGACAGTGCAGGTAGTTCCCCATATAACTGATGAGATAAAAAACACCATCAAGGCAATAAGTGATGGCTGTGATGTGGTGATAGTAGAGATAGGTGGTACCATTGGAGACATTGAGAGTCTTCCATTCTTAGAAGCGATAAGGCAGATGCGGTATGATGTGGGAAGAGAGAATGTGATGTATATACATCTAACCCTTGTACCTTATATACCATCGGCTGGGGAACTTAAGACCAAGCCTACTCAACACAGTGTTAAGGAATTAAGAGAAATCGGTATTCAGCCTGATGCACTCTTGTGTAGATGTGATAGACCCCTGCCGCCTGATATTAAGAGAAAGATTGCACTACACTGTAATGTGGACTATGATGCAGTAGTAGCAGCAGTGGATGTGGAAACGATATATGAAGTCCCATTGGTATTCCATTCAGAGGGACTTGACTCGCTGATAATAAAGAGACTTAGGATTTCTGCTGATGAGCCTGATCTTAGAAAATGGGAGGATGTAGTAAAACGGATCAAAGAACCCTCCAATGAAGTGAAGATAGCAATTGTGGGTAAATATATCGGACTCAAAGACTCTTACAAGAGCCTCATCGAGGCACTGCTTCATGGTGGAATAGCCAATGATGCAAGGGTAACGCTGATCTGGGTAGATTCAGAAGAGATTGAAAGCAGTGAGCCAGCCCGTTTCCTTTCTGATGTGGATGGGGTACTTGTGCCTGGAGGATTCGGCAACAGAGGGATTGAAGGTAAGATTGAAGCTATAAAATATGCAAGAGAGAAAAAGATCCCCTTTCTTGGTATATGTCTCGGTATGCAATGTGCGGTGATTGAATTTGCGAGAAATGTATGTGGACTGAAAGGTGCAAACAGTACAGAGTTTGATCCTAACACACCTCATCCAGTAATCTACCTCATGACAGAGTGGTATGACTTCAGGAAGGGAAGAGTGGAACACAGGTCCCATGAGAGCCAGAAGGGTGGTACAATGCGGTTAGGGGCCTACCCCTGTGTGTTAGCCGAGGGTTCCTATGCCTACAATGCCTACGGGATAAAGGAGATATCTGAGAGACACAGACACCGTTATGAGTTCAACAATGCCTACAGAGGGGTACTAACACGGCATGGGATGAGAATCAGCGGGGTAAGCCCTGATGGTGAACTTGTGGAGATTATAGAGCTGGAGAATCATCCCTGGTTTCTGGGATGTCAGTTTCATCCTGAATTCAAATCAAGACCCACTGAGCCTCACCCGATCTTCAGAGCCTTTATTGAGGCATCCTTAAGGGAGAAGAGGTCTCTCTTCCCCTATGTAGAGAAAAAAGAGGCTGATGCATTGGCAGAGAAGAAATAGCAATGGCAGGTAAACTGGGCAGAGACAGAGAGGTGATGAGCGAGATAAATGTGATTCCCTTGGTGGATGTGATGCTTGTACTACTCATTATATTTATGGTTACTGCCCCAATGCTCAAAGTGGGCCTTGATGTAGATCTACCTCAGGCCAAGGGCAAACAACTACCCACAGAAGAAAGACTGACTGTGGTAATAAATAAAAAGGGAGATATATTTCTAAATGAGAAGAGGGTGAGTCTGGAGGAACTGCATAGGAGGCTGAAGGCTATAAGCAAGCGTAACCCTAATCTATTTCTGAAGGCAGACAGAAGGGTACCTTATGGGAAGGTGGCAAAGGTGATGGCAGAGATAAAGGATGCAGGTATAGAAAAGGTTGGGCTTGTAACCGAACCTCTTAGGAGATGAGTGAATTCAGTTTAAAAACTGCTGCAGTGTTATCTCTTATACTTCATGCGTTTTTTTTTATAACAGCAATTGCGGTGATAAGAAAGCCCTCTCGTCTAACACTGCCAGAGCCCTATACAGTAAAACTCGTCTCACCATCAGAACTCAGAAAGACAGGCATCAAGAAAGGCAGAAGTATTACTGCAATAAAAGAGATAAAAAAGAAGAGACAGGCTATACTGAGAAAGAAGAAGTCTATAGTGATTGAAGAGAAAAAACCTCCCAAGAAGGCTGTGCCGAAAAAGAAGACTCTTTCAGAGAAGATAAGTGTTGAAGACAGAATTGCTGCATTAAGGGCCAAGAAGAGGATAGAAAAGATTGTTCAACTGAGAAGAGAGGTGCTGGTTAACAGGACTGCTAAAGGAAAGACTTCTGAGCCTGCAGGAAAGGGTGGCAGAAGCACCACTGCGGGGGGTTACGAGGCGCTTATAAAAGAGAGGATATGGGGGGAGTGGGTTCTGCCAGAGTTCCTGAATGTAGAGGGGCTTGAAGCACTCATCAGGATCAGGATTCATAAGGATGGAAGGATTGAGATTGTGAAGGTTGAGGAGTCATCAAACAACAGCCTTTTTGACCGTTCAGCCCTCAGGGCGATACAGAAGGCATCACCCCTTCCTCCACCACCGAGATCATTAGAGGTCTATCTGAGGTTCAGACCATGAGAATACTGCTAATCAGCCTGATACTATTGGTACTGCTGCCACTTGATGCTCTATCAAGAATAATCATTGATATCACCTCTCCAGGGTTCAGACAGTTGCCTGTGGCGATATATGATTTTGTTGGCTCAAAAGCAGGCAGTAAAATCTCAGAGATCATTAGGGATGACCTTGAGTACTCAGGAGTCTTTGATATAGTAAATAAAGATGCCTACATTGAGACAGCACTTCCTGTATTTAACCCATCGAATTGGACACCTCTTGGTGTGGAGGTGGTTGTGAAGGGCTCTACAGTTGAGGAGGCAGATGAACTGAAGGCGACTGTTTATATATACGATGTGGTTGAGGCGAGGAAGATACTTCAGAAGAAATATGCAAGTAAAAAGAAGTATATAAGGTTACTTGCCCATACAATTGCAAATGATATCTATAAAGAGGTTACAGGACATGACAGTGTCTTCACAACCAAGATAGCCTTTATTGCCAAGAAGGGAAATAAACACGGGATATTCATAATGGACTGGGATGGTAAGAGGATACGGGATACAGGAATAAGAGCTGGCCTTATTGTTTCTCTTCACTGGGCAGAAGACCCTTGGAGGATTGTATACTCTTCAGAACGTGGAAAGAGATGGGGTATATATCTTGTTGATTTCAAGAAAAAGAGAGAACGTCTCCTTTACAGCCCCCCAGGTGTTAATATAGCAGGAGATTTTATCCCTGGTGAGAGGGCCTTTTTACTGTCTTCATCAAAGGCAGGCTCTCCTGATCTCTATATCTATTATCTCGACAAAAGAAAGACAAAGCGTCTCACCAGACGTCGTGGCATTGAGATATCACCTTCAGTATCTCCTGATGGAAAGGAGATAGCCTTTGTCTCTGATCATGCAGGCTCTCCCCAAATATATATAATGAATATAGAAGGTTCAGGACTAAGAAGACTTACTTATCAGGGCAGCTATAATACCTCTCCCACATGGTCTCCCAAGGGAGACAGAATCGCCTATGTAGGAATGAGAGGGGGTAAGAACCAGATATTTATCATAAAACCTGATGGAACAGACCCAATACAACTAACAGAAGTAGGAAACAATGAAGATCCTTCTTTCTCACCTGATGGGAGATTCATAGCCTTCACTTCTGACAGGGATGGCTACAAGAGGGTCTATATAATGAGGGCAAATGGGGAGGCTCAGAAACCCCTCTCACCCTCTAAGCTCACTGCCTTTGGACCTAAGTGGAGACCTGAGAAGAGATGAGAAGGAGGTTTTATGATTGAAGAGCTGGTAAGGAAAAATAGAAGTGTAAGAAGATTCTATGAAGAACGGTTTATATCTCGTGAGACCCTTGAAGGGCTTGTTGATCTTGCAAGACTTTCACCATCCGCAGGCAATCTCCAGCCCCTAAAGTATATACTATCCAATACTGCTGAGAAGAATGAGAAGATATTTCCATGTCTGGCATGGGCAGCCTATCTTAAAGACTGGCCTGGTCCTCCGAAGGGAGAAAGACCCTCCGCTTATATAGTGATCCTTGGTGACAGGGAGATAACCAATAACTTCTTCTGTGACCATGGAATTGCTGCTCAGAGCATTCTGCTTGGTGCAAGGCAGCAGGGCCTTGGTGGTTGTATAATTGGTTCAATAAACAGAGAGCGTTTAAGAGAGGCCTTGAATATCCCTGAGAGGTTTGAGATACTACTTGTGATTGCCCTTGGTATTCCAAAAGAAGAAGTGGTTATAGAAGAGATAGGCCCTGGGGAGAGTATCAAGTACTGGAGAGATGAAAAGGGGGTCCACCATGTGCCTAAGAGAAGACTGAAGGACATAATACTTGAGCTTTAAAAAAGAAGGGGGAGGCAAAGCCTCCCCAGGTATTTAGAATCTCACATCAAAGGTGAAGTATATATCATGGGCATTTTTCAGAGGAGGCATAAATTGTGGACTCTCTGCAGTAAGATCATCAATCCGCTGGGGTGAACCTATCCATGAGTTACTGCCTGTGTAGTCAAAGTCATAGTATTGGTAACCCAACCTCAGATATGCTTTACCCAGTTTTGCCACAGGGATTTCTGGAAGTTCCTGAATGATATACACCTCATATACATCTCCTCGGGTGCCGAGTTTATTTGTCCATAAGTCATCAGAGGCAGGCCCAAAGGTCACCCAATATTTTGAACCATGATTAAACTCGAGGCCTATCTTTGTACCTGTCTTGGTGAGGTCATATCTTGCTCCTATGTAGAACATCTGTCCAGTATGGGAGTCTTTATCCACTGGCAGACCTGTGTTTGGATCAATATTGTAGAGCAGTCCTGCGAGGGGTGCATCGGGAATCATTGCAACAGTATCAGGTATCATGTCACCATTGGTATCGATCGGCTGAAGGATATCCATCCTAAGCACCTCATCAGAGGGATGTACCACAGACAGGGCAGCTGCCCCAAAGAGATTCAGGTCACCAGGGCCGATCCTCTCAAACCTTGCCATGACCATGCCTCCATACTGATCAATGTCTCCAAGGTTCGCACTTACACCAGAATCAGGGAATGTATCAAATATGCTGAAGGCCCTGTTCCATTGTAGTTCCACACGAAAACTGTCTGTATTAAGAGGAACTACGTTTATACCTATAAAGTTGACATCACTGGGACTGCTGTCACCAGGAAGATCGGTCCTGAAACCACTGTCAAAACCCTTACCATAACAGAGCTTTGCATAGAATCCTGGTAGTGCCTCAATATAAGGGGCCACACCAATTGTAAGACCATCAAAGGCATAATCAATCAGAAAGGATGGTACTCCTGCTGTGCCAAGCTTATCCTCATTCTGTCTCAGATTTCCTGGAACACCACCAGTGGATGGTCTCCTTCCCACAGAAAACCATACTGGAAGATCAAAGATGTTACTCCAGGTTGCATAGGCATAGTCAACCCTGAGTATATTGTCCTGGGGAATATGACCTGTTGTACCATCAAAGGGTGCTCCCTCTGGGATCATTCTGTCAGCAAAGAATCCTTCAGCAGCAACAGGGCCTGAGGTCTGATGCCCCCATACCTTGTACATATTCAGTCTTGCCTTAACAGAGATATTCTCTGTCACCTGTGCCCTCAGTTTAAGCCTGAACCGGTTAAGAAACACTGTATCATTCTTCACATCATAATCCCTCATGAAGGCTGCATTTGACTGGATACCCTGTAATGTAGCCATATCAATGGGAACCCCAATTGTGTTTGCTCCATTAGGCAGAGTGACAGGAATGACATTTCCGAACATAACCTGCTGCTGAAAGTGTCCATAGAGGCCCTCCCCGAATAGAGGAAAATTGAAATGGCTATTTACCGTCCCCTTCAGTGAATCGATCCTGAATCTGTAATCACCACCTATGGTTAGCCATGAAAACTTCTCCACCACCTCCTTAGCCTCCTCCTCAGCAGCCTCGAGCCTTGACTCACTGGCCTTCTGCTGCATCTGTAATTCATTCATCTGTTTTTTGAGCTCTTCAAGCTGTTGTGTAAGCTTCTGGATTTTCTGCATCAACTCCTCTGAAGTGGTTCCGAAGGAAGTGGCAGGCAAGACCAACAAGGCCAGCAATACTACAAACAATTGTTTCATAAAGCACCTCCCCTCCCCTTTTCAGGGTCTTTTAACCAGTAAAACTGGCAATTAGTTTCAAAGTTTAGAATATATTAAATTTTATTACAATATTCTGAAAATGTCAACAAAAAAATTTGTTATATAAAAGAGGCGGAATTGATAGGGTGTATAAAGGAAAGAAGCTATTTTATCGGAGAAAGGGATTCATAATATATCTGCCGAAGCAGTTCATCATCCACAGGCACGGGCGACAGTGAAAGGGAACCTCCTCCTTCCTGTGCCTTCTTGAGATATTTTACCAGTTCAGGTATATCTTCTTCCGAGAAGCCTACATCATGTAGCTTCTCCTTCACACCAAGACTGAATATCCATTCCTCAACCGCCTTGGCAGCATCCTTTGCCTCCTTAGGAGTACCCTTTAGCTTAGGGACAATGGGCTTCAGTATCTGAGACAGCACATCCCCTTTTGCAGGATATATAGTCTTAATCACAGAAGGCAGCAGTATACTTAAGCCAAGGCCATGGGCAAGTTCAGGTCTTACTGCGCTCAGGGTATGCTCCATAGGGTGGGTGAGATGTACTACTGCACAATCGATTGCTATACCACCAAGTACAGAGGCATAAAGAAGCCAGTATCGGGCTTCCAGGTTAGAGAGATCATCAACTGCAACGGGCAACCACCTTGCGACCAACTCTACCACCTCACGAGCGAGCATTACCGTATAGGCAGAGGCAAGAGTAGTTGTTGCTGCCTCTATTGCATGATTCAGGGTGTCAAGAGAGGTATAAAGGACTTTCCTTAGAGAAAGGGTAAGGGTAAATGTAGGGTCATCTATTGCATACTGGGGGTATATACAATCAAAGCCTATCCCTGATTTATCCTTATCCTCTGGAATGGTTGCAACTGCATAACGGTCAACCTCCGAGCCTGTACCATGGGTGAGGTTTACAGCCACAACAGGAAGGGCCTCAAGGGGTGTGAATCTCTTCCTATAGAGATCTCTCGCTGTTCTGTCAGGATGTCTCAGAAGCACCGCTACTGCCTTTGAAGAATCCAGTGGACTGCCGCCTCCTATCCCGACCACTGCCTGAGGCTGTATCTCCTTTACCATCTTAACTGCATCATCAAGCTGCTCCACAGTGGGATTTGCTTTTATTCCATCGTAATGAGCATATTCTATATTTAATGCCTCAAGCAGGGGTTTAATCTTCTCCCAAACACCGCTTTTTCTGTAAGATGATCTGCCTGTTATAATGGCCACCCGGCTTATACCCATCTTTTTGTATCTCTCCATTATCTCAGGAAGGTGCTCTATCGCGCCAATACCAAAGTAGTTAACAGAGCCACACCTCAACTCTACAACTTTGCTCTCCACGATACCCTCCTCTTGTATATGTAGACACTGTTAATAATATTTTTATATTTTACCATACCCTCTGTTATATAATAAGATACTATGGCAGAGAAAAAAGAAAATGTGAAGAGCATCAAATCTGAGCTGATTAGAAAGAGATATCTCTACAGAGAGATGATTCTGAAAAGAAAGGCATCTCTATCCCACAGGGCTGCTATAAAACTCATAGGCCCTGACACAGCCTATCATCTCTATAGATACAGGGACAACGGATGAGAAGGATCAGAATCCTGCCAGAGTCCTTACAGGATAAAATAGCAGCAGGAGAGGTAATAGAAAGGCCCGCCTCTGTGGTAAAGGAACTTCTTGAGAACTCTCTTGATGCAGGTGCCACAGAGATACATATAGAGGTTCTTGGCTCAGGTAAGAGGTTGATAAAGGTAGCAGACAATGGAAGCGGCATTCTCCGGGATGATCTTGAACTCTGTTTCCTTAGGTATGCCACAAGTAAGATACTCTCAGAGGAAGACCTTTATAAGATAAAAACTTTGGGATTCAGAGGTGAGGCACTCTCATCCATAGCCTCGGTCTCAAAGATGAGGATCACATCACAGGCAGAAGCTGAAGAGGTGGGGGGTTTTATTGAACTCTCAGCCGGCAAACTCCTCAACAAGGGCCCTGCCACATGCAGAGGTACTGTTGTGGAAGTGAGAGACCTCTTCTTTAATACCCCTGCAAGAAAAAAATTCCTAAAATCAGACAAGACAGAACTCTATCATATTATCTCTACCATAACAGAAATATCTCTTGCACATCCAGGAGTCTCTTTTCTGCTTCTGGTTGACAGACAAGAGACCTTGAATCTTCCAAAGGCAAAAGACCTGAAAGAGAGACTTCAGCAGGTCTATGGTAATGAGACCATAGAAGGTCTCATCGAGGTCTTCAAAGGCACTCTACACATGTTTATCTCTAAGGAAGGGCACTTTCATTCCACAAGGGTGAACCAGCATGTATTCATTAATAGGAGACCTGTACGGGACCCTATCATAAAGAATGCCATATACAGAGGATATGGCATTCTTCTGCCAGCAGATAAACATCCCGAGTTTTTTGTATATTTGTACCTTTCTCCTGAAGATGTGGACTTCAATGTACATCCTACAAAAAGAGAGGTGAGATTCAGGGATAGAGAAAGCATCTACAGGAGGATCTACTTTACAGTGAAAGACCTTTTGCAAAAAGAAGAACCCACAGGAGTCAGGGAATCCCGAAGAGAGAAAACCACTCCTGTTGAAGTAAAATCTACATACAAGGAGTCTCCTGAGACCCCTTATGAGCAGATCGCGATAAGAGAGACCGAAGAATCTTTCGATACAAAGAAGAAGTTTCTCCTCATAGGCGAGGTCTTTTTTGCCTACTCAGAGGGTAAAGGAATTACCATTGTTGACTATCATGCAGCACATGAAAGAATCCTCTATGAAAGACTGAAGAAGACAGACAATACAGCCTCAGTACAGCTACTCTTCCCAAAACAGATCCGCCTGCCAGAGAAGGAGTTCCGTATTCTTTCAGATCACTTAAGCACTCTGAAAGAGTTAGGGATTGAGGCAGAGGTTTTTGGAGAAAAGACACTGCTTATAAGGGCTTTGCCTCAGTTTCTACAAGATGTAAGGATTGAGAATATCCTCACTGACCTTGCCCATGTCCTTATGGAAGTGGCTGCCTCCTGTCCTGTTGAAGAACTCAGAGATAGGCTTGCAAAGACAATAGCCTGTCATAAGGCTGTCAGAGGAAAGACACAACTGGATGAACTTGAGATGAGAAGGCTACTCGATGAGTTGAAGGAGATGGAAGACCCAAACCATTGTCCCCATGGCAGACCCACAAGGATACACTTTGATATACCACATCTGAGGAAACTATTCCGGCGTTGACTTAATTCTTAAGAGATTGTATAATTATTATTAAGAAGGAGGGAAACATAGAGAAGGAGGGATAAAATGGATAGATTTGATCCAAGAATTAATAGTGGTATTCCTGTAACTATTCTTTCTAATCAAGATTCTAATTTAATCTCTAAAAGAGCTACAATTTCTAATCTAAGTCTGGATGGAGCATTTATAAAGACCTCATCATCCTTACCAGAAAATATGATTGTTAAACTGAAAATATTATTAAATGGATTGGAGGAAGCAACAATTGAAGGGAAGGTTTTAAGAAGTGACAAAAAAGGGATTGCTGTGAGATTTATAAACCATACAAATATCAAACCACTACTTTGGCAGCATATTAGAGAGAAAGTCTCTATTAAGGATGTCTGCCCCCATTGTGGTTCCCCTTTAATAGAAAGAAAGAAGAGATGCAACAGTTGTGGCTTTTATGTAGATTTTAAAAACAACAGATACCTTGAACTACATGAAAAGGATATTAAAGATAGGTGGATTTACTTTTTAGACAAAGCAATTGGAGAGCACTTGGAAGGGTTAAATGATGTAGAATTAGAGATTATAAGTAAAGAAAAAAGACAGTCAGAAATCTATGAACATCTGGAGGAGGTAATTAATAATTTTATCTTAAAAGCAGAAGAATTTGAAGAGGCAGTAGCAGAGAAGACTCTGATCAAAAAGGCCCAAATCGATTTTAGATTAAAAACTCGAGAGATATACTCAAAGAGCTATTGCATAAATCGGGCAAGAACATGGCCTCTTGGATATCAAGGAGATTACATGACACTTGAATGTATATACAGAAACATGCCTCTCTCCCATGGAATAGGATATTATCTGGACCTTATTGCCTTAAATTCACCTCTTGCAAAAGCAGTAAGAAATAGAATTAAAAAACTGGAGGAGATATTAAGAATACAAATTTCTGAAAGAAAATCACCTTCTGTTCTTAATATTGGATGTGGTTCTTGTAGAGAGCTGATGGGATTAAGCCCCGAAATCAAGAATTCAAATGCGATAGTGACCTGTATAGACAATGATGGCGAAGCCCTCTCCTTTGCTCAAAACCGCATTCAGTATGTAGGGCTCATGGGGAATGTAGAATTTTATAAATACAATGCTCTTAGAATGTTTGATGAGGAAACAAATATAAAGGAATTTGGCAAGAAAGATATTATCTACAGTGTTGGTCTTTTCGATTATCTCCCCTCAGATTTTCTGGTCAAGATGTTCAGAGGTCTATATAATCTCCTAAAATCAGATGGAATACTAATAGCTGCTTTCAAAGATGCAGATATGTACAAGCCCCATTTCTATCACTGGATAATTAACTGGGATGGTTTCTTACAGCGTACTGATAGTGAGTTTAGGAATATCTTTAAAGAAGCAGGAATACCAGAAACCTCAATTCTTGAGATGCGAGAGGAGATGGGAATAATAGTATTTTACCTGATTACAAAATGACAGGTGGACTGCTTAAGGGACTTGTTGCACTTGTCACAGGAGGAACAAGAGGAATAGGCCGATCGATAGTACTTGCTATTGCAAAAGAAGGAGCAGATTGTGTCTTTACTTATAACAGCAGTCAATCTTTGGCAGAATCGCTTGTAGAAGAGGTTCAAACTATGGGTAGACATGCATTGTCAGTAAGAGTTGATGTAAGAGACTCGGAAGGCACTAAGGCACTTATTGAGAAAGTTAAGTCAGAATTTGGAAGAATAGACCTACTTGTTAACAATGCAGGCATAACAAGAGATAAATCACTTTTGATGATGGAAAAACAAGACTGGCTGGATGTGATAGATACAGATCTTACAGGAGTCTATAACACGACCCGCTCATGTATTAGTCTATTCTTAAGACAACAAAGCGGTGTGATTGTAAACATATCTTCCGTGAGTGGTATACATCCTCTTGCAGGACAGACTAACTATGCTGCTGCTAAGGCAGGAGTAATAGGCTTTACAAAGTCTCTTGCCAGAGAAGTAGGACCCTACAATATAAGAGTAAATGTAGTAGCACCAGGCTTTGTAGAAACAGATATGACAGCAAAACTTAGAGACAGCTATAAACAGAGACTCCTCCAAGTAATTCCATCCAAAAGATTTGGTAGACCTGAAGAGATAGCAAAGGTAGTTGTCTTTCTTTTAAGCAACAAAGCCCAGTATATCACCGGGCAGGTAATAGTTGTTGACGGCGGGCTATCACTTTTATCAGAGATATAGTTAACCTTATGACTACAGAAGTTGTAATAACAGGCATTGGTGTAGTATCTCCTATTGGTATAGGCAGAAGAGTCTTTTTTGATAGTTTAGAAAAAGGAGAAACAGGTTTTAGAGAAATCACCCTTTTTGATACTTCAGCCCTAAATGTTCATATTGCTGGAGAGATCAGTGATTTTGATCCTGTAGTATTTCTCGGCAAGAAAGGCCTCAGAACCCTTGACAGAAGCACCAAACTTGTCTGTTCTGCTGCAATGCTTGCAATAGAAGATGCAGACCTCACTATAACAGAAACAAATACACACTCTATAGGGGTCTGCATAGGTACCACCTTTGGAAGTCTCCATAGTATCTCTCAGTTTGACAGGGAAGGTCTGATTGAAGGACCAAGATTTGTAAACCCATCTTTTTTCCCCAATACAGTAATAAACTCACCTGCCAGCCAGATATCCATAAGGTTCAATATAAAAGGGTTCAATACTACTATTTCCACCGGAGTCTGCTCAGGACTCGATGCCATCTCTTATGCCTCTGACTTTATAAAACTCGGAAGGGCAGATGTAGTAATCGCAGGGGCTGTGGAAGAACTGTGTGAAGAAACCTTTATAGGATTTCACAACATGGGACTACTATCTGGTGTGGATGGTTCAGAATCTTTATGTTGTCCTTTTGATAAGAGGAGAAATGGTTTTATCTTATCCGAAGGAGCCATAGTTTTTGTGCTCGAAAATAGAAAACATGCCGAGACCAGAGGTGCAAAAATTTTTGCAAGAGTGCAGGGATATACAAGTTGTATTACATCTGAGGCAGAAGATGCCCTCTCAGAGGCGATATCTTCTGCCCTGAAAGATGCGTCTATGAATCCTGAGGAGGTGGAATACATATCTGCTGGTGCAAATTCAACAGTAGAGCTTGACCGATTAGAGACAAAAGCACTAAAAAAGGTATTGGGGGATCATATTTACAAGATTCCTGTAAGTTCCATAAAATCAATGATAGGAGAAACCTTCTCTGCGGCAGGTGCCTTCTCTCTGGGGGCAGCAGTCTGTGCCCTAAACAGAGGATTTCTACCTCCTACAGTTAACTATAGAGTAAAAGACCCCGAGTGTGATCTTGATTATGTACCAAATGAAGCAAGGCCAATGGATGTAAATAGTGCCCTTGTTATTGCCTCAGACCTTTACGGAAATTCTTCCGTAGTTGTGATTAACAAGATATGAGCACTCGGGTAGTAGTAACAGGTCTGGGAGTAGTCTCCTCCATCGGTACAGGATGGCAGGAGTTTTGGAGTAATCTGCTTAATGGAAAATCAGGTATAAGTGATATCACCTCTATCGATACTTCAGCACACTTCACCCATAAAGGTGGGGAAATAAAAGACTTCAATCCCCAAAAGTTTATCCCAGAAGCCCTTATGAAGAGCTATAGTCGAGCAACCATACTTGCTGTTGTAGCAGCAAAACAGGCATTCTTAGATGCTGCTATTGAGATTCCTTTTGCTCAGGATATCCCTGTAGGCATCTGTTATGGAACCACCACCGGACCTATTCAGGTTATAGAAGATATTAATAATATCTATTTACAAGAGCAGACTTTCCCCTCTCATCTATTCTTTCAACTGCCACCACATACCACTGTCTCAGCAATAAGTAAGGAGTTAGGGTTGAAAGGTCCGAGCCTTGTGCTTTCAACAGCCTGTGCTGCTGGTAATTATGCAATAGGCTCTGGATATGATCTTATTCGTATGCAGAAGGTAAAGATGGTTGTCTGCTGTGCCAGTGATGCCTTCTCCAGGATTTCCTTTACTGGTTTTAATCAGTTTAAAGCAGTGGCACCTGAGAAGTGCCAGCCTTTTGATAAAAATCGTAAAGGTATGATGGTAGCTGAGGGTGCAGGTGCCCTTATATTAGAAGACTTAGAATATGCAATGAAACGTGGAGCGAAAATATATGCAGAGATTATCGGTTATGGTCTCAGTTGTGATGCAAGACACATGACATCTCCTTCTGTTGATGGAATTGTGGCTTGTATGAAGAAGGCACTTAAAGAGGCCGGGATCTCACCAGAGGATGTGGACTATATTTCTGCCCATGGTACAGGTACATTAGCAAATGACAGAACAGAGTGTGCTGCTATAAAGGAGGTTTTTGGAAAACGTTATAAGGAGATTCCGATAAGTTCGATAAAATCCATGTTGGGGCATACAATGGGAGCAGCATCAGCCTTAGAGGCGATTGCGTGTACACTTGCCATAAAGCATAGTATTATACCTCCTACGATAAACTTTGAAACACCCGATCCAGAGTGTGATATTAATTGTGTTCCTAACAAGGCACGGAAGCACGAAGTAAACTATGTCCTTAATAACTCTTATGCCTTTGGGGGAAATAATGCCTCAGTGGTACTGAAGAGATTTGTTGAATAATATTGTAAAATAAATAATTATAAGAAGGAGGACACTATGGTTAATAATATTCAGAAAGAAATTATCTCTATTATTTCTGATGTAACAGGCTTTGAACCAGAAGAGATTACATTGGAGTCAAATTTCTACAATGACTTAGAAGTGGATTCTGTTAAGGCTATTGAGATAGTTGTTGCCATAGAAAAAAGATTTAAAGTAAGTATAAGAGATGAAGAGATACCAAACATTACAACAGTAATGCAGGCTGTAGATATTGTAAAGAAACTGCTTAAGGAAAAAGAGGAGAATGTCCAGGTATAGCAGTGAAGAATATGATGTAATAATTATTGGTGCAGGTATTGGAGGCCTGGTATGTGGCTGTTACCTTGCAAAGGCAGGCATGAAGGTACTTATCTGTGAACAGCACAATAAGCCTGGCGGATACTGCACTTCTTTTAAACGGAAAGGTTTTACTTTTGACGCAGCCCCTCACTGCTTTGGATCATATAGAGAAGGCGGGGTTATGAGGAAGATATTAAAAGAGCTTGAAGTAGATAAAAAATTAACTATCATAAGACCTGACCCTTCTGATATCATTATAACACCTGATTATAAAATTCCTTTCTGGAACGATTTAGAAAGGACAATAAATGAGTTTCAAAAAATTTTTCCAAAAGAACGTAATATAAGAAAATTTTTTTATTTATTGTTAGATACTAATCCTAAATCCTTTTCTAAGATGAGAAATCTGACTTTCGGAGAACTATTGGATGAATATTTCACTGATGAAAAATTAAAAGCAATTTTATCCTTACCTTTTTTCGGAATCGGTGGATTACCCTCCTTTTTAATGTCTGCCTTTGTAGGAGCCAAACTCTTTTCAGAGTTTCTCCTTGATGGAGGATACTATCCGAAAGGTGGAATGCAGACACTATCTGATGCATTAGCAGAAAGGTTTAAAGAATTTGGAGGCGAATTATTATTATCATCTCGTGTTAAAAAAATAAAAGTAAAAGATAATATAGTCAAAGGTGTAATATTGGAAAATAATACTTTTTTACCTTCAAAGTATGTTATTTCAAATTGTGATGCCAGACAGACTTTTTTAAAACTTATAGGTAAAGAAAAACTTACAACCGAATTTTACAATAAACTGAACAATATGATACCTTCAAACTCGAATTTTATTATATATTTAGGAGTAGATGCTTCTTTTAAGCCTCTTTACAATCCTGGTTCTTTTATATATTATTTTTCTTCTTATTCTATACAAAAAATCTACCAATCTATCCAAACGGGAGATATTGAAAAATATAATGTATTTTTGTTACGTGTCGCTCATGATAAATCAACTATATATGCAGGCATTCCTGTCACATACAAAAACAAAAATTATTGGAAAAAAAATAAATATAAATTTTTAGAGACATGCATAGAAAAAATAAAGTGGTGTACTTCTCAGGATTTATTAAAACATATAGTTTATAAAGATGCAGCTACACCAATTACTTTGCACAAATATACTTATAATTATAAAGGTGCATCTTTTGGATGGGCTGGCATTACTTCACAATTTTCAGTACCAGACTTTAGAAAACCATCTTTTATTCAAAATCTATTTTTAACAGGTCATTGGACTACTTTAGGAGTGGGTATATCTGGCACAGCATATGTAGGATATGATACTGCAAAGATACTTCTAAGAAAAGAAAAACCTAAAGAAACTAAATAATCATGAGCAAAAAGGAATACATACAAGAAGAGCTATTAAAAACAACACATTCTTTTACTCAATTACTATTATCAATTGCTGCTATTGTGATCCTTTTATTAAGTATATTAGACTATTTTGTCACACCAGAATATTTTAAAACTTTTTTCATATATAGAATAATAGCTGCTTCATTATATGGAATATTATTTTTAATTTTCCGAAAAGTCAAAAAATTTGCTTCTCTTTTTATTATTATAGCCGCCTTAATAGTATCTATAATGATTGAGTTAATGATTTTTCCACTAGGAGGACACCAATCTCCTTACTATGTAGGTTTTATTGTAGTTTTTGTCTTTTTATTCGGACTTCTTCCAATTTCTTTTGAAATGTCTATAATTTTATCTTCAATAATATATGGAACTTACTTGTTTCCTATTTTAATATTTGATAATATTACCAATCCTCGCATCTTTATCAATAACAACATTTTCTTAACGGCAACACTTATGGGGGGTCTTATATGGAGGTATATAAACCACAGAATTCATGTCAACAAACTATCCCTTGAATACGATCTTGCACAGGAACGGCAGCGTCTTAAGCTTTACTCTGAACAGCTTGAGTATCTTGTTGCGGAACGGACCAAGGAGCTTAAAAAGTCCGAAACCATGTTAAGGTCATTGTTTGAACAGGCTACAGATGGGATACTGATTATGAATGACAATGGAATCATTACTGATGCAAACGAAAAGGCATGTGAAATCTATGGATTTGATAAGGAATCATTAATTGGAACAAATATAGAATTCTTTGAGACAGAAAAGAATAAACACTTATGGGCAGAAAGAAAAAAGAGACTTCTTAATGGAGAATCGCTCTTTTTTGAAACTCAACATCAGAGAAAGGATGGAAGTATAGTCTCTATCGAGATAAGTGCAAAGGCTATAGAACTTGAGAGCGGAAGGGTGATTCAGGCATTCTGCAGAGATGTTACAGAAAAGAAGAGACTGCAACAACAACTGCTACAGTCTCAAAAACTGGAAAGTATAGGCCAGCTTGCTGGTGGCATAGCACACGATTTTAATAATTTCCTTACAGTTATTATGGGATATTCAGAACTCCTTTCACAGAATCCAAAATTAGACGAAAGAAGTCTCCATATGATTAAACAGATTACACGTTCTGCCAGTCAGGCATCCCAGATTGTAGAAAAGCTTCTGAAATTCTCCAGAAGGGGTGATATTGAACGCACCAAGGTTAACTTGAACAATATAATCAATGAAACTCATGAGATGCTGGAAAGATTTTTACCAAGAGAGGTAAAAATCAGAAAAGAATTACATGAGCCTCTTCCACTTGTAGAGGCCGATCCTAATCAGATGGAACAGGTCTTGATGAATCTGGTAATAAATGCAAAAGATGCGATGCCAAATGGAGGAACTATAACAATTAATACAGCTCTCACATTCTTAGACAAAGATGAAGCCGGTGTAGCTAATATAAGACCAGGAGAGTATGTAAAAGTATCGATATCTGATACAGGCAAAGGCATTCCTGAGGAAAATCTGCCCCATATATTTGAACCCTTTTTCACCACTAAAGGGAAAGACAAGGGAACAGGACTTGGTCTTGCCATGGTATATGGAATAGTTAAAGAACATGGCGGTCATATTACAGTCAAAAGCAAATTAAATAAAGGGACTACATTTGAGGTCTATTTACCAGTAAACACAATTTCATCTTTTTAAAATCTTCAGAATATACCTCAAAGCTCTTTTTAGCAACATCCTGTATTGCTAATGGAGAAATAAATTGATCTATGCGATAAAAAACAATTTTTGAGTATACTCAATAGACAGAAAAAAGTTTTATTTGACAGATACCCTTTTGAGACCTTAAAATTTAATATTTTATGGTTCAGCAGTAAGAAGGAGGCTTTATGAATGACATCTTCTTAAGGGCATGTCGTGGAGAGGCAGTAGAATATACCCCTGTCTGGATAATGCGTCAGGCAGGAAGATACCTGCCCCAGTATCAGAAGATCAGAGAAAAAGTGGATTTTCTTACTCTGTGTAAGACTCCCGAGCTTGCAGCAGAGGTGACAGTTCAACCGGTTGATATCCTTGGTGTTGATGCAGCAATTCTATTTTCTGATATTCTTATCCCTGTTGAAGCAATGGGAATGAGGCTCAGGTTTTATGAGAAGAGAGGCCCTGTACTTAGTAGACCTATTCGGAGTCTGAAGAGTGTAAAAAAACTTAAACCAATAAAACCTGAAGAAGATGTTCCCTTTGTCTTAAAAACTATTAAAATACTAAGAAGAAGACTTCGCAGGAAAGTGCCTTTGATAGGGTTTGCAGGAGCTCCTTTTACTCTTGCCACTTACATGATTGAGGGAGGCACCTCAAAACACTTTGTCTATACAAAGACAATGATGTTCAAGACTCCAGATGTCTTCCATTCTCTCATGGAAACCGTAACAGACAGTACTATCAGATATCTCTCTGCCCAGATAAAGGCAGGAGTACAGGCGATTCAGATATTCGATTCATGGGCAGGAGTGCTTTCCCCAGATGACTACAGGCTCTTTAGTCTTCCCTATGTAATAAGGATTGTAGAAGAACTAAGTAGCTCTGGCATACCTATTATATATTTTGTGAATAACTGTGCAGGACTTTTGGAAGAGATAAAAAAGGTGCCATCAGAGGTGATAGGAATCGACTGGAGGGTAGATATAGCAGATGCTATAAAAAGACTTGGCAAAGATCGGGTGATTCAGGGCAATCTTGACCCTACAGCTCTCTTCTCAGATCCAGCAACCCTTAGAGAAAAAGTAATAGGAATCCTGCGCAAGGCCAAGAAGGCTAAAGGACATATTTTCAATCTCGGTCATGGTATACTTCCTCAAAGCTCTCCTGAAATGGCAAAGAGACTGGTTGAGATGGTCCATGAATTCAGCAGTAAATAGATGAGATTGAAATATATCCTTGGCTGGTGTCTCTATGATTTTGCAAATTCCTCCTATTCTGCGGTTATTGCTGCTGTTGTATTCCCCGTGTACTTTGTAAACACGATTGCACCTTCTCAGCAGGTAGGTGACCTATGGTGGGGAAGGGCCATCTCCCTGAGCATGGCTATTGTTGCCATCAGTTCGCCCTTTATGGGAGGTATAGCTGACCACTCTGGCAGAAGAAAACTCATGCTTTTTCTCTACACCCTTACTTGTGCCCTTGCTGTAGGTCTGCTTATCTTCTCAGAGAGCCTCCCCTTGCATTTTATAGTCGCCCTTATCATAATTGCAAATACCTCAATGGAGGGGGGACTTGTATTTTATAACGCCTATCTGCCGGACATAGCTCCAAAAGAGTACTACGGTAGAGTCTCTGGATGGGGCTTTGGTCTTGGATATCTTGGTTCTGCACTCTCGCTCTTTATAAGTATTTCTCTGTTAAAGAAAGGAGCTATCGAGATTGTCTGGCCTATGGTTTCAGTATTCTTTATCATATTTTCTCTTCCTCTTTTTATCTTTCTACCACCAGACAGACCTAAGTCAGGAATCCTCATAGCTTCTATTAAAGGTCTAAGAGAAATAACAGGGACCTTTAAAAAGATCTTGAAAGATAAGGACTTACGAGGATTCCTCCTTTCTTATTTCTTCTACAAGGATGCTATTAATACAATTATCGTCTTCTCCAGCATCTTTGCCTCAGTCACCTTAGGATTCACTCCTGAAGAGCTTGTGGTACTTTATCTTGTGGTCCAAGTGATGGCTATGATAGGTGCATTTGTCCTTGCATCTCCCTCTGACAGGTGGGGACCTAAAAAGGTGGTGATACTTATGGTCCTTTACTGGACTTTACTCACTACCTCTGCACTTTTTATAAATAAAAAAGTTTTCTGGGCAGTTGCAATCTTAGGAGGTTTAGGGCTTGGAAGTATCCAGTCCGCTTCACGAGCCCTGTTTTCTAAATTCATTCCATCTGGATCTGAGGCAGAGTATTTTGGTTTTTACTCCCTCGTGGGTAAAAGCTCAGCCATTGTTGGGCCTCTGATTTTTGGAAGTATCTCCTTTCTTGCAGGAAATCAGAGGTTTGCGGTCTTGTCAATAATAATCCTTTTTATCTTAGGACTTATATGTATACTGCCTGTTAAAGAGCCTTCTCAGACAAGTCCATAGTCTTTCATAACTGAATGGAGCTTCTCTTTATTCTTCTCTGACATCTCACACAGAGGCAGTCTCATCTCCTCTTTTATCTTACCCATCATAGCAAGGGCAGTTTTAACCGGTATCGGGTTAGTTTCAAGAAACATAGCGGCATTCAGAGGTTCAAGATAGTAATGTATATCTCTGGCTTCATCAATTCTGCCTTCTTCGCAGAGTCTACACATTTCAGACACCTTCTTTGGCATCACATTTGCTGTAACAGATATCACGCCCTTGCCCCCAAGCATAAGTAGGGGAAATGTAGTGAAATCATCACCAGACAAGACAGTGATCTTATCACCACAGAGCCTTATAATATCGCTTACCTGTCTCATATTACCACTTGCCTCTTTGATGGCAACTATATTTTCTATCTCAGCAAGTCGTGCCACCGTCTCTGGAGTAATATTGATAGCAGTTCTGCTCGGTACGTTGTACAGAACCAGTGGAAGACTTACGGAATCAGCCACTGTTCTGTAGTGACGGTATATTCCCTCCTGTGTAGGTTTGTTATAGTAAGGTGCAACAAGCAGTGCCCCATCAGCGCCCAGCTTCTCTGCTTCCTTTGTCATCATTATGGTCTCTTCAGTGGAGTTAGCACCAGTGCCTGCAATAACAGGAATTCTCTTATTAACCTTATTAACCACAATCTCGATTACACGGTAATGTTCTTCATAGTTTAATGTGGCTGACTCGCCGGTGGTACCTACAGGTACGATAGCATTGGTTCCTTCAGATATATGCCATTCTACGAGCTCTTCCAAGGCCCTTTCATCAACCTTCCCATCTCTAAAAGGTGTAACAATTGCTACTATTGAACCTTTAAACATACCTACCTCCCTTTATATTAATCCTTGTATCTGAAACCAAGCCCTACCTGGTAATGGTCATCCATTTTCTTGATCCATTTTACAAGACCATATTGGGGTATATTCTGGCCTCCATCATGTTTAATAGTAATAACATGTCCTCTCTGGAGGGGATAGGTGGTTATCATCCCAAACCCTTTCTCAGAGATATCGATAATCTTACCCTCTGCCTCTACCCTCACTGGCATACCAAATTCAATATTTGTAACAGAGAATTTGATATCATAATCAACTGCCTTTCTCGGAGCTTCTCTTCTGTCTTGCTGTTCTGAGGGTGCCTGTTTTAATTGTTCCATAATACACCTCCTCTGCAGGCCCTGAGATATTTACCTCTCCATTCTCCGCCCACTCAACCCATAAATCCCCTCCAAGTAGATGGACTTTCACTTTTTTATTGGTAATTCCTTTATATGTAGTTATTACAGCTGCTGCGGAGGCGCCTGTACCACAGGCAAGTGTCTCCCCCGCGCCTCTTTCCCATACCCTCATTTTTATCTCTCTTTTATTTAATACCTCTACGAACTCTACATTTGTCCTTTCAGGAAATACAGTATGATTCTCTATTAATGGTCCATAATGGGCTACAGGAAAGGTATCGGTACTGTCCACAAAGATCACAGCATGAGGATTTCCCATACTTACACAGGATATAGAAAACTCTCTGCCACCCACATTGAGTGGATAGTCGATGATCTCCTTTAGCCTTTTCTCTACATCTATAGGTATCTCATTAGGCTTAAATCTTGGACATCCCATATTTACCTTTATATTTCTACCGTCCTTTTCTGGCCTTATTATACCAGCAGGAGTTTCTATCTTGAGAGGATTTTTATTGCTGATTCTTCTACTCCATATATATTTTGCTAAGCATCTGATTCCATTACCACACATCTGAACCTCTGAACCATCGGCATTAAATATCCTCATCCTGAAGTCTGCCTTCTCAGAAGGACATAGCAGAAGCATCTGATCGGCTCCTATACCAAATCTTCTCTGACAGAGTTTCTGACTTAAGGCTGAGAGTTCACTATTATTAAGGCTGCCCACTTCTGGTTGGGCTATGGTATCAATCAGAATAAAATCATTACCAAGCCCATGCATTTTAGTAAATTCTATTTCTAAACCCTTTTTCCTCATACCTCTACCAACCGCTCCCCTCTTATAAGGTCTTTATAAGTCTCTCTCTCTCTAATAAGATAGTGTTCTTTACCTTTAACCATCACCTCAGCCACCCTTGGACGACTATTGTAATTGGAGCTCATTGAGAATCCATAGGCCCCTGCACTCATGACAGCAATCAGTTCCCCTGGCTTCAGTTGTGGAATCTCCCTCTCACGTGCAAGAAAGTCTCCCGACTCACAGATGGGACCTACTATATCAGCAATTATACCCTTTCTCCTAACCTTTTTAACAGGTACAATTCTGTGATAGGCTCCATATAAAGTAGGCCTCATCAGATCATTCATGGCAGCATCAACAATCACAAATTCCTTACCAAGTCCAGGCTTTGTATAAAGCACCCTTGTTACCAATATACCGGCATTACCAACTATTGATCTACCAGGCTCCAGAATAAGGGTCATTCTACTATCCCTTAAGATAGGCAACAGCCTCTTTGCAAGCTCTTTTGGATGGGGAGGTTTTTCGCTTTCATACTGGATACCAAGGCCGCCTCCAATATCGAGATATCTAATATTTATATCCTCCTTCTTTAACTCTTCAACCAATATTAATACCCTTTTTAAGGCATCCACAAAGGGCTGAGCAGAGGTTATTTGCGAGCCTATATGTTTATGAACACCTACTACATCAATATTTTTTAGGCTCTTTGCAAGTCTATAGTGCTCAAGGGCTTCTTCTATAGGAATACCAAACTTATGCTCCTTCAGACCTGTTGAGATATAGGGATGAGTCTCAGGGTCTATATCAGGGTTTATTCTAAGAGCAATCCTTGCCCTCTTAGACAATCTGCCTGCTACCTCATCTATCTTTTTCAACTCTTGCTCAGATTCTACATTAAACATTAAAATTCCTTTTTTAAGGGCAAAATCAATCTCTTCCTCTGTCTTGCCCACCCCTGCATAAACAATCCTACTTGGTCTTATACCTGCTTTTGTAGCCCTGTAGAGTTCACCACCTGAGACTATATCAGCACCTGAGCCGAGACTGCCAAGAAGACGTAGTATCGAGAGGTTTGAATTCGCCTTTACTGCATAACATATCAGATGGGGGATTGAGTCAAAGGAGTCATCATAGGCCTTAAAATGTCTTACAAGGGTTTTGTAACTGTATATATAAAGTGGAGAGCCATACTCATTAATGAGTTCACGCACAGGTATATCTTCTGCATATAGCTCATTCTGTATGTACCGAAAAAAATGCATGCTTAAATATTTTTGCATACATACAAAAATTATGTCAAAAAACTAATTTACTTATTCCAAAAATCCGAATTTAATAAATTAAGGAACCTGCACAACTGTAGGGCTGTGTATCTTTGTTAGTTAAAACTATAAGCTTTTTTTATTATTATATTAAAAATAAATAATTGACAATAATCATTCTAATATGATATAAATTATTTATGAGAAATAATTCTGAAATAAAAAAGAGTATAGATTTGGGGAAGTACAGAGAGATAGGGTTGAAGTTAACACCTCAGAGGCTTGCTATTCTCGAGTACTTAGATGGCAACACCTCTCATCCTTCTGCAGAGGATATATACAGGGTGGTGAAGAGGAGGTTTCCTACCATGTCTTTTGCAACGGTTTATAACACTCTTGAGATCCTCAGAAAGAGAGGATTAATCCTGGAGTTAATAATAGATCCTGAGAGAAAGAGGTATGATCCTAATATAGAGCCTCATCATCATATAATATGCATAAAATGCAAAAGGATAGTAGATGTATATATGGACTTCGAAGTAAAGATACCTGATGCGCATAGCCATGGCTTTAAGGTTTTAGGGAATCATATAGAGTTTTATGGGCTCTGTAATGAGTGCAGAACAGAAAGGCCTCCATTGAGAGGCAAAAAAGATAATTAATGATTTTTCAGGAGGTATAAAATGGCGGTATTTAAATGTGAAAAGTGTGGAGCAACAAAGGAAGGCAGATGCAAACCCAAAAAGTGTCCAAAATGCGGGGCAACAGGAACAATGAAGAAGGAGCCTTAACTAAATAGTTGACATTGAACTAAAGATTTCAGATAATGGAAAAAGGAGGGAGTTGTGCATTTAAAAAAGAAACAGCTTGCCACAAATGGGAGGAAGACAATGCAGGACAAAAAAGTTGAACAAGACTCTACTTGCTTACAGGTTCATCAGATGTCTTTTCCCATGGAATTAACATGTCCCCGTTGTGGGGGAGAGATCGAACTCTGGAGTGATGAGGGAGAGACTATCTGTGGACTATGCGGGTATCTTGTTTTCGGTCATGAGAGATTTATTAATTAAAGATTAAGAAAGAGAGGTTTAGATGGGACTTACAGAAACTGTGGAAAGAGCTATAAAAATGGAGACAGATGCAGTGAAGTTCTATAAAGAGGCTTCACAAAAGACATCGCATCCCTTTGGCAGAAAGATGTTTGAGGGCTTTGTGAAGGATGAGGCGAGGCACTTGAGAATGCTTGAGGATATTCTGAAGGGACTGGATATCGATCCTCATGTCCAGTGCTTAGGTGATGTAAGAACAGTCTTTTCTGACCTAAGGGATCAGATGTTAGAAAGAATTACAGCAACCACAGATGAGAAAGAGGCTATAAGGGTTGCAATGGAGATGGAACAGGAAGGATACAGATACTACAAGGAAGCAATGCAAAAGGCTACTGACCCTACAGAAAAGAGACTCTTTGAAGTGCTCATGAAAGAAGAAGAGAGGCACTATCAACTACTCAACAATACCTATAGTTTCCTTGAGGACACTGGCAATTGGTTTATGTGGAAAGAGCTTAGTATTGTTGAAGGTGGATAGGACAATGCCTATTATTAAAATTTTTCAGGAGGTAACATAATGAAGGCTATTGAGATTAAGCCACAGATCTACTGGATTGGAGCTATTGACTGGGCTGTAAGAGACTTTCATGGCTATATTACCCCAAATGGGACAACCTATAATAACTATCTCATTGTAGACGAAGAGATTACACTTGTGGATACTGTCAAGTATGAATTCGCAGAAATAGGACTTTCAAATCTACGCAATATTATTGAACCCTCAAAGGTCAAAAATCTAATAGTCAACCATATTGAGAATGACCATATGGGAGCACTTGCTCTGTTTATGGAGCAGATGCCGAATGCCACTGTTTATATTACAAAGAGAGGCAGGCAAGGGCTGGAGAGATTCTTTGATGTATCAAGATGGAGGATTAAAGAAGTCAAAACAGGAGATGAATTAAAAATAGGAAAGTATACCCTGCAGTTTATTGAGACTCCAATGCTCCATTGGCCTGATTCAATGATGACCTATGTTAAGGAGGCAAAACTTCTGATCTCACAGGATGCATTTGGACAGCACATGGCTTCAACTGCAAGATTTGATGATGATTTTGTAGAGAATGCCTCTTATGCAGAACTGGAGGATGCGGTTATTGACTATTATGCAAATATCCTGATGCCCTTCGGAAAGTTAATAAGGTCAAAAATAAAACAGATTCAGGATCTCGGCATTGAGATCGATATGATAGCTCCTGATCATGGAATTATATGGAGACGAGAGCCAGAGAAAGTAATCCAGATGTATCTTGATATGGCAGAGGGCAAAACCAACCTAAGGGTAACAGTTGTCTATGATACCATGTGGCATAGTACTGAGATAATGACACAACCAATAATGCAGGGTATTAAAGATGAAGGGGTAGACTGTAAGGTAATAAAACTGAGAGCCACTCCTATGAGTGTAGCAATAAAGGAGTTCTGGAAGTCCAGAGGAATTCTGGTGGGTTCTCCCACACTGAATAATGAGGTCTTCCCCTCTGTAGCAGAATTCATTATACATCTGAGAGGATTAAGACCCTCAAGCAGGATTGCAGGCGCATTTGGTAGTTATGGATGGGGAGGAGGTGCAGTAAAATGGCTCTATCAAGAGTTTAAGAATATGAAACTCGAGATATTCGAGCCAGGCATTCAGACCCAATACAGACCAACAACAGATGAGATGAGAAAGTGTTATGAGTTTGGTAGGGAATTTGCTAAAAAAGTGAAGGAGTACCATCAACAATTCCAATAGAGGGAGGTCTGAAGCATGCAGTACAAATGTATAGTCTGTGGATACATCTATGATGAAACAAAGGAGGGAACTCCCTTTACAGAGTTGCCTGATGACTGGAATTGTCCAGTCTGCAATGCCCCAAAAGAGGCTTTCGAGCCTGTATAGAGCAGAATTCTTAAAAGTTTAAAAGGAGGTTAAAGATGGCAGAGAAAGGTTTATTCTGTGGAATAAACAGACCACAGGACCCTACAAATCTTACAGAATTAGAGAAAAAACATATACCTGTGGTAAGCTGCCCTGACACTGTCAAGGCAGGAGAACCCTTTCAGGTGACTATTAAGGTAGGTGAGATTCCCCATGTAATGGATGAAGGGCACCATATCCAGTGGATAGAGGTCTACTTTGGCCAGAACTTTTATGTTAGAGTTGACCTTACTCCTGTTTTTACAAGACCAGATGTAACCATTACACTTGTTAAAGGAGGCAAACACAGGACTTCAACTCTCAGGGTTGTGGAGAGATGCAATCTTCACGGTCTTTGGGAAGCTACAAAAGAAATAACAATAATAGAATAAGAAGGAGGTATTAGTATGACAAACTTAGAGGATATCTGCTGTGGCCTTAGAGTAGGTCAGAAGGTACCTGACTTAGAGATGGATACATATGAGCCATCAAAGGGCAGATTTGGGAAGTTTAGACTCTCAAGAATCCTGAAAAATAAAAAGTGGGTGGTGCTATTCTTCTATCCTGCTGATTTTACCTTTGTCTGTCCTACAGAGCTTGCAGATGTAGCAGAGAAATACAAAGAGATTAAGAAGCTGGGGGCGGAGGTTGTCTCTGTCAGCACTGATACCCACTTTGTCCATATGGCATGGCATAAAGATGAGAAGCTTCTTGAGAATGTAAAATATCCAATGGGAGCAGATCCTACAGGAAATATATCACGGCTGTTCGGTGTCTATGATGAGCAGACAGGCCTTGCTCTGCGGGGAACTTTTATTATTAATCCCAATGGTATACTTGTAAGCTCCGAAGTGAACTACTATAATGTGGGACGGAATGCCGATGAACTGTTGAGAAAACTCAAAGGGTTCATCCATGTCTACAACCATCCAGATGAGGCCTGTCCTGCAAAATGGGATGAAGGAGAGAAGACGCTGAAGCCCGGCGAAGAACTTGTTGGAAGGGTTTATGAAGCTCTGCAGTAAACATTAATAAGGAGGATATTATGGGTGTAAGAAAAGTGGGTGAAAAATACAGATGCAATGTATGTGGCAATGAGGTTGTGGTTACTAAGGTCGGCGGAGGAGACCTCGTCTGTTGTGGCCAGCCTATGGAATTAATAGGTGAGGAATAAACAAATTAATATAGAAATATAGATAAAGAAGGAGGTTATATGTCAAAGACAGAAAAAAACCTGCAGGAGGCATTTGCAGGTGAGTCACAGGCAAATAGGAAGTATCTTGCCTTTGCCAAAAAGGCAGAACAGGAAGGTTATCCTCAAGTAGCAAGACTCTTCAGGGCTGTAGCAGAGGCAGAGACTGTGCATGCTCTTAATCATCTAAAGGAGCTTGGTGAGATTAGAAGCACAAAGGAGAATCTTGAGGCTGCCATCAATGGTGAGACTTATGAATTTCAGAGCATGTATCCTCCAATGATTGCAGATGCAGAAACAGAGGGCAATGAAGGAGCAAAAAGGAGCTTCCATTTCGCCAATGAAGTGGAGAAGATACATGCAGAGCTTTACAGGAAGACACTTGAAACCCTTGATAACAAAACCATGGTGGATTATTATGTCTGTCAGATCTGTGGAAACACTGTAGAAGCCGAGGCTCCTGAAACCTGTCCAATATGTGGTGCAAAAAGAGGTATGTTTAAAAAAATAGAGTAAAAATAAAAACTTGGAAAGGGGCAAAACTTGCCCCTTTCCAAAAATATTGAAAGGATGAGCAAGAAAGCGTAAATGAAGGTTGTTGCCTTTTTGGGCAGTCCAAGACAAGAAGGGAATACTGAACTTTTACTAAATGAAACCCTGAAGGGGATTGAAGAAGAAGGACATGAGGTGACTCTTTTTAGACCATCCCAGATGAATATTTCCCCCTGTCTCAATTGTGGCGAATGTGAGGAGACAGGTGAATGTATAATTGATGATGATATGGCAGAGGTGTACAGAGCTATTAAAGAAGGGGAGCGATTTATTCTTGCATCTCCCATATTTTTCTTTGGACTTTCTGCTCAGATAAAAACACTCATTGACAGATGTCAGGCACTCTGGTGTGAGAAGTATCTACTGAAGAGACCAATCCCTGAAGGAGCATATGGTAGAAGAGGACTTTTACTGATGGTCGGTGGCATGAAGAGAGAGATAGGCTTTGAATGTGGCAATGCCACAGCAACTGCATTCTTCAGAACAATAAATGTACCTGAACATGAAACTCTTTATTACAAAGAGGTAGATTCAAAGGGTGCTATAAGAGAGCATCCCACGGCCTTAAAGGATGCCTATGAAGCTGGAAAGAGATTAGTAAAATACTAAAAGAGGGTCTGAATGGATAAAAAGAAAAGAATTGTGCTTTTTGCTTTGAGTACCTGTCCTGCGTGTAGAAAAACAAAGGAACTTCTTGGAAAACACGGCCTAGATTATCTACTTGTTGAAATTGATACAGTAGACAGATCCTCAAGGGAGAAGCTTCTTCAAACACTTAGAAAATACAATCCTCAGGAAACATTTCCCACTTTGGTAATTGATGGTGGTAAGAAGGTGGTAATTGGATACTCCGAGGAAGAAATTCTTGATCTTATTAAAGAAGTGTAATTTAAATCTGGATTGATAGGAAGCTATCCTTCTTCAACATAGTCCTCGTCAATATTGTTCACAAAGACCTCTACCAGCTTGGGGTCAAACTGTGTACCCGCATTCCTTTTAAGCTCTTCAATTGCTTCATGGAATCCACATATGGTAGGTTTTATATCTTTACTAATTATTCTTCCTGTACATTTATAAGAAGCTCTGCTGACCATTGCATCAAAAGCCTCTGCAATTGCGAGTATTCTTGACTCTAATGGAATATCTTCTCCTGCCAGTCCTGAAGGATATCCTTTACCATCATATCTCTCATGATGGTGAAGCACAATTGGAGCAATGGGTGCATAAAAATTGATTGGCCGTAATATCTCGTAACCGATCTCTGGATGTGCCTTGTAGTCTTCCTTAGAAAGAATCCTATGTTGACCCATCTTTAAAAATCCTATATCATGCAGCAGAGCAGCCTGATAAAGTCTTCTCTTTTGATCTTCAGACATATTTATAGCCTTCGCTATCAGAAGTGCATACTTTGCTACTCTCTTTGAGTGTCCTTTTTTTTCAGCTAAACTATCCATAATATCGGTTAGAATACTTGTAAGATGAATTTCATAGTTCTTCTCATCCTCATAGAACTTTGCCCTTTCGATGAATATAGCTACCTGATCAGCAAAATAGGAGATAATCTCTTCATCCTCTTGTGTGAAAGCATTCTTGTTTTTATTTACAAGCTCTACAGCACCTATTATCTTGTCTCTCAATCTTAAGGGAGCACAGAGAACCGATCTTATTTCTTCTTTTTCTATATTATCCACCTCAGGGACAAATCTGCTGTCATTTTTCACATCATCAACTCTAACCGTGGTCCCATTCTCCACCACCCATCCCACTATGCCCTGAAACCCAGGAACTGAAAATCCGCTCGATTTATTAATATCCTCCCCTCTCACAACCTTAAACACAAGTCTACTATCTTCAACAAGCACCACTGAACCTGCATCTGCGTTTGTCATCTTTAAGGAGTGATCTATAATATTGTTGAACAGTACATCACTATGAACTATCTCTCCCATATTCTTTGTGGTGGTTAAAAGAGTATTCAGTTTATCACTATACTCTTCTATCTTCTTAATCGCAATTTTTGAAGCACTATTGGCCAAATACATGCCTATAACCATCAGTAATGATGCTACTGTAAGTATAACTATTATAGAGGTGAGGGGTAAGTAATCAAGAATTAAATAGAGGAATTTAACAATTACAAACAGTAGAATATAAACAACGAGAACTATAATCCCATTAAGTATCTTAAGTTGACGTTTAATAGCTTCTATAGCAGCTTTTTTGTAACCATATTGACCTGACATAAATAAGACTCCCTAATTTTCTCCCCCCTACAATATCCACCCATTAAGTCTTTAGAGGATTCAGTTCTTTCCATTTTATCATACAACCTGCTCGTTGTCAAGAAAATCCCTATGTTTCAATCCTGTTTATAAAGAAAAACCTTTTCTATCTCTACTTTTGCTTTATATTGAATAGTATTAAGCAGTATAAGCACTCTCTCCTTAGGTTTTAATTCTTTCAGAAAAATACCTTCAAAACCAGACAGAGGGCCTTCTCTAATAACCACTCTGTCTCCAGGCCTCAGTTCTGAAGGCCCTATTTCAACAAAACCCTCTACCATCCTCTCCTTTATACTTTCAATAATAGACAGGTCAACCACATAGGGAATACCTGAAGAATCACCAACAAACCTCCTTACCCCTCTTGTATACTTCACTGTACGGTAGTATCTATTTATATCTAATCTAAGAAAAATATAACAGGGGAAAAAGTCTTCCACTGTCTCTATCCAGCGTCCTCTTATAAACCTCCTTCTTTTGAGTTTCGGATTTAAAACCTCAATATCAGGCAGTTGTTCTAACCTTCTACAAACCAGATCAGACTGTCTTGGTTTAGTATAAACACAATACCATTGTCTCACTACTCTCCTCCATTAGAGTGGTATCACCTCTTCGCCCTTAATAATCCTCCATGGGTTCTCGAGAAATAACCTTTTAGCTTCCTTTTCACTAAAAACTCTCTTAATCCTTATATATGCCTCAGACAGAAGAGGAGGTCTATGCACTGGATCATGCGCATCTGAGGCTATCACATGGATATATCCATTTTTTATCATTCTTAATGTGGTCTTCTGTATCCTGTATGAACCATTTATTATACTTGATGCTGTGGCCTGAAAAAGGACCCCCCTCTTTGTCAGTCTTTTAAGTATCCTTAGATTGTTTAGAATCATGATATTCTTCTCTGGATGTGCTACTATAGGTATTATACCATTAAGAATAAAGTTTTTAATTATCCTTTCAATCTCTTCTAATGGAGGGAGGGAATAAAAAGGAAATTCAATAAGGGCATATTTTCCATCATTAAGAGTGGGATAATCTCCATCTAAAAGTCTCTGGAGAGTGTCTCTGCCTATCCTGATTTCAGCCCCAATACCAATAGGTAAGATATCTGCTCTTTCTCTTAAACTGACAAGACTCTTCTGAATATCGTATCTTTTATTAATATATACACCTTCCATTATATGGGGAGTAGCAATGATCTCCTTTATCCCATCCCTTTTAGCAAGCTGAAGCATCCTGAGAGCAGTATCAACAGTGTCAGGACCATCATCAATTCCTGGAAGTATATGACAATGTATATCAATAAACTCTGTCATGGAGATAATTACTCCGTCTTCTCTTGAGTATATTTATTGTCATACCATAAAGTATTCCTACCACTAAAGATAAGAGAATCGCATTTGAAGGCATATGTAGATTAAAGTCGAATATACTGTGTACTGCTATATATACAAGGGAAGAAATTAGACCTATATAAATGTAGTCTGGGATTCTTTGTACTAATAAAGATCTTATTATCATAATAGCCAGTGCAGAGATGGTAATAAATATAAGAAAGCCACCTATAATTCCTGTCTCAAGTAATACCTGTAGATAATCATTATGTGCATAGTGGATATTCTTCTGAAGAGGATCAGGATAATACATAGGGATAATATAGTTAAATACTCCAAGTCCTACACCAAATACAGGAAAATCAGAAATCGCCTTCATTGTTGCAAGCCATATCTTCAATCTTTCCTCATCAGTAAGCCCTCCTCTGGCAAATCGCTCTATTATGGGAGTCATCCCTAAGTAGAGCAGATAAAAAATAAGAAGGGTAAAAAATATGATAATATAAACAGTAGACCTCTTTTTTATTCCTTTTATAGCAGATAAACTAATAAAAGCTCCCATCGCAGTAAAGAAGCTCATTATACCGCCCCTTGACAGAGAATAAAATAGCCCCAGGGCAGCAACCATAGTAAGAAAAATAACAAGGAATCTCTTTTCTATTCTCCTCGTCTCTATTGCAAGTCCAAGCCCCACTGGGATAACCATCCCTACAAAGCCTGCAAAATGATTTCTATTAACAAAAGGACCAAAGGGATTACCTCCCTGTGACAGTTCTCTAAACCAGTATATCTTACCGTTCCATGTAGCCTTCTGGATTATGGCAAATAAAGACAGCAGACAGGTAAAAACTACAATAACTATCAGTATCCTACGCACATCCTCTCTTCTTCTTGCTACATACACAGAGATAAAAAACATCATAGTATATACAGCCAGTTTTAATATCTCATTCATGCTTACGAAAGGATAAAAACTGATACTACCATAAACCTTCTCCAGTGAAAGTGTGCTCAACAATGCATATGTTGGGGGTGAAAGTCTTTTAAGCACTCCAAATGGCATAGGCATAATCTGTAGGAGACAATATATAAAGAACCCTAATATCCCTGTATAAAATACTCGTTGTACAAAAGATTCAGGAATCTTTACTTCCTGCCCTCTGAGCCAGAGATTAAAATAGATTACAACTACTATGCCAATTGCTCCAAAAGCCCATGCTTCTATGGATCCAAAAAGAAGTACTGAAAATATCACTATTAATGGGAGAAATACTTTCTCACTCATAATATAGACTTACTATTTTTAACTCATCTCCTTTTATTTTTATTACCCATTTAACATCACCTCTGTATCTGTACACCCTACCATCCCTTTTAATCAATCGCTGAATATCAAATTTTGCCCTTACCTCAGCAGTATTCAGATTTTTTAGGTCTATTACTATATCCTTTAGCTCGTATCTATTCTCTGACTCAGTAAAAATTCTTTTATAGACCTCTTTTAATCTGGCTACTTTCTCACCATTCTCTACAGCATCCTCAGCAAAAAGGGAAAGAAATTTTAAAAGGTCTCCTCTTTCATAGTACTTTTTATATTGTTGAAGAAAGAGATGAATTTCTTTTTTTATATCTTTCTGTTCATCCTGTTTCTTATCATTTATAGATATTTCTTTCTCAGAACGCCCTTTCTTTTCTTCTTTGAGTATTTCATCCTTTATCAAACCTTCTTTAGCAGTTCTACTGTTCTGTTTTTTTACCAGCACATAGCTGGGAGAAGTCTTTTCAACCTCAACAGATTCAGTATCCCCTTGAGAAGAGGTATCTGGTAGTTCCTCTTTCTCAGAAACCTGTCTCTTTTCTATCTCTCTTTCTTGTAAATCTAAATCCTTCAGTATATACTTCCTTGTAATATCAAACTCACTCTCTGTCTGAATCTTTACCGAATCTTGCTCTAACAGCACTGGTACATCTGTTTTTTCCCCTCTCTCTCTGGTCTTCTTTATAACCTCGTCTTCTTCCTTTGAAGACAGAAGAATTTGGAGGAAAGAGAGAGAATCTCTGTTATCAATATCCTTGTCATCTTCAGGAGGCACTTCAACACCTGCAGTCAATATAATTTCGTCTTCATTCATTCTGGATTTTATAAAGAAGCCCACTGTTATAAGTGCTACAAAAACCACAGAAATAAGGATTAACAAAGGTAAACGCTTCAGAAGACTCAAAACCCCAGGAGATACACTCCCTCTGTATGACTTAAAATCATATTCTTTGTATTTACTGAATACCCTTTCAGAATCCTTCTCAATAGCAACACCTCTTTTCTCCAGGCTCTGGACCGCTTCATTGTATGCAGCATTTATCTTCTTTGCCTTCTCCTCATAATACTTTTGGTCCGGATAAAGGTCCGGATGATAGAGGCTTATTAATCTCTTCCATCTCTTCTTCAAAACCTCATAGGATATGTTGCTTGGCAGTCCAAGAGATAGAAAAGGGTCTCCTCTGTCATTATAAATAAGGGCATCCACAATATCTAAGGCAGCAGCCCTTATCTCTTCCAATGAATAACCTGAATGTGACAGCACATCATCCAGATTCTCATCACCCTCGATTATCTCAAGCAGGATATCATAATGCCTTATAGCCCTTTCATAGAGAGCATCAAAGGATATACCCTTTATAAAACGATCAATAAGGCTTACTGCTGACAGTAACATCAGTCTCCTGTCTCTATGAGCTCCACTCTGTCTATCCATGCCTTCCCCTTTATTCTATTGTTGAACTTAAAAGACCTCTCCCTCTTAAAAGCCACATTGATCATGTTACAGTCTTCTGGTACAGTAAATCCTATATTAACAAGAGTCCATGGGTTTGTTCCTGTAAATACATCTGATCTTTTGTGAAGCCCCTTACACCTGTATCCTCTTATCTCAAGGAACACTCCATTTGTAGTTGTTAGGCCCTCAGTTCTAATATATGCATTTAGTATATACCCTTTGCCCGGCTGAACAGGCACGAACTGTCTGACCATTGAGACACCAACATTCTTACCACCAAAGGACACACCAAGAGAGTGCCTGCCTTCCAGTGAGTAGGTATTGTCTAATTTGACCTCAATGCCTTTTGCATGTCCAACTCTCCAGCCAAAACACCCATTTCTTAATCTACTCTCAAAACCTCCATTCGTGATCAAAGAAGTCTCTGGATACATCTGCCTCCACAGTAGCAGAGCCTCTCGCTTTTTCCCCTGGTAGATAAAGAAATCACACAGACGGAGCTTTGTATCTTCCTGCAAAAGAGAATGATCAACCATGTCCCAAAACTCTAATGTATCCTTCAGTCTTTTCTCTCTTATAAGATAGAGCAGATAGGCATTATACAACCGAGGCTGACCGGAAATAAGGTTCTTTATTATATACTCATTTGGTATTCCCACATGATTATATAACTCATAAACCTTTGTCTGATAATGAGAAGCCAGTTGTATATACTGTCTAAAGTAGTAGTTTGCTTTACTGAGGTCAGCTCCATTAATAAGATAAAACACCCCTGCTCTCCACAGCACCTCAGGATTCTTAGGCCTTAACAGGGCATAGTTCTCTATTGCTCTGAATGCATTGTCAATCTCTCCTGTCTCATAATATGCATTTGCAAGGGCATACCATACATTTGGATCAAGAGGCATTCTATCAATAGCCTTTTTGTAATAATCTATTGCCCCAAGAATGTTCTTCTCTGAGAGGTTGTAATGTTTTTGGAGTCCAATATAGAAATAACTACTTGCTTCTGCAGGAGCTATATTCGCTGCTATATTCAGTTTTTTAAGATTATATTTTTCTTGAAAAAGAGAGTTGAAAAATATACTCAGCAGATTAACAAGGACCAGGAAAGAGAGTATATGAATTGAGTAGATAACGATCCTCTGTTTCATGTATCTTCTTGTTTATAGTAAGAGGAATAATAAGAAGAGTAATAGTAATAATAGCCATACTTCATATCCTGCTCCTTCAGGTCATTCAGAACCACTCCGAGGATCTTTGCATTTATCTTATTAAGGAGTCTTTTCGTCTCCTTCAGGGCATCCCTTGAGGTTTTACCTGCTTTTATTACTATTATAACCCCTTCTGTAAAGTTACTTAGATAAAGGCTATCTGTCATTCCAAGTACAGGAGCCGAGTCAATCAGAACAAAATCATACAGTGTATAAAGGGCATCAAGGAGATCCCTCATCCTTGCAGAACCCAATAGTTCAGAAGGATTTGGAGGTATCGGACCAGAAGTTATAATATCCAGCCCCTGAATATTTGTCTTTTTTATAAGCCCCTCATTAAACTCTATATTACCTGAGAGAAATGTAGAAAGTCCCACCTCATTTGTTATCCCGAACTTTTGATTAAGCATCGGTTTTCTTAGATCCGCATCAATCACTATTCCTCTCTTTAAGGATTTAATCAGGCTTGCTGCTGTATTACATACTACCGTGGTCTTCCCATCTCCTGAGCCAGGACTTGTAATAAGTATCGTTTTGGGAGGTTTAGAGGCAGACGAGAGCATTATAAAAGTGCCTATGGAACGGAAAGCCTCTGACAAGGGATTTGCACTGTCAGACAGTGTTACCAATTCATTCCCTGTGGAGTCAAAATCCTTAAAGTGTGGAATTACACCCAGAGAAGGCAGATTAATCCTCTTCTCTACATCCTGCAAGTCCTTAACAGAATTATCAAAGTACTCTACAAAGAAGGCAAGACCCACACCACCAAAAAGGCCAACCAGGATAGAAAGCATGATATTCAATGATTTCTTTGGCTTAAATGGAGCCTCTGGATACTCTGCCCTATCAATTATCTGTATGTTTGTTGCTGTCATTGTGGCAGAAACACCTACTTCTTTTAATCTCTGGAGCATATTGTTATAGAGTTGTCTGTTTGTATCCACTTCCCTTTTCAGTATCTGATACTGTACCATTTTGTTTTGAAAATCAAGGAGCTCTTTCTTGGTCTTCTCAAACAACTTTTTTAGATATTTCTCTCTTCTAAGGGCTGTTTTATAATCAGACTCTATTGCTTTGATTATCCTTGTTTTTTCAAGATCTATCCTTTTGCTGATTGCTATCATCTGATTCTTTAAGGCCTTCATCTTTGTATATTCAGGTTTATAAATCTTCAGAAGTTCATAGTACTCTGACTCAAGAGATACATACTTCTTCTTAAGGTCCTGTATTAATGGATTATCCAGAATATAGGGACTATTGTCTCCAGAGGCCTTTATCTCCCTATAAATAGATTCTTTCTGGATTCTTATATTAGTAGCCTCGCTCAGGGCTGTGGATATCTCAGAAAGTCTCTGTGTAAGGATACTCTCTCTATCCTTGGTTTCATCAAGAAATATCACCTCATTCAGCGATGCATACTTATTAAGCTTCTCTTCCGACTCCTCCACCTTAGCCCTTATTACTTCTATCTGTTTTTCAAGCCACTGCCTTGCCTGCTTTGTTGCCTCTACCTTGCTGTCAAGGTTAAACTCAATATATGTATCTGCTATAGTATTTGCCACTTTCTTAGCAAGGTCTGGATCGTGAGATTTAAAACTAACTCTAACGAGCTGAGACTTTTTCACTGGTTGAACCTCAACCCTTTCAAGAAATGCATCAATCAGGTCAGTTCTTACACCATCTTCATAAATGGGAGTAGAAACTTTACCTTTGCCAGACTTTAAAAAACCTATCATACTCGAAAGAATAGAACTTAGAGAGAAACCCTTTCCGTCACCAATAAATTCCTTATGTCTGTCAAGATGAAGTTTCTTTATAACCCTTTTCGCAATATTACGACTTGAAAGAATCTTATACTGTGTCTCATAGTAATCAGCATCAATCCTTTCAATCTGATACACATCTTCAAATGCGAGAACTTTTGGAGGTTCTTTATCGATCTTTATGGTAACTGTAGACTTATATACAGGTTCTGTCATAAAAGTTATCAGTGTCACAGTTATTACAACAGAGATGAAAAATACTGCGACAATCCATTTTCTCCTCATTATAACGTTAAAATAATCCCTAAGATGGACCTCTTCCTCTAACTCCTCTTCGATATGCCTAATATGAGTGGATATTTCTCGATCTTTTGGTTCATAGGGTGTAAGGTCATGTTGATGTTCAGGATTCTTCTCTCTTCTGTCTTCTTCCATTATATGAAAACCTCCTTACAGACTCTTACCAAAAGAGATAAAACCTCTTATAGTATTAACAAATCCCTTCAGAAAGTTTTTCACTCCACTTTTTGGAACAATTATTATATCTTTATCCTGTATAAATATATCTGTCTTTTTTCCACTTATTATATCGTCATAATTCACTGTAATAAGTTCCCTTTCAGGCTTCCCTGTATCTCTGTAAATGGTTATAGATGACTTGTCAGCCTCATACTTCAGTCCCTTTGCCATACTGATTGCTTGTACAAGGGTCATCTTACCCTCTATGGGAAAAGAACCCGGATTATTTACAGCACCATCCACAAAAAATACACCTCTCTTTGGTACATGCACCACATCTCCCGAAGAGAGAGGAATATTCAAAGTAGAATTACCATTAATCAAAAGGTCTCTAAGGTCAATCACTATCTTTTGGACGCCCTGAATCTCCCCTGACTCTTCTTGAATCACCTTCTGTATAACACATATATCACCTGCATCTTCTGTCAAACCTCCAGCCATGGATAATACATCTACAAGATACTTCTGGCCTGTTACTGTATAGACCTGAGGATTCTTAACAGCACCGAGAACAGTAATCTGCTGACTTCTGTATTCCTTAACAAATACACTTACCACCGGCTCTACTATATACTTCTCTAATTTTTTTGAGAGATAATCTTCAAGTTCAGATACACTCATACCAGCAGCCTTTATTTTTCCTACCATCGGAAACTTAATATATCCCTCAGAGGTAACCCTTACAAGGGTCTTAAACTCTTCTGCTTGAAATACATTGATCTCTAATAGGTCTTCAGGACCTATTTTATAGTCCACCATTGAGAAAGGTCTTTTTAAGGTTATCTTACTCTGCGAGAGCTTCAGATTTAACTGCTCAGATGGAGAGGATCTGGAAGAGACATAGGCATGACGAAGATTAGAATGTAAACTCCTGTCTGCACAACTATAACTTCCAACCAGGCATATTACTATTATTATAGCCTTCCAGAGATTTTTATACATGTTTTAATATATTTTTTATCTGCTATGGAGCTGAGGGACTAACATCTTCTTCACTTAATATAACATATCCTACTGCTGCTGCACCTGCCAAAATATAAAAAAGTGTATTAGCAAATTTCTCTCCTGTCAATGCCAAGGTCTCAGCCCCAATAGCCTGAACCTGGACAACCTTGATATTGCTGTCAGTTGAAGAGACCTCCACCCCCTTGCCTGCAGTAAGGCGCATCATTGTCTCACCACTTGATGTCTTTATATTAATCTGTCCTGAAAAAGTCACAACTTTTGTCCTTTTACCATCATACAAAACTCCAACAATCGTTGTATTCTCAGTAGCCGATACCTTTTGTATCATCTTCTTAGAACTCTTTATCTCTCCTACCAGATCTGGTGTCTTTATAATCATCACTGTTCCCTCAGGCACACTGAATATCACTTTCCCTGCCACAACCTCAACCACATAACTACCCACTTTTCCTTTAATCACCACCTCTGAACTATCACCCACCTCAAGACGGGTACTATCTTTGAAGACAAAAGACATTCTTCCTTTTTTAGTTTTGAATCTTGAATTATCAGTAACAGGATATACTTTGTCTATCTTGCTCCATTTACCAGAATCTAAAAGGATTCTTCCTTCTCCTGTTACTGCTACCTGACCAATAATCCTATCAACAGAAGCTGCTAATATCACAGGCTGCAAAATGAATACAACAAAAAAAACTAAAATTATAGGTGTAATTTTCTTCATTTTTTACCCTCCGTTAATTGTTTATGTTCTTTTAAATTATATCACCTATAATGATCTTTGTCAATAATAATCTTTGATTCATGCATAAATTTTAGAGTAATATCCCATTATTTGGATTTTTTAGGATAAATACCTTTAAAATTAAGAATCGATCTTTTCTGGAGCAAAGATGAACAGTAAAGAAATCAAGCACCAAAAAAGTTTTGCTCAACGGCTTATTCTTCTGTTTCCTCTATCTCTGGAAAAAGAGTTTATAGATTTCTATTTAAAGAGAAACCTTACTCAGTTAAGACGCTCTGTAATTATAGGTTGGGCACTTTACTCAGTCTTTGGTATCCTTGACAGGGTTATATATAGTGAATTTATAAAGGAATTCTGGCTAATTAGGTATGCAATCCTCTCACCTCTTGCAATAGGTTTTTATATATATTTAAGGTTAAATAAAAAGCCTTCAGATATTTTTATCCAGTCATTCTATTCTTTGATTATCTTTATTGCCGGTCTTGGACTAATTACAATGTTGGTGATAACATCAGAGGATAAAACACAGCCCTATTTTGAAGGTATCATGCTTACCATCTTTTATGCCTATATCTTCACAGGATTGAGATTTTACTTTGCCACGGCTTCTGCACTAGCTATTACACTCTGTTACTTTTTAGCCCTTTCATACAGTCTGTATCTTCCGGTTCCGCTTCAGATAAACAATACTTTTGGATTACTGGCTGCTAATATGGTGGGAATCTTTGGAAGTTACTCTATGGAAAGTTATATTCGCAGAGACTTTCTTCAATCCAGACAACTGGAATCAGAAAGGAGCAAACTGAAGAAGGAAAATGTTGAGTTAACAATTCAGTCACGTATTGATCCCCTGACAAATCTTCTAAATCGTCGCGCTTTTGAAGAAACACTTGCAAACGAAATAAAAAGAGCTGAAAGACATGAGTATCCTCTGTCTCTTCTCATTCTTGATATAGATAACTTTAAACTGTACAATGACATCTATGGACACCTAAAGGGTGATGAATGTCTCAAAAAGGTGGCTTCGGTCTTACTGAAATATGCCAGAAGAGCAGGGGATACTGTTGCACGGTATGGAGGAGAAGAGTTTGTTATACTGCTGCCTGGCACATCAATTAATGTGACTGAAGATATTGCTGAAAGAATCAGACAGGAGATAGAATTGATGAAAATTCTTCATATAGGCAATCCGCCTATTAATGTTGTTAGTGTTAGTATAGGAGGTATAAGTCTCATCCCTTCAAAAGAGTTAAAAGAAGATGATATTATTAGAGCAGCAGATGAGGCAATGTATACTGCTAAAAGAGATGGAAAGAACAGGGTGGTGATTGTGGGTCAATTATTAAAGTAATCAGGTATTGACAAATACTAAATTCAAAGAAAGGAGGGAGTTTTTATGGCTACAATAACTATTTGTACCTTCAATGTGGAGAACCTTTTTGGCAGATACAAGGTCTTTGGTTATCTTCCTGGAGGAAGATTCAGAAAGGAGATTCTCTCACCAGAAGAACTTGAAGACAAAGGCGGATTTCTTCCTGGAGAGATATTCGCTCCAAAAAATTCTTTCCAGGTCTTTGATAAAGACCAGTGGAGGATACTAACTGCCAAGGCTTTAAAAGGTAAGACCCTTAACTACCCAGATATAGCCTGTCTTCAAGAGGTAGAGAATATGAGGGTATTAAGACGGTTTAACAGAGATTATCTTGGAGATGTCTATCCCTATGCCCTGTTGATTGACTCTCATGATCCCAGACTCATAGATATTGGAATCTTAAGTAAATATAGGATCATAGATGTTAAAACCCATATTGATGAACCCTATAGTGACAGGTCAGGCTATCTATTCAGCAGAGACTGTCTTGAGGTCACCTTTGATATAAACAGTACACCTCTGACCTTGTTTGTAACCCATCTGAAGTCAAAATATGCAAGGGGACGAAAACAGAAAGAAAGGGCTAACAAAAAGAGAGAGGCTCAGGCCACAAGAGTAGCTGAGATTGTAAGAGATAGATTCAAAGGAAGAAGCTTTTCTAATAGGGCTTTTGCTGTAGTTGGAGATTTTAACGATACACCGAATTCCAAGTTTTTAAAACCACTTGTAAAGGACTTAGGACTGGAGAATGTTATTGGAAGAATACCTACTAAAACAGAGCAATGGACTCACTGGTGGGAGAGTAAAAATATAGTAAGCCAGCTCGATTATATTCTTCTGTCACCCAGACTATCAGAGCACTCTCCTGGAAAGCCTTATATTGAGAGGAGAGGAATAAGCTCAGCTAAAAGATACAGCTACCTTGGGACTCCAGATGATAAAAAAGGCGAAAAGATAGATTTCAGATTTGAAAGATTTCCTGAGGTAACAGATGAGATAGAGGCGTCTGACCATTGTCCTGTATTTTTTGAGGTGAAGCTATGAAAGAATCCGTCTGATCCCTTCAGATACGTGATTGACCCTCTACCAGTTCCGCCACTCTCGCTATATTGATTTTAAATGATTTTCTGGTAGTTCCATTATTTCTGTTCTTTCCCATATTTTCTGTTTAGTGTGCTACCTTCTGCTACCATTTTGCTACCCTAAATCAGGTGGAATAAGATAAAATATCAACAAAACCATTCAAAGGAGTACAGAAATGGCAGGAACAACATCCATAAAAGACAAGATCAGGGTTTCAGAATTAACCGTAGCAGAACTAAGGGAGCTGAGAAGAGAGGTTATACTCTAAAAAGATTGAGGAAAGTTTGGAAACACATAGACCGAAGCAAAGTACTGTTGGAAGGTTTCCGAAATGTCGTGGTAAAATACAAGGTCTCTAAAGGACGGATCGTATGGGTACCAGCACTTTTGAAGTGCTGAGGGAAGCGTTTGGAAGGGTCGTCCTCCCGGACGACGTAGTTGCCGTGCACCTTTTTGGTTTGGCAGCAAGGGACAGGCAGAGAGAAGACAGCGACGTGGACGTGGCTTTCCTCCCGGACTACGGAACCGACGCAATGAAACACCTCGAAACGACGACGTTAATCGAGGGCGTAGTTCAGAAGGCAGTTGGAGACAGTAACGCGAAAGTCGACGTGGTAAACCTACGGAGTACTACGACCTCCGTAGAACTGAAGTACGAGGTAATAACCCAGGGTAGAGTTCTGTACGAAAAAGACCACGACCAGAGGCTTGAGTTTGAGGCATTCGTAAGAGGAGAGTACTTTGACTTCATGCCTTTCGTCGAACAACTAAGAAGGAAAAAACTAAGTGATGAAACTAAGTGATGAAAGGAATTAACAGGAAAATAGAGATCGTAGAAGAGGGCTTAAATTGGTTTGAGGAACTTAATAGTACACCGTTACGACGAGGTAGAGCCGTCCGTAGTGTACGGAATAATCAGCAAACGTCTCGAAGACGTAGAAAAAGTTAAAGATCAATACCTCGAGGTACTTAAAAAAGAGCGGAAAACAAACAGGACGAGAGCTAAATAGGAAGGTGTTACGATGACGAGAATCATTTCGTGGCTTTGTCTCTGTCTTTATTTCTGTTTTCCTGTGGTGGTGGGGGTGGAGAGGACTACGGCACTGGTAACAGTACTGGCAACTACGTAGTGGAAGAATTTAAGGCTACTCCAGACGGCATCGTCAGAGACTGTAGCATTCACGTAGGCTGTATCAGCAACTTTCCTGATTACCAGGTGTCGGTAATTACCTGGTCAGTTACGGGTGCTGAAAACGAAACGATAGAGTTCTGCACAGCAGGTGGTGCGTGCGAAGTAGTTGGCTCTACGGGCAGTAAAACCGTAGCGCCTCAGCAAAACACTACTTACGAGCTAAGGATAAACGGAGAAGTGAAGGGCACCGTTGACGTGTACGTCTACGATCCAGATCAGCTGCTCATTGACCTGAACGTTTATTCAGGACATACTGAGAGGTGGCTCGACGGAGTGATAAAGGTGTACGACGAAACGAACTTTCCTTACCTCCAGGAGACCTTGGACTTCTTTAACTCCAGGTTGCCGGACAACGTGCGGCTCGTTACAACGACGGAGCCTGACCTTGCGGAAGTAATCATCTCCTTCGCGCCTAACGCCACGTGGGACATTGGACTCAGTTCCTGTCCGCACGACCCGGACGCTTACTACAAAAACCCTCCTTGTGACATATGGGTCAAAAATTCCTCCGTCTATGTGACAGATCAGCTGGTAATTGCCCACGAGCTGGCACACATTCTCGGCTTTCTATCCCACACGGACACGAGCGGTTATCCCGAAGAAGGCGGCTGTTTCAGTCCTCCAAGTCTCTGATGAACGGTACGTGTGTTCCCATAAACGACATTTCCGACCTCGAAACCTACTGGACGCCTCTAATAGACATATTCTTCAGACACCTTTACAGCTTACCGCCAGGCACCTGCATGTATCCGGAGCTCTGCTGAAAAAGCAAAAAAGGGGAGGGGATTTCCCTTCCCCAAGCTGGGAGGTGTTATAACACTTTAAAAAAGGAGGTGGTAGAGGCGCCAAATTTTGCGCTTATCGTCTTTCAAGTGAGTTCTACGTACGAATATATAACAGCTAAAGCGTATTACAAAAAACGTGGAAACCCTTGTGTAAATAGCACATTTCATCTGTTTGAGGAAACAAAGGGTAAGATATTCTGAGTGTTTTAAAAATCTTTTATTCTTGTTTCAGCGAGTCTTACATAACTCTTCATCTATTTCATATCCCACATAATATCTGTCCGTCCTTAGTGCAGCTATTGCTGTTTGACCACTCCCCATGAAAGGATCAAGAACAATCTCATTTTCAAATGTATAGAGTTGTAATATCTATTAAGGTAATTTCACTGGAAATGAAAATGGGGTCCTACTTTTTGGCAGATTCAACAGGAAATGACCACACACTTTTAGTGAATTCAAGAAAATTCTTCGGGTGAAATGGTACTTTATCTTTTTCTCTGGATTTCTTCTATTAAAAGTATCTTTGGAAGACACTAAAATATATTCGTAAATATCTCTCAAGGTAGGGTTTGCTGCAGAAATATTGTGGAGGGCAGGATAAGGAAACTCCTGTCTCTGATCAGCCGCTCAGAGACAGAAAGCATAAAGACAGCATACCAGAAGTACAGAGATGCAGGAGGTTGGAACAGGTACCGCCTGATGAACATTACGGATGTGAACGTCGCATTGATTCCTTTTCCAGCAGAATGGATGAGGAGCCTTTTGCCGTTGATGACGTGCAGATTGAAGACGTTCAGGAGGCTCTTTCGAGAGACGAACTATGGGAGCTCGTAATCACACAACTCGTCGTGAGCTATAACATCTATCGTTCTGTAAAGACGCTTTTGATAGTGTAAAGAAAGTTGAGGAAACACTGGCATCTCTGCGGCAGGACGGGAAGAGGGCCGTACAACCCATTCGGCCGCAGTCAGGAGCGGGCTGGCGCAGGTCGTAAACTTAGTACTTTTGATCCTTCTGTGTCTTTACGTACTGATTTATGAATAAGCTGATTACAGTTAAAGAACTCTCGGAAATCCTTAGCGTGAAGCCCAAAACCATTTATCAATGGGTAGCACTGGACCAGATACCGTGTATTAAGTTGAACGGAGCATTGCGGTTTGATTTGGAAGATATTAAGGTATGGATTGACTCCTGCAAGAGGGGTTATAATAAGGGTGCCTGGTCTAGGAGTGCCTTAGCAATTCCGAAGGAAAGGAGGCACTCCTGATGGGCCTTTACCAAAAAAGAGGCATCTGGTATTATACCTTCACCCATCAAGGGCGAAGGTACCAAGGTTCTTTGAAAACAAAAAACAAACGACTCGCTGAGAAATTATACCACAAAATCACCACAGAAATTCTGGAGGGGGAGTATTTTGACAGGGCCAAGACCAGGAGGTATACCTTCCAAGACCTTGCAGAACGGTACATGCAGTTCTATCAGAGACAGAGAGACATACATACCATAAAGCACCTTCTGCCAATTTTTGGACACATGAGGCTTTCAGACATCACCACAGAGATGGTGGCCCAGTACAGGGCCAAGAGACTTGAGAAAGTTAAGCCTGCCACAGTTTACCAGGAATTATCCCTTCTGAGGCGGATGTTCAATGTTGCCATACGAGAGTGGGGATGGATCAAGGATAATCCTGTATCAAAGCTGTCCTTCTCCGTAGGCAATAGCAATGTAAGGGACCGATGGTTGACTCTGGAAGAGGAAAAAAGGCTGCTTGAGGCAGCAGACAGACCATGGTGGTTAAGACCTTTGTTGATTGTAGCCCTTCATACGGGTATGCGGAAAGGTGAGATACTTAATCTGAGATGGAAGGATATAGACTTCAAGAGAAGAGTGATAACAGTTAGGACTATCATGATTGACCATCTACCAGAAAATCCTTTAAAATCAATATAGCGAGAGTGGCGGAACTGGTAGACGCGCTGGACTTAGGATCCAGTGGGATAACCCGTGGGGGTTCGAGTCCCCCCTCTCGCACCAGCTTTTATCTAAACCTCATGGGAGGTCCCCATTTCTGAGATTATTATAGATGGATACAATGTTGTGGGCATCTACCACAGAGACCTTGAATCTGTAAGAAAGCATTTCATAAATACCCTGATCACATACCGAAAGATAAAAGGACATGCAATAACTGTGGTCTTTGATGGGCATGGTGGAGTGTCCTTGAAAGATAGTATAGCCTTTGAGGGAGGAATAAGGATAATCTTCACCAGCACAGGCAAGAAGGCGGATGACCTTATAAAGGAGATTATCCAGAGGGAGAAGAAACATTTTATAGTAGTTAGTTCTGACAGGCAGATTGCAGAGTTTGCCTGGTCTAAGGGCTGTGTTCCCATACGCTCAGAGGACTTCTTAAACCGAGTAGAAAGCACACTACAAAAAGGCCTTGATGAAAAGGTTCTACTCTATGAAGACGAAGAGCCCTCTCCTAAGAGCAAAAAAGGCTCTCCGTACAGACTCTCAAAAAAACAGAAAGCTATTATGAGGGCGTTGAACAAGCTATGAGTTCTCCTACAAGAGCTTCTGAACTGGCCCAGAAACTCAACCTCTTCTTTATCAGTCTCTTCCTCTCCATAGCCCTGCTCTTCTTCAGAAAAATAGAAAATAATATATTTATTCTTGCGCAGTACCTGAGCCTTTTAATACTCCAGCTACTGCTCATGAATCTCAAGACATCACAAAAGTTGTTGAGTACAATCAGAGACTTTATATTTCCTATCACCTCTGTATTCGTAATATTTGACAGCCTTACTGAACTAATCCCGGCAGTAAACCCAAGAGATATAGACCAGGTGTTGATTAAACTCGACTACCTGCTCTTTGGAACACACCCAGTGCTCTATTTTGAAAGGTTTAATTCACCACTGCTTGCCGATATCTTTCAGTTGAGCTACTGTACCTACTACTTCATGCCTGTGGCACTGGGAATACTTCTCAAGATCCATAAGAAGGAAGAAGCTTTCCAGAAGGGACTTTTTTTAATACTTCTGTGTTTTTATCTATCATATATCGGATATCTACTCTTCCCAGCACTGGGACCCCGTTATGCAATACCTCACCTATACCAGACAGAACTCAAGGGCTACATATTCTACGAAAAGATAAACTATGTGCTTAATGCACTTGAAGGCATAAAAAGGGATGCATTTCCAAGTGGTCATACAGGTGTTACATTGGTTGTGCTACATCTGGCATTTAAATATGAGAAGAAACTCTTCTATTTTCTTCTCCCTCTGACCATACTAATGTTAATATCCACTGTTTACTGTAGATATCACTATGTGGTGGACCTGATTGGAGGGGTAGGGCTCTATTTTGTTACCCTTTTGATGGGACGAATGATTGTAAAAGCAATTAACAATGAACAAAGCGGAACTGAGAAGCAGATTTAGGGGTTCGTTGCTTGGGCTTGCCCTTGGAGACTCCCTAGGAGCACCTTTTGAAGGCCTTCCTCCAGGAGACTACAGGTTTAACTGTAGTAAGCCCTTGTACTATACAGATGATACAGAAATGATGATCAACCTCGCAGAGAGTATTATTGAACAGAGAGATGTGCTGCCAGAGAAGGTGGCAGAGGCTTTTATAAGAAACCTGAATCCCTACAGGGGTTATGGGCCTGGCACACTCAGCGTCTTGGCCCTAATCCAGAAAGGGATACCCATGGAGCAGGCTACCAGGATGGTATTCCCTAACGGCTCCTATGGCAATGGGGCTGCAATGCGAGTGGCTCCTGTAGGACTTGTCTTCTACAGAGATACAAAACAGCTTCTTGAAGCCTCGGAGAAGGCGAGCATCCCTACCCATACCCATCCTCTTGGAATAGAGGGTGCAAGGATTGTAGCCTTATCAGTAGGACTGGTTTTACAGGGCACAGAGGGAGATTCATTAATAAGCATACTTGAAAGAAATATTAAAACAGAAGATTTCAGAAGAAAATTTAAACTACTAAAAGAACTACTCTCCAAGGATACATCAAAAAATGAGGTGATTGAAAGGCTCGGCAATGGAGTGCTTGCTACTGAGTCTGTAGTAACTTCTCTTTATGCCTTTCTAAGGTATGGCAACTCCTTTGAAGAGACTATAAACTTCTGTATCAGTCTCGGTGGAGACACAGATACTATAGGAGCCATGGCAGCTGCCCTTACAGGAGCTTCTCTGTCACTGGAAGGGCTTCCTCCTCACTGCCTCAACAGACTTGAAGACTATGAAAGAATTCTTACCTTAGCTGACAGGCTCTTTGTTTTGGCTGAAGACTTATAATTATTATTTTTTCTTCTTTTTTCTGGGACGGTACTTACCGTATGTTCCCAGTTTTATCTTTCCACGCTTCGTCTTTCTATCTCCCTTACCCATAGTTCACCCCATTTAAGAATTTAGGCTAAGCTAATATAGATAAAACTATACGCCAAAGTCAATGGCAGAGCAGAAGATACTGGCTCTGAATGTTTAAATCAACCTTCTGGGCCTCCACTCCTTTGCCTTGTCAATAATATGCACCACTTCCCACCCCCTCTTCTGGAGCACCCTGGCAATCCATCTTCTATGACACCTCCAGGGAAATTTCTCTGCACAGAGCACCACAGAGACCTTCTTTTTAGCTATCTCTTCAAGAGCCTGTATACCCTTTATAAAGTCTTCTGTCTTCATATAATCTGTATAACCGCCCCTTCTGTATCCACCCAGCAAGGCGCCAAGAAAGTGATACTCTATCTGGAGTGATGAAAGAAGTTTCTGCAGATTCTCTTTCTTGTATATCTCAAACTTACTTGTGGGGAACCTTCTCACATCGATCACAGCCTCAATAAGGTAATAATTCATTATCTCCACAAAGTCCTCCTCATCTCTCCTGTCTGTACCAAGGGTATATACAAGTCTTTTCATCCTTTCTGTCTCACACGTAGGGTTCTCAGCCTGTTTATTGCGGCTGCAAGCTCATGCCTTCTGAAGAAGGCATAATCTCCTGAAGGCACTGGAGAAAGTACATCAAGCCCTCTGCCTTCTACCTCATTCAGTACAGTGTCTACCACCTCTCTGATGGTCTTCTCTTCATCCATATAATGGATAGCCTTGAGGATCGCATCACCAATCGCATTCGTTTGACAGGGATCAACAAGCTGTTCTATGGATGAGAGATCTATCTCATGTCTGCCAAAGACGATCCTGCTTAATCCCTTAGCAGTTATCTTAACTTCCTTTCTGCCCCTGGAAGGGTCAAAAGACCTTCTTATGGGTATACGTACTCTGAAGTTCCCAAAGGTCTCACCACCTTCACTCAGCCTTTCTGCCCTGAATCTTTCTGCAATCTTCTTGGCCTTATCAGTAAAATCATAGGGACAGTACTCTATCATACAGACTACAGTGTCAGCCACATCAAAATACTCCCCAGAGCCACCAATAACAAGCACTGTGGAGACACCAAGATCTTTATACAGGAGTCTTACCTTATCAATAAAGGGGGTGATTGGCTCATAGAACTTGGGCAACAGTTGCTGCATTCTATGGTCTCTTATCATAAAGTTCGTTGCTGATGTGTCTTCATCTATCATTATGAGGCTGGTCCCTATCTCCAGTGCCTCAATTATATTTGCTGCTTGAGAGGTACTTCCAGAGGCATCCTCTGTTGAGAATGCCCTGGTCTGCTGTCCAAAGGGCAGGTTGGTGATAAAAGGCGAGATATCAACCTTCTCGACTCTTCTACCATCCTCAGCCCTTATCTTTACTGCATCATCAACTGTTATCACAAACTCTCTCCCATCTCCAGGAATATGGTTGTATATCCCCAGTTCTATTGCTCTCAGCAGAGTAGATTTACCATGATATCCACCTCCGACTATGAGAGTAACTCCTTCACGGATCCCCATACCCACTATCTCGCCCCTGTTCGGAAGTACAATGGATACCTTCAGGGTATCGGGCACCTTAAAAGGCACCACCTTTTCATCTCTCATAGGTGTATCCTCTATCCCACTTGAGCGGGGTAGAATGGCTCCTTCAGCAACAAAAGCTACAAGACCCATGGACTTCAGTTTTGCCCTCAAAAAATCGGCATCCTCAGAGGTCTCAATATGCTCATAGAGTTCCTTTTTGTTGAGACTCTCGAAAAAGAGAGAGTTTTTTACAATCTGGGGTAATTCATTAAAAAACATCTTCTCTGCCTCTGATGAGGCGATAGTCCTCCCATGGGCAGGCAGTCCCATAACAAATCTAACCTCCAAGTATCCATCCTTGATAATCACTGAGGTTCTGTCTAATATCTCCTGTCCAGGCCTTGCAATTCCTATAAAACCACTTTTGCCTGAACCCCTCTTACCTTTACAGAACCTTTTGATGTTATTAAAGAATACCCTTGTGAGGTAATCCCTGAGAGCCACCTCCCTGCTGCGGGTTTTATATGTATCCTCTGGAAGTTCTGTATCTTTGAGACTTACTCTGACTCTCATTCTTGAAGGTGATGCAAAAGGGTCTGCCTGTACATGGTCCACTATCAAGACAAAGTAACCAAAATTATACTCCCCTTTTATTTCTCTATAAGCCCCATATCCCTTTTTGTCCACTCTCCTAAGAATTCTCTTAAGTTCATCCATTCTCCTCACGGTTCCTCCTCATTTTAGATAACCTCTCTTTAGGATATAAAATATATCAGAGTTTCTTGCAAATACCAGATTGCATCTGATAATATGTGTTGAATGGTTAAGACAGCATCTGTATTATATAGGATTGTAGCAAGATTGGTTGATCTTGCCATTGTATTTATAGCTATAGAGACACTGGAGGCTGCGGGACTATTTGCTTCAGTACTGTATATTCTGATTGCAGATGGTCTGTCTGATGGAAGAAGCATTGGTAAGAGGCTTTTAGAACTCAAAACAGTAACAACAGAACATAAAAATGCAAAAATTAAAGAATCTATCTTGAGGAATATTGATATAGCCATTGGTGTACTCCTGTGGAGTATCCCATATCTGGGATGGTTAATTATGCTCGCAATACTTGCAGTTGAGTTTATAGTGCTTATGGGTAATGAACAGAAAAGAAGGATCGGAGACATTATTGCAGGCACAATGGTAATCTATACAGGTAAGGAGTAATCGAAGAAGCAACAAAGGAGGTAGTATGTTTATACAGAAGATACTGGGTATGTTCTCGAATGATTTGGCTATCGATCTGGGCACTGCCAACACCCTTGTGTATGTAAAGGGTAAAGGAATCGTGTGTAATGAACCATCTGTCGTAGTTATGAGAAGAGATACCAAGAAGATTATTGCAGTGGGAGCCGATGCAAAGAAGATGCTCGGCAAGACCCCTGCAAACATTACTGCATTAAGACCTATGAAGGATGGTGTAATAGCCGACTTTGATGCCACAGGAGAGATGCTGAAATATTTTATAAAGAGAGTCCATAACAGGAAGAGTTTTATATCTCCAAGAATAATAATAGGTGTCCCCTCAGGTATAACCCAGGTAGAACAGAGGGCTGTTAAAGATGCAGCTATTGCCTCAGGTGCAAGAGAGGTGTATCTCATTCTTGAACCCATGGCAGCTGCCATAGGAGTGGGTATGCCTGTAGGAGACCCTACAGGAAATATGATTGTCGATATTGGAGGCGGAACCACTGATGTGGCTGTTATCTCTCTTGATGGAATTGTCTATAGCAAAGTGGTTAAGGTAGGAGGAGACAGGATGGATGAGGCTATACTCTCATATATTAAGAGAAAATACAACCTAATGATAGGTGAAAGAACAGCAGAACAGATCAAAATAGAGATAGGCTCTGCCTATCCCACAGGGGAGTCTGACAGGATTATGGAGATCAAAGGAAGGGATATGGTTTCTGGAATACCAAAAACCATAGAGATCAAAGAGACAGAGATAAGGGAGGCATTAAGAGAGCCCGTGGATGTGATTCTCGATACAATAAAAGTTGCACTTGAGAATACACCACCAGAGCTTGCAGCTGATATAGTGGACAAAGGAATCGTACTTGCAGGAGGAGGTGCAATGCTTAGAGGACTCGATATGCTGATAAAGGAAGAGACAAGGCTTCCTGTAATAGTGGCTGATGATCCATTGACAGCAGTGGTAAGAGGTGTAGGGAAAATGCTTGATGAAATAGATCTACTACAGAGGATATCTCTCAGTTAAACTTTACTGCAGATGTTAACCAGACGTCTCCTTCTTATCTTCTTCCTCACTCTTTCCAGTATTCTGCTCATGATCTACCAGAGCACACATGGACCAATAAGGCTGTTGTCTTCACTGGAAACACCTATTTTCTTGCTAAGAAAAGGTATTGTTCAGGGATTTGATACCCTCTCCACCTATTTCCAAGATAAAAAAGACCTCACAATGGAAATGGACAGACTGAAACAGACTGTACAGGAGCTGCAGAGTAGACTCCAGAGCCTTGAAGAGCTGGAGGAGGAGAACGCCAGGTTAAGAGAGCTCCTCAATTTCAGCAAAAGACAGAAGAGAATTATCACCTTTGCAAGGGTGGTCTCACCACTGCCTGACAGATACTCAGGTATTATAATAATCAACCGAGGAGGCACCGACGGAATAACCAAGGATATGGTAGTAACTACAGTGGACGGACTTGTAGGAAAGGTGATTGAGGTGAAACCAAAATATTCAAAAGTGTTATTGATTACAGATGTAAACTTCTCTGTATCTGTGAAGGTGAAAGGTACTGGACTGAATGGAGTAGTTTCAGGAAGAGGCGACAGCCTCTGTCTTCTAAAGTATATCTCAAAAGATGAAACCCTCCAAAAAGGTCAACTTCTTGTTACATCCGGTATGGATGGTATATTTCCAGAAGGAATACCTGTGGGATATATAAAGGATGTCTATGAGGGAGACAATCTATTCCATCTGGTCACGGTAAAGCCAGCAGTGAATATTGCAAGGATAAAAGAGGTAATATTGATGAGAAATAAAGGATGAGATATCTTAAGCAGATCTCATTATGGTGTTTAATTTTGCTAAGCACAGCCGTGGTACAGGCCCTTGTGGGGCTCCCTGTGCTTAATATCTCACTTGTGCCTGTATACTGGCTTGGGGTGAGAAGAGGACCGGTTGAAGGATGCGCCGCTGGGGTATTCACAGGGCTTGTAGAAGATATTCTCGCAGGAAGAATTCTGGGGCCTTCTCTTCTTGGCAAGGGCCTTGTAGGTATTGTATCCTCATATATATCCGATACTCTTTTTGTATGGAGACCTCTACTGGGTATGGCTTTCATATTTCTGATGACACTGGTTGATGAGGCTGTGGTCTATCTCAGTCTAACACTGTTTGTTAAAAAGCCTGTGCCTTTTGAGAACTTCCTCCTCTTTGCACTGATCAGTGCTATTGTTAATACACCTGCTGGAGCATTTATAAAGACCAAAAATGAATAGAGAAACACCATTAAGATTACTAACTATCTGTACTGTGGTGATCTTCTCAGTCTTTCTAATAAGGCTGTGGCAACTGCAGATACTGAAAGGTGATCAATATCTGGAACAGTCTTTGAGAAATAGAGTCAGGATATTCAGAATATCTGCACCAAGAGGAATCATTTATGACAGAAAGGGGGTTAAACTTGTTAAGAATGTACCTTATTATATAGCCTCTATTCTACCTGATGTCTCTGAGGCAGAGATAGACATTGAGGGACTTGCGGAACTGCTCGGTATGTCAGAAGAAGATATCAGAAAAAAACTAAAAGGTAAGAAGGGACAGAGATTAGAGCCCATAAGGCTAAAGGGAGGTCTTGATTTTGAGGATGTGGCAAGAATTGAGGCAAGAAGGTCAGACTTCCCGGGTCTTATCATAGAGACAGAGATATCTCGTTATTATAATTTTGGTAAAACAGCAGCCCATGTGGTTGGTTATCTTGGTAAACCTACCAAGGAACAACTCTCCATGGAGGACTTTAAAAATCTGCCAGAGGACACCATGGTGGGCAGGTGGGGAGCTGAAGCGATGTTTGATAAACAACTAAGGGGTAGAGCAGGGATGAAATTTGTAGAAGTGGATGCCCTTGGTAGACAATTACGAACACTCAGGATAATTCCTCCAGAAAAAGGTGAGGATCTCTATCTTAGTATCGATATCAATACACAGATTGTTGCAGAGAAGGCATTTCAAAGGCGTTCAGGTGCACTGCTGGCTATAGAGCCCTCTTCTGGGGAGGTGATCGCCCTTGTGAGTCTACCCTCATTTGATCCCAATATGTTTATAAAAGGTATAAAACCCAAACAATGGTTAAAGTTGAAAAGACATCCTGGCCATCCTCTTATAAATAGAGTTTTCCAAAGCCAGTACCCACCAGGTTCTGTATTCAAACTCATTACAGCAATAGCTGCTATGGAAGAAGGCTTAGTGAATAAAAACTTTAAGGTACACTGTAAGGGGTTTATAGAGGTTGGTCAGTGGAGATTTCGATGCTGGAAGGACAGGGGCCATGGTATAGTAGATATGAAAAGGGCTATAGTAGAGTCATGCGATGTCTATTTTTACGAATTAGGCAGAATAACAGGTATCGATAGAATAGCAAAGTATGCATATGCATTCGGGTTTGGAAGACCACCAGGTCTTGGTCTTTCTCCTGAAAAGAAAGGTCTCATACCAACCACTTCATGGAAATTAAAAACCAAGGGTAGACCATGGTATCTTGGAGAAACCTTTAATGCGGCCATTGGCCAGGGATATGTCTCAGTAAGTCCTGCACAGGCTGCACTGCTTATATCTGCCATTGCTAATGGCGGAACTGTTTATAAACTTCAACTATTAAAAAATGCTGAACCTGAGATTATATCAAGGCTTGTTATGAGGCCTGAGACTTTAAAGACAATGAAGGATGCACTATATGGAGTCGTTAATCAGAAGGGAGGCACGGGGTTCCGGGCATACTCTGAGCATTTCAGTATTGCTGGCAAAACAGGTACAGCTCAAGTGGTGGCTCTATCTCCCAATGAGAGGAATCTCCCAAGAGACCATGCCTGGTTTGTAGCATATGCCCCTTCTTCAAAACCAGAGATCGCCCTTTCCGTGTTTGTAGAACATGGTGGCAATGGAGGTGAAGCAGCAGCCCCTATAGCAAAGAGGGTTATTGAGGCATATCTTTTAGAAAGGGATACCGATGAAACCAATAAGGGTTCTTAAAAAACTCAAAGGACTATTACTACTAAAAGACAAATTTGACTGGATGATAGTACTTATACCAGTAATCATCACTGTCCTGGGAATCATGACCATCTACAGTGCTACAAGACCTATTATAGGAGTAAAGCATCCAGCCTTTTATATAAGACAGACCATATGGTTGATTATTGGAATAGTATCTATGGCTGCTGTAAGTCTCTTTGATTACAGAAGGCTTATTAAACTATCCTATTTTATTTATATTTTTGCTCTCATACTACTGTTACTCACCCTTGTGGTGGGACATGCAGGCATGGGTGCTCAGAGATGGCTACGTATAGGGCCTATAGGATTTCAACCTTCTGAATTTTTTAGAATATGCCTGCTTATAGCAATTGCAGGATATTTAAGCAGACAGATCTCCCCTTTAAGGAGCATACCCTTCGTTGTCCTTATAGGGGTGTTTGGAGTTCTACCCTTTCTGATCCTCTATCTACAACCTGACCTTGGTAGTGCCATCTTGATTCTGAGTATGGTTGTAGCTGTCACCCTTATAAAGGGAATAAACAGAAGGCTATTGGTGACCTCAGTAGTGGTGATTATAGTTACTGCACCATTTCTGGGTAATGTTCTGTGGAAAGAGATGAAACAATACCAGAAGAATCGCCTTGTGGCATTTATAAACCCTAAGGTTGACCCCAAAGGCATCGGATATCAGATCGAACAATCAAAAGTAACAATTGGCTCAGGTAGACTATTTGGTAAAGGGTATCTGAAAGGCACTCAGGGGCCTCTCAGATTTCTACCTGAAAAACATACAGACTTTGTGTTTGCTGTATTTGCAGAAGAATGGGGGTTTTTTGGTTCTGTAATTCTTCTTGCACTTTATGCCCTGATTATTCTGAGGGGGTTTGAGACTGCACTGTATGCAAAAGATGATTTCGGGTTTTTACTCGCCACGGGCATAAGCATAATGTTTTTGATATATCTGAGTGTAAATATAGGAATGGCAATGGGACTTATGCCTGTTGTAGGGGTACCTCTACCCTTCTTCAGTTACGGTGGAACTGCGCTGGTCACAAATTTTATCGGGATAGGACTACTCAATAACATAAGAATGCGGAGATACGAACTCTTTTATTGAAATCTTCTAAAATACCCTGATCCACCTTTAGAACCCTTTGCAGTAAGTTAAAAGACTGGTATATAATTTAAAAAATATAGAGTGAGGAGGAAAGAACAACTGATGAAAAAAAATTCTGGATTCACTCTTATTGAGATACTCGTTGTTGTATTTATCCTGAGTTTGCTTGCTGCAATAGTGGCCCCCAGGATAATTGGTAGAACTGATGAAGCAAAAGTTGCAGAAGCAAAGGTCCAGATAAGAAACTTTGAGACTGCTCTGAAGTTATTTAAGCTTGACAACGGCTTCTATCCCTCAACAGAACAGGGACTTCAGGCACTTGTGGAAAAACCTACTACAGGAAGAATACCTAAACGCTGGAGAGAAGGTGGTTATCTTGAACAGAAGAAGATACCTCTTGATCCCTGGGGCAATCCCTATGTGTATATATCTCCAGGGCTTCATGGTGATTATGATATTATCTGTTATGGAGCTGATGGAAAGGAGGGAGGAGAAGGCTTTGATGCAGACATAACTAACTGGAATATAGATTGAGATGTATAAAAACAGAGGCTTCAGCCTGCTGGAAGTTCTTGTTGTAATTTTTATTATATCCCTTTTTAGTGCTGTGGTATGGCCATGGGTCTCAAGCACCCTCAAAGAGGGAAGCTCTTCAGAGATTGACCACCTTGCGGCAACCTTGAGATATATAAGAGACTCTTCAGCACAATACAAAAAGTCCTTTAGAGTAGAGTTCAATTTTAAGGAAAACTCTGTCACATATGAAGTACCTGAAGGCAGAAGGGTTATGAAAACCACCACACTCATCGGTATAAAGATACCTTCTAAAGGGTTAATTAAAGAAGGTGAGTTGAGTATTGTATTTGGACCAGAAGGGTATCCTGAACCTTTTCTCCTGTACTTCCAGGATACCAGATGCATAAGTTACAATCCTTTCAGTATGTTAATTGAAGTCAGAGAGAAGGATTCCTGCCATCAATAGTAAAGATACTCAACTTCTAATTGAAATCTTCCATCTTAATAAGTTATTATTTAAGGACTGCTTTGCAGCATAAACCAAGTTTTGAGGACAAGAAATGGCAATAATATACAAACCATCAGAACTATGGCATACAGTGCCTGAAAGGCCTTTCAACCAAAACAAGTAAATGAGAGACACACTTCTCCTCATAGTACTCTTAACTCCACCTATGCTTCTGGCAGTGACATTGCATGAACTTGCCCATGGTTTTGTTGCGTACAGACTCGGTGATCCAACTGCAAAAATGGCGGGAAGACTCACCCTTAATCCTATCAAGCATCTCGACCCTATAGGAACTCTCGTCTTTGTATTTACGAGAATGATTGGATGGGCGAAGCCTGTGCCTGTAAATCCTCTCAATATGAGAGACCCCAAGAGGGATATGATCTGGGTATCTCTTGCAGGCCCTGCTGCAAATATTCTACTCGCGATTGTCTCTGCAGTCTTCTACCATATTCTTGTCTCCTTACCCATGACAAACCCCTTCATTGTGAATAAAATAATGGTACCCTTAGGCATGATGCTCCGTTTGAGTGTAACCATCAATATCGGACTTGCAGTATTTAACCTCCTTCCAATACCTCCTCTTGATGGAAGCAAGATTGTGATGGGAGTGTTGCCTTACAGACAGGCTGTTGCATACAGCAGGATTGAGCCGTATGGCTTTTTCATTCTAATCGCCCTTATTTTTCTAAGAGTAACAGACTTCCTCATCTTTCCAATCATAATATTTCTCAGAAATCTGCTTATTTAGTCCTTCTGGAAACCTTTTTTAAGACTTTACCCATGAGGGGTTCCTTTGCCTTGATCGCCCCAGATGGACAGACCTCTATACAGCAGTAACACCTGATACACCTATGGTAATCAAAATGGACCTTCCTGTTGTCTGACTCTACTGCTTCAGCAGGGCAGTACTCCCAGCAATTACCACAGAGACTGCACAGTTCTCTATTCACCTCAGGCCTTTGTGTAAGATGTCTACGCAAGAATCCATGGAACACCTTGGGACCAAAAACTAATGAATACATTTCAGGAAGTTCAAAATCTTTCACACCTGGAAGCTTCCCATCAATCTCAACATTCCCATCAAGATACCCCAACTGCCTTGCCACCTTTGTAGTGAAAAGTCTCTCCTCAGGGACCCTTAAGCACCTGCACACTACGGAGTCCAGTGAAAAAGGATCATCTGAGCCCATCAGAATTCCGAGATACCGTGGTGTTCCACCTTTACCAGGACCTTGTCCCTGCATTGCTAATATCCCATCAAGTAGTGTAACTGTAGGACTTACCACTCGACAGACCTCTACAAGTAGCCTTGCAAAGGCCCACCTGTCTATACCTGCACGGAGATGCCATTCAGGTTTTCTCATTCCTACAATACATCCAAAGGTGTTCTTCACTCCAAGGGTAAGTAACATTTGAGAATGGGTCTTCAATTTTGGAATATTAACAACTGCATCTGCCTCTATAACATCTTTTGCAATCTCTATCATCCCAAAAGGTTTTCCTGTATCTACCCTCACACTCTCCTTAAACTCCTTAAAAACCACATCAAGTCCTTTAAGGGAGTCTACGAAACCTCCCACCCTCAGGATCCTACTAAATGATCCAACTGCAGGACTATCAGACACCTGGACTCTACATCCTCTATCAAGCAGGTACTCTACAGTAGCTCTTACCATTAAGGGATGGGTAAGTATCGCCTTCTCTGGTGATGCAGGTGAGAGAAGATTAGGTTTGACAACCACATACATACCTCTTTTGAAAGAATTCCTTGATAGAGCATCTAATATTTCAAAAACTGTTTTCCTGAGGCTGCTATATTCATAATCAGCTTTCCTTATAATCACCCTTGACATGATAAAATAATATCAGAGTCATGGACAGAGAGGCAAAAGGGTTAACAGAGAAGATCAACCATATACCTGAAAAGCCAGGAGTCTATATCTTTAAAGACAAACACGGCAGAGTCTTGTATATCGGGAAGGCAAAGAATCTGAGAACAAGACTGAGAAGCTATTTTCAGAGGTCTACAGAGCTCACACCACGGCTTGAAGCCATGCTCAGAAGGGCAGAGGATCTGTCCTTTGTGGTTACTGAGAATGAGTTAGAAGCTCTTGCCCTTGAGGCATCACTTATAAAACAGCAGAAGCCAAGGTATAATATCATTCTGAGAGATGACAAGAACTATCCGTACCTCAGGTTAACTATTAATGAAGAATGGCCAACACTTGAGGTAGTAAGAAGGATAAAAAAAGATGGTGCAAACTACTTTGGTCCATATATACCTGCATCTTCTGTATGGGAAACCCTGGCATTTATCAGAAAACATTTCCAGATAAGACCCTGCCGATATCGCCTTGACAGACCCATTAAGCCTTGTATTCAACAGCAGATGGGGCGTTGTCCAGCTCCTTGTGCTGGAGGGGTCTCAAAAGAGGAGTATATGAAGGCAGTAGAAGAGGTAGAGAGATTCCTCAAGGGACAGAAGAAGGAACTTATTGAGGAGTTGGAGACAAAGATGAAGAAACTTTCTGAAGAGCTGAGGTTTGAAGAGGCGGCCAAGGTAAGAGATCGTCTTATGGCGGTAAAGAGGGCATTTGAGTCTCAGAAGGTTGTCTCTCCTGAAATTGATAATATAGATGTGATCGGCTTCTGGCAGACAGGTATTGATAGTATGTTTGTGGTGCTTTTTATCAGGAGTGGTATTATTATAGGCACAAAGGACTTTATGCTGAGAGATATCAAACATCTGAGAGAAGAGGAACTCATGGGAGAGTTTATGAAATTCTTCTATGCAAAGGAGATGGTAATGCCTGAAGAGGTCATCTTGCAGTGCCTTCCTCCTGATAGAGAGACTCTACAACAATGGCTCTCTTTCAAGGCAGAACAGGAAATAAAGATAAGAAAGCCTAAGAATCAAAAGGAAAAGGAACTTGTAGAGATGGCAAGAGAAAATGCAAGGGTGCTCCTTTCTACAAAAATAGGAACGCCTCCAAAGGAGGTCCTCGATAGAATTAAAGACAGACTCAATCTAAGGAGAGTTCCAGAGTCAATAGGTGGGTTTGATGTCTCCACCATATTTGGTAGCTATTCAGTAGGGGCCTTTGTCTGGTGGGAAAGGGGAGAGTTTGTGAAGGAGAACTATAGACATCTGAAGATAAAGGAGGTAACAGGCATAGATGATTACTCCATGATGGCAGAGATACTTAAAAGGACCCTTAAGAATCTTGGACATAATCTACCCGACATGATAATGATTGATGGAGGAAAGGGCCATTTAGAGACAGCCATACAGGCCATATCTGAAGTAGTGGGTGAGCGTATCACAGATATTGATATTGTCGCAGTCGCAAAGAATCCTGACAGAGTAATTCTACCAGATGGAAGAACAGTGCCTGTGGATGACTCTTCTGCAGAGTCAGTCCTTCTCAGAAAGATCAGGGATGAGGTCCACAGGTTTGCAATCACCTTTCATAGAAAACTCCGTGCCAAAGAAACCCTTATTTCGCCTCTTGAAAGAATAAAGGGAATAGGCAAAAAGAGAAGGCTTGAACTTCTGAGAAAATTTGGCTCAATTGAAGCAATAAGAAATGCAACGGTAGAGGAGATCGCCCAGGTGAGTGGGATGAATAGAACCTTGGCTGAAAGGGTACTACAGGAGCTATCAAAACTGGTAAAATAGGCTATGGCAAGGGTCCTTATAATTGAAGATGACATATATCAGCACTCCTTGATAGAGAAGGCATTTAAAAAGGCTTCTCCAGAAGAAGAGTTAATATTTACAACAAATGCAGAAGAAGCACTTAATATCCTACGAGAACAGAATATAGATATTGTATTTGTAGATTATATTCTGGAGGGCATGAATGGTCTGGATTTCATTAAAGAAGCAATTGCAAGTGGATATGATATCCCAATGATCCTAATGACAGCAAAGGGGAGTGAAGAACTTGTCATAAAGACAATAAAGGCAGGAGCATATGATTATATTATAAAAGATGTAGAGTACTTCAAACTTCTTCCCCAGATATGCAGAAAGGCGATCGAGAGTTACAGAATTCTTAAAGAGGCAAAAACCTTCCACAGGATTCTATTGAATCTCTCTGATCATCTATTCGAAATAACACGGCTTCTTAAAGAACTCAACAGTTCATTAAATGTTGAGTCCACCACAAATACATTTCTTGAAGGGGCAATAAAGATATCAGGAGCTACGGGAGGGGTGCTGGCACTCTCAGAAGAAGAGAACTTGATTAGAGTGGTTAAAAGAGGCATTGAGGTGAAAGAAGACAGATTATATGAACTTATCAAAACAGAAAACAATTCCTTTGTTATAGAAAACCCTGAAGAAGCAAGGCTCGGCATCCAGATTATTAACATAGAAAAGATGCTATATTACCCCTTAAATGTATCTGAAAAGATAAAGGGATGTCTGCTGCTTGCTTTCCAGAGCAAAGAAGAGCCTTCAGATGAGAAAATGATAATACTTGAGCTGTTTATTGATGCTGCTATGGCTTCTCTCATGAACAGCTTCCTGTTTGAGAATGTATTGGCCAGCAAAAAGCTCTGGCAACTGACAGTGGATGCTATAAAAGACATAATTTTGGTTATCAATCATGAAGGAACTGTTATAAGGTGTAATAGGACATTTGCAGAGCTCTGTGGGTTCTCACCAGAAGAGATTGTGGGGAAGAAGCTCTATAATCTCGATATTCCTGAACCATATAATCTGTGCCTTAACCTATCAATGAATAAAGAAAAGGACATTCTCACAGAAGAGGTAAATCTTAATGAAAAAATCTTTTTATTGAGTATATTTCCTGTGAAACTGGACAATGAAGATGCAAGGATATTCACCTTAAAGGATATAACAGAGATGAGGAGGCTGAGAGAACAGCTCTACTATTCAGACAAACTCGCCTCTATTGGGAGGCTTGTCTCGGGTGTGGCTCATGAGTTAAACAACCCTCTTACTGGCATAATAGGATATACAGAGTTGCTCAAAATGAAGGTAAAGGATGAAGATATACTGCATAGTCTTGATAAGATCTATCAGTCTGCAGAAAAATGTAGAAGCATTGTCGAGAATCTTCTTACATACTCGAGACAGAGACCACCTGAGAATACCCTTATATTTATTAATGACCTTATTGATAGTACCATTGAACTTAGAATTTACTGGCTCAGACAGAATGAGGTAAGAATTATAAGAGATTATGGTGAACTACCACCCATAAAAGGAGACCCTCAACAACTGCAGCAGGTTTTTCTCAACATTCTCATGAATGCGGAATATGCGGTGAAAGAGGCTGGCAGAATGGAAAAGATTATAGAATTCAAGACCTACTATGACAAAGAGCAGAACAAGATCATTGTAAAGATATCTGACAATGGCACAGGCATAACTCCAGATGTGCTTCCAAAGATATTTGATCCCTTCTTCACAACAAAGCCTGTAGACAAGGGGACAGGCCTGGGACTTTCTATAACTTACAGCATTCTGAAACAACATGGAGCCTCCATATCTGTAGAAAGCACCCCTGGCGAAGGCACCACATTCACAGTAGAGCTACCTGTAACATGAAAAAGACTGGTACAGCAACAATGCCACTGCATGGTGGAAGGGCTCCAAGATGGCTCTTCCAGAGAATGACCCTGCTTGCAGGTGCTATCCTGGAGGCTATCTGTATTGAGTTTGGTCCAAAGGAATTCCTTAAAAGGTTGTCAGATCCTTTCTGGTTCCAGTGTTTCGGTTGTGTAGTAGGCTTTGATTGGCACTCCAGCGGCTTAACTACAACCTTAACTGGTGCCCTGAAAGAAGCCCTCAAGAACAGAAGCCACGAAATCGGAATCTTTATCGCAGGTGGTAAGGGGAAAACCTCGAGAAAGACTCCTGCAGAACTGGTATCAATAGCAGAAAAAGAGGGCTTATCACCTGAAGCTCTTATATATGCCTCAAGGATGTCTGCAAAAGTTGACAACTCAGCCATTCAGGATGGTTATAAACTCTACCATCATGTCTTTATATTCACAAAGGATGGAGATTGGGCTGTGGTACAGCAAGGCATGTCAGAAACAGACAACACTGCAAGGCGTTATCACTGGCTTGGTGAGAACATATCCTCCTTTGTTGAAGAACCTCACACAGGTATTGTATCTCAGAAACGCACAAAACCCTTAAATCTTGTCCATCGTAATAGCCAGCAGACCCAGCAGGTTATTACAGAGCTTTCAAGAAGACCTCCTGAGAAGAATCTGAAAGAACTGAAATATATATTCTCTGGTAGTCCTTCTATCAAAACCCTTCACATGCCATCAAGACACTTCCAGAGAAAAACTGAGGATATAAAACCTGAAAGACTTTATAAAATATTCACCAAAACATATGAATATCAAGCAGAGGATTTTGAGAAGCTGCTCGGGATTGAAGGAGTAGGTCCAAAGACATTGAGGGCATTAAGTCTGATTTCTGAATTAATATATGGAGTAAGTCCCAGCTATGAAGACCCTGCCAGGTTTAGCTACACCGTAGGAGGTAAGGACAGGGTTCCATATCCAATAGATATAAAGACATATGATAAAACAATAGATATAATGAAAAGGGCTATACACAAAGCCACTCTCAGCCAGCAGGAGAAACTGAAGGCTTTAAGGAGGCTGTATTATGTTTATGAAAAAAATATAATTAACTCACCCGGCAAGTAAGGTGATTATATCCTGAAAAACCTTCTCTCTATTTGTCTCAGCAAGCCTGAAAATAATCACATCCTTTCTCTCCTTCACCTCTTTTATGAATCCCCCTCCTTTCATAGCCACTGTACATATAAGAGGACAGCTACTGTTCAAGAGTTCTTTGACCTTCTCAACAAAGAGACTGGAAAAACATTCCATCTTACCGATTTCATCAATAATAAACCATCTTCCTTTCTTGGGAACAAGATCAATCTCAGAGAGGAATTTCTCAAAACCTTCTTTGTCTATCCTGTATCTACCTACCCTGTAAGGACTCTTTATTCCTGTGTCTGCAAGCATAGCTTCTCTGCCATCAAGGCTTATGAGTCTGAATCCCCTCCTTTTACCGTCTTGGCGTATCTCTTCAGTATAAAAGCCTCTCAACTGAGCATTTTTCAAACTTTCACATATCTTCTTTATCAGGGTTGTCTTCCCCACCTTAGGAGGTCCTGTAATAAGAATATTCTTTTTAGTCTGTGACATCCTATTTTGATATACTGAATGGAAACTCTTTCTCAAAGAAACCAGAGGCAACAATAACATGAACTCTATCGATTTTCCCCTTGTAAAGTCTTTTAACCAATAGACCTTCTGGATCTTTTAATGTAGAACTCCCGCCTGACTGGAGTTGTTCTCCTTTGTTGTTGAACCCAAGGATATCAAGAAGAAGGTCTTTCTTGCCCTGATATCTTATAATTATTTCACTCTCACCAATATCCTTTACAGTTATGGTGACTCCATCAGCAGAAGTGGTAATACCTTTTTTCAGATTATCCAGAATAATCTCTTTTATCCCGACAGGCAGAATAAGTCTCACCCTGCCTTCTACAGTCTTTACTGCCCCTTCATTGACACCAGGCTTGAGATACACATCCCTAACAGCCTCAAAGTAATCGCCAGTATTACTCTTTATTAACCTTACTTTCTGGAAAAAAGGAGTTTCAAAATTACTCTCTCTGTTGTAGAGGTCTCTGCCACTGCTGTCCAATACTCGATCAATCTCAACTACAGCGGTGCTACCAATCAAGAGATTGGGAATAGATACAGTTCTTACCTTAATCCAAAAATGGGGAGAATCTTGAGATTCCCAGAAATGGTCTATCTTGAGAGCAACTGGACCTAAGCTCACCTTGGACCCGCCTCTGAAGTCAACCCTTTTGGTGCTGAGAATCCTTTCATAATCTCTTCCAGAAAGTATCACAACTCTGGTTTTGGTAGCGGTTCTTTCTTTGAAATCCCCAGCACCTGAGAGTCTGCTTGTATCTTTAAGCATCTCAATGGTCTTCTCAATCTGTTTTACCTCTTCTTTTATAGTACTCTCCATACTGACCTTTATTGCTTTACTCAAAGTAGGCATCACGATATAATTTAACCCCACGGCAATTATTACCACCAGAAATATATAGACACCGAGACTTATTAACAAGGGTCTCTTAATAGAAAATTCCCTTTCAGGCTCTGTTTTAAATGCGAGGTATCCCAAATACAGAAACTGCACTAATGGGACAATGGCCAGTAATCCAAACCATCTATTTAAACCAAGGTTTTCTGTAATACTTATCCAGAGGATCACCATCACAGCCAGCACTGCCAAAGCTGCAATCATCGAAAGTACCTCCACAAAGGGTAAGCCTGAGAAGAATCCAAGAGCAGGAGGAATCAAAAAGAATACAGTCCACCATAGAGGCTTTCTGGCAGCCCCAACAAGAGGCAACACCTGCAGTACAGGCACCCAACTAAGCCATGCATAGGATACCTCAAGTCTTTTTGATATCAGATATATACAGAGACTGTAGTAAAGATACAAAAGGAGCGTAAAGGCTATTATAAATACAATTGTAGTCATCCCTCCAAATACTAAAAGTCCCAAGAATTCACCTGTGGGTATTGATAACTCCTTCGGTCTGCCCTCCTGAGGTTTGAACACTATTGGGGGAGAAGGTTTCTCCTTCTTAATATCTGTTTGTCTAATAACCTCTGGAACTTTTGGACTTTCCACTTCTTCCAGAGAGATTTTAGGCTGTTCTGGTTCTGCAGGAATCTCAACAGCGGGCTTCTCTTCTCTTATCTCTATCTTTTCAGGCTCTGCCTGAATCTCCTCTTCAGGAGGAGGATAGTCTGTAATATGAATCTGCCCCTGTTTATCAACCCATTTGTAGAGGACACCTGAAGCAGAATAACCAAAACTCAAGAAAAGAAAAAGACAGATTAACCATGCTACTTTACCAATTCTCATTTTATTATCTCCCTTCAGAGATTAGTTAATCTTTAAACCCATTCAACATCCCTTAATTATTCCCTGCCAGTCTTATCGCCCCAATATAATATACTAACTTATAATATTTCTACCATCAACCTTAGCGGTAGGTTAATATCAGTACATCTTTACTATACAAAATTTAACTATTTTTAGTTTTATTTTAGCAATTCATCCAAAAATTCTCACCACGGGAGTACGACAAAAGATTATGTTTGGTATATTCTTATTAAGACAAGGATAAAATAGCAAGGGAGGTAGAAGGGATATATGTCAGTCAACAGAGCCAACAAAGCAGCGTAGAGTTATTTGAAGAACTCTGGCAGGGAGATTCAGAACCGCGGCCAGAGCAAACTCACTGGTATAAGAGAAGTTTTAAAAGAACTCCTAAACTTTATCATGTACAAAGAGCGGCAATTATATTTGCAGCACCATTTTAAAGACAGAGCCAACGGGTACTACCAGAGGAGTCTGACACTGAGTTTTGCGAATTTTGATTTGAAGATACCAACTTTATTGCCCACATAATAAAACTACTAAATAAGGCTACCCTGTGGCAAGCCACAGGGAATGAACAAGTTCAAGGAACTCTATTAAAAGTTTTTAAGAGAAGAACCTCTGGATATTGTAAGTGTTTTGGTCGGGTAACACTGATATACCCATTTAAACTTGATCATTCTTGATATAATATATCGGTTCAAATGCGGAAGAAAGAGGATATTGCAAGAGAGATCGAAGCCAGATTCCAGCAACTGAGTCCTTTGATTGAGGCCTTCACATCTGAAGTCTGTCCAGAGTGCAGAGAGGTCTGCTGCAAACAACGACATGCCCTTTATGATGAAGATGACCTTTTATTTTATAAATACCTTAGAAAAGAGGTGCCTCTGCCTGACAACAGGATAGATCCAGATGCCCCTTGTGAGTTCCTCTCTTCACAGGGATGTATAAAGCCCCGCTGGCAGAGACCATTCCGGTGTACATGGTACTTTTGTGAGGCACTTCTTAAGTATATGCCAGAACGCTCTGTAAAAAAGTACAGAAAAATGACAGAACTTTTAAGGGATATACTATTTCTCCGAAGTGAATTAAAGGGATGAAATTTATTATCCCCCTATCTTTGACATAGGTCTGTTTATATGATGGCCTGGTTCTATCCCGATCCTGTGGCCTTCTGGTTTCAGTTGCACAGCCAGTCTCAGCAGTCTCTCTATCTCCTCATCTGGAGCCTTGTTTCTTAGAGGGGTCTTGAGATCAATCTCTGTTTCTGAAAACAGACAGGGCCGTATTTTGCCATCAGAGGTTATCCTGAGTCTGTTACAGTGTTCACAGAAGTGATCTGTAACTGCACTTATAAAGCCGATAACTCCTTTACCATCAGGAAGTCTATAGTATCTTGCAGACTCTCTCTTTCTAAAAGGCAGAGGCTGTAGTACCCCCAGCCTGTTAAGCCTCCCCCTGATCTCTTTTGCAGAAACACACTTATCTACTGTCCAGTTATTGCCTCTGCCGGGCATGAACTCAATAAATCTTACATGATAGTCTCTGTGTCTTGTAAGAAGTGCAAAATCCTCTATCTCATCGTCATTCAGCCCTCTTATGATCACCACATTCAGTCTTATAGGTTTCAAACCAAGCTGATATGCCTTCTCAATGCCCCTGAGTACTGTCTCAACACTACCTCCACCAGTAATCTCTCTGTACTTTTCAGGACTGAGAGAGTCAAGACTCACATTCACTCTACTCAGCCCCGCCTCTTTGAGTTCTTCTGCATATCTCTCAAGCAGAACACCATTGGTCGTAAGTGTTATCTCATCAATCCCCTTTATGTTGCTTATCTCTTTAATCAGAAATTGTATATTCTTTCTGGCAAGGGGTTCACCTCCAGTGAGTCTGATCTTCCTCACCCCTAATCTTGCAGCAATCCTTACAACCCTGACTATTTCTTCATAGGTGAGTATGCTTTTGTATTCTACAGGACGGATGTCATAGGGCATACAGTATATACAGCGGAGGTTACACCTATCAGTAACAGATATCCGGAGATACTCAATGCTCCGCTTATACCTGTCTATCAGGGGCATTATCCTAATGGATATTCCCTATTTCAGTTCCTTCAGTTTCTTCTCTGCATTCCGTGCAGCCTCTGAATCAGGAAATCTCTCAATGATATTGGAAAGGATCACTTTGGTGGTATTCTTGTCTCCCAGTTTCAGGAAGGCATATGCCTGTTTAAGCATTGCATCAGGTATCTTATTGCTCTTGGGATACTCCTTGATAAGGGTCTCATAGGAGAGTATTGCCTCTTCATAATTGCCTTCCTTGAAGTAGGATTCTGCAATCCAGAACTGAGCATTGTCTGTAAGATCAGAATCAGGGAATCTCTTTATAAACTCCTGAAACTCCTTGCGTGCCTCTGCGGTTTTGCCCTCTTTTAATATATCAAGTGCCCTTTTATAAAACTCCTCTGGGGTTGAAGGCTGGGGTTTTGCAGTTGTTGTTACAGTGGCTGGAGATGCTGCTATCCTTTCCTCCAGTCCTGTCAGTCTCTGCTTTAAGGCATTCAGTTCTTCTGTCAATGACTCTAACTGTGCCCTAAGTAGCGCCCTCTCAGTCTCACTCTCTTTAAGGGACTTCTCCACCCTGTAGGTGCTTTCATCCATTCTTGCCTGCAAGCTCTGGAGCTCACTCCTTATAGAGTCCATCTCATCACGGAGAGACACCTGAGACTGTCTTATTGCGTTCAACACCTCTCTACTACCCGCACCTGAGATCTTCTCATTGAGTCTGGATATCTGATAACGTAAAGCCGAGACATCCTTTCTCAACTGGCTCTGTGTTATCATCACCTGGTTAAGGTCATTTCTCAGGGAGGTGTAATCCCCTGTTGTTACACATCCTGTTAGGGAAATTACCAACAAGAGCAGAAGAATCCTTATCATTTCTTACTCCTCTATAACAACAAAATGTGCTCTCCTGTTTTTCCACCAGCAACTCTCATTATGTTCTGTACAGAGTGGTCTCTCCTCTCCATAACTGACTGTCTGAATCCTTGAGGGAGAGACTCCAAGTGACACAAGATACTCTTTTGCAGCATTTGCCCTTCTGTCGCCAAGGCCCAGGTTATACTCATTAGTACCCCTTTCATCACAGTGACCCTCTATAATAAGCTTTACTGAAGGATGTTCAATAAGCCAGTCAGCGATCCTGCGCAGTGTCTCTTTATCTTCATCCTTTATATCATATTTGTCAAAATCAAAGTGTATATCCTTAAAAATCTCTCTCTTTTCCTCTTCTGTAATCATGGCCTCTCTCGGCTCCTTCACCTCTTCCATCCTTACACCCTCTAATTCCTGTTCTCTGATCTTCTGTGCCTCCTCTTCAGGCCTTACTGCCTCAGCACCCTCCCCTTCTGTTACCCCTTCTCCTGCGCCTGTAGGGGTAGTAACCTTCCTCGGTGCACAGGCGAAAACAAAGAGTACAACCACAGCCAATATAAAAAGCCTCTTCATCATAATGGATACCTCCTTGAGTTTTTGTCTATTATATCATAATTATGATTTAAATCATAGCATAATTGATCCAATGGTATATAATAAAAGTATGAGTAATTTAAAGCAATCTTGTCCAGGAAGCAGAGAGATTAGAAGTCCATATCCAGAAGATATCATCTGCATCTTCTGTGGTACCACTGTGGAGATCTGGTCTGATGAGGTGGAGACAGAGTGTCCTGAATGTCATAGGATGGTCAACAGGGAGATGAAGCCTACTTGCATACAGTGGTGTCCTGCTGCCAAGGAGTGTATAGGTGCAAAGAAGTTTGAAGAGATTATGAAACACTTAGCTGATAAAGATACTAACGAGTAGCACCCATTACTTCTCTGTGATACTCCTGTAGAGACCTTATAGTAGGTCCTTTTATCTTAAGTCCCTGCAGCGCCCTTGCCACTGCCTTTGCACCTGAGATGGTTGTGGTATAGGGGATACTGTATTTCAGAGCACTGTGGCGTATATAGTAGGAGTCTCTTCTTGCCCTGGCGCTTTCTACTGTATTGATTATAAAGCTGATTTCCTGGTTTTTTATAAGGTCAACCACATTAGGACGCCCCTCTTTCAATTTGTTTATCACCTCCACATTGATGCCTCTTTCAGCCAAATACTTGGCAGTTCCTCTTGTTGCCACTATACCGAGCCCATGTTCAATAAATACCCTTGCTATATCAGGAATCTTGGGCTTGTCTTCATCTCTGACACTCATAAATACCTTCCCTTTGATGGGGATCTGGTTCTTGGCTGATGCCTCTGCCTTGGCATAGGCTATCCCAAAATCTACATCTATGCCCATCACCTCTCCAGTGGATTTCATCTCAGGCCCGAGTATTGTGTCCACACCAGGGAATCTGTCAAAGGGGAAGACAGCCTCCTTTACAGCCACATGGTTTATCTCAGGGTCCTTAGTTATCCCGAGCCTTGAAAGGGTTTCACCCACCATCACCTTTGCAGCAATCTTTGCCAGAGGCAGTCCCGTGGCTTTGCTCACATAAGGCACAGTCCTTGATGCCCTTGGGTTTACCTCCAGTATATAGATATCACTACCCTTGACAGCAAACTGTACATTCATAAGACCAACTACACCAAGCTCAATAGCAAGTGCCCTTGTCTGTCTCTTGATCTCTTCAACAACCACTTCTGGAAGACTATACGGGGGAAGCGAACAGGCACTGTCACCTGAATGGATTCCTGCCTCTTCAATATGTTCCATCACCCCTCCTATAATAACCATCTCACCATCAGAGACTGCATCCACATCCACCTCTATGGCATCAACAATATACTTATCTATGAGCACAGGATGCTCAGGAGATGCCTTAACTGCCCTTTGAATATATTCTCTCAGGCTCTCTTCATCATATACAATCTCCATCGCCCTTCCCCCAAGAACATAGGAAGGTCGCACCATCACTGGATATCCTATCTCAGAGGCTATCCTTACTGCCTCCTCTGCACTCATTGCAGTACCACTGTCCGGCTGCCGAAGCCCCAGTTTATTGAGTAGCTGTCTGAATCTTTCCCGATCCTCAGCCCTGTCTATTGCATCAGGTGGGGTTCCGAGAATTCTTACCCCTTCTCTTTCCAGAGGCACGGCAAGCTTTAGAGGGGTCTGACCCCCAAACTGGACAATCACTCCATAGGGTCTCTCTCTCTCAATAATGCTTAATACATCCTCAAGTGTTAAAGGCTCAAAATAGAGCCTGTCTGAGGTATCATAGTCAGTACTCACAGTCTCTGGATTACAGTTCACCATTATGGTCTCATAACCCACTTCCTTGAGTGCAAAGACTGCATGGACACAGCAGTAATCAAACTCTATACCCTGACCAATACGATTAGGGCCACTGCCAAGAATGAGAACCTTCCTATTCTCAGAAGGGAATGCCTCGCATTCAGCAAAGGACTTTCTGTCTGAAATCCTATAGAAGGGTCTTTCATAGGTGGAGTAGAGATAAGGTGTATATGCCTCAAACTCTGCAGCACAGGTATCCACAACCTTGTAAACAGGAAACATCTCAAAAGACTTTCTTCTCTTCATAACCTCTTTCTCAGAGAGGCCCTTTAACTGCGCAATCCTCCTGTCAGAAAAACCCCATGACTTGGCCTTGAATAACAACTCCCTGGTGAGCTCCTCTCTTTTTATCACCTCTTCAAGATCTATTAACTCTTTTATGTTATTCAGGAACCATGGATCAATATATGTGAGTGAATGTATCTCCTCTACGGAAAGCCCCTTTCTCAATGCCTCTGCAACATAGTACAACCTCTCTGCACTGGGAATCTTCAGCTTGTGTCTTATCTCCTCTATTGAGACATCCTTCTCTTCAAAGCCATAGCTGTCTGTCTCAAGGCTTCTGATCGCCTTCTGCAGAGACTCCTTAAAAGTCCTGCCTATGGCCATGGCTTCCCCTACTGACTTCATCTGTGTGGTAAGAGTGGGATCAGCCTCTGGAAACTTCTCAAAGGCAAATCTTGGTATCTTTGTTACTACATAATCAATGGTGGGTTCAAAACTCGCGGGGGTCTCCCTTGTAATATCATTAGGAATCTCATCTAAGGTGAGCCCTACTGCCAGTTTTGCGGCTATCTTTGCTATAGGGAAGCCTGTTGCCTTTGAGGCGAGGGCGGATGAACGAGAAACTCTTGGATTCATTTCTATCACAACCATTCTGCCATTTGAGGGATTAACTGCAAACTGAATATTGCTTCCACCTGTATCAACCCCTATTTCTCTTATCACCCCTATAGCTGCATCACGCATTCTCTGGTATTCTTTGTCAGTCAGTGTCTGGGCAGGTGCCACTGTTATGGAGTCACCTGTATGAACACCCATGGGATCGAGGTTTTCTATGGAACAGATTATAACCACATTGTCCTTCTTATCCCTCATCACCTCAAGCTCATACTCCTTCCAACCGAGCACAGATTCCTCTACAAGTACCTGTCCTACTGGGCTCAGCTTCAGGGCCTTCTCAATAAGTTCTTTATACTCCTCCATATTATAGGCTACAGCACCACCTGTACCACCAAGGGTGAAGGCAGGCCTCAGTATAGCAGGAAATTTTACAAACTCTATTGCCTCAAGCGCCTCCTCAAGAGAACTTACTGCCTTAGAACGAGGGACCTCAAGGCCAATTCTCTGCATAGCCTCTTTAAACAGTTCTCTATCCTCTGCCTTTCTTATAGCCTCTAAGGAGGCTCCAATCAGCTCAACACCATACTGTTGAAGAATACCCCTTTCAGCAAGTTCAACCGAGAGGTTCAGCCCTGTCTGCCCTCCCATAGTGGGTAAAAGCGCATCAGGCCTTTCTCTTTCTATGATCATCTCCACAGACTCGATAGTCAATGGCTCAATATATGTGATATCTGCCATCTCAGGGTCTGTCATAATAGTGGCAGGATTGGAATTCACAAGTACCACCTGATAGCCTTCCTCTCTCAGGGCTTTACATGCCTGGGTTCCAGAGTAGTCAAATTCACAGGCCTGCCCGATCACAATAGGACCTGAACCTATAATAAGAATCTTCTTTATATCGGTCCTCTTTGGCACCTAAAACCTCTCAACACCTCATAAAAACTGTTTTAACTTTTCAATAAATGTCTCTGCCTCTCTTTTGTCTCTCAGTGTAAGAATGGTGATATTCTGATCATCAAACTCTAAGGTTATATTATAGAATTCTTTCGTCTCTCCGAAGCCTGGGATTACTGTCCCGTGCTGAAGCGCTATCTTTTCTACAAAGGCAACTGCGTCAGGATTCTCAGGCTCAAACCTACTGTGTATAATCTTTATATCTTTAAGACTGCTTAAGGGCTTCTGTAATCTTTTACTAAAAAGGGGCCTCTTCAGAGAGATGGTTATCGTATCTTCTCTTTTGTCAAAGATGCTCTCAAGATAGGGTTCTTTAAAGATGTAGACCCTTGCCACTGGGAAAACCACAGCAAAGACGACAATCGCAACAATAAAGTCCATCACAGAGAGACCTCCATAAAAGGACAGAACCATAAGCACTATTAGGGCTACTGTAGCAGCCAGAAAACTCGAAGAAAGCTCTCTACTGTATATTCCACTATGAAGAACACTCCCCCTGTCTGCTCTGAACGAACTTGTCCTTAGTATAATCTTCTCTGCTTCTGCCTGAATTGTATAAAGAGACATTTCAGCCGGATCTACCCTTACGCCTTCCTGACCGATACACGCCTTGTCTCTAATAGGTGACAGTATCAAGCCAGTCGAGATATTCCTTTGAACCCTCTATTATAGGAAAAGATATTATTTCAGCCACTGAATAAGGGTGGAGTTCTTTTACTCTCTTCTCCACTCGTGGAAACATCTCCTTTTTTGTCTTTATTATCATCAGGACCTCTGAGTCATCCTCTATTCTGCCTTCCCATGAATAGATGGACCTTACAGAGCGGACAATATTCACACATCCTGCAAACCTCTCTTCCACAAGAGTTCTTGCTATATCTGCGGCTACTTGTTCATCAGGTGCTGTTACAAAAACAACTATATGCTCCACATCTGCCTCCTTGTTTTATCAATGTTTAAAAAGCCTCTGGCCTGTGAAGACCATTGTAACATCAGCCTCATTGCATGCCTCTATCACTTCATGGTCTCTCAGAGAACCACCAGGTTGTACTACTGCTGTAATACCCTCTTTTATACCCACATCCACACCATCTCTGAATGGGAAGAATGCATCAGATACCATCACAGCACCAACCAGACCCCCTTTCGCCTTTCTGGTCTCCTCATCAATCTCAAGGAGTCCATCCTTGTCCCTTTTACCTTCCTTCACCTCCAGTTCATACTGCTTATAAGGGATACCGTATCTCTTGAAACAAAGGGCATCCGCATATTTTGTGTAAGCCTTAAACACTGCTATCTCTGCAACCCCTACCCTATCCTGTTCTCCAGTACCAATTCCTACAGTTACTCCATCCTTCACATATATTACAGAATTGGATGTGACACCCTGCTCTACATGCCAACCAAAGAGCATATCCTCATACTCCCTTTCAGTAGGCAGCCTCTTGATCCTGTATTCTTTACCATTGTATACAGCCACCGCAGGCTTGAAGTCCTCCTTAGAGCGGATTCTGTTTATCTGTGACTGCTGCAGTATCAAACCCCCATCAATAAGGGCCTTGAACTCTACTACAGGGAGGTCCATGTATCTATGAAGTTCATCAATCTTTTTAATCCTTATAATTCTGAGATTCTTCCTCTTGCCAAGAGTCTCAAGCACCCCTTCTTCATAATCAGGTGCAGCTACCACTTCAAGATAATTTTCGCTAACTAACTCAGCCGTTGTCTTATCCATGGGCCTGTTTACTACAAGACATCCACCAAAGGCAGCGATTCTGTCTGCCATGTTTGCCCTATCATAGGCATCTGCAAGGGTATCCCCGTACGCAACCCCACTGGGGTTGTTGTGTTTCATTATGGCAGCTGCTGGTTTTTTGGTAAGAAACTTGAGGATATTAAGGGCATTGTCTATATCTGTGAGATTTGTCTTGCCAGGATGTTTGCCTACCTGGAGCATGTCTTCTTCTGTGATACTGCTTACGAGACCATTTCCTGGGTCAATAAACTCACATCCTCCGAGGATAAGATTTCCTCCCACAAGCTCATATAGTGCAGCAGGCTGGTCTGGATTCTCTCCATATCTAAGCCCTCGCTGGATTACCTGCCCACTCTCAGGATCTTTTATCTTCCAGGTCCTTTTCCTGTATTTAAGTGTCTGTCCACCAAAAGATATGGTTATCTCTTCAGGAAAAGGATCTTCAACTATAGTATGGTACATCTTCTTTAACTCACTCATTCCGCTTCCTCCTGCCTCAGAACAGAGAATCTTTTCTTAGACATTATATAACAAAGAAGGTAAAAAAATCAGAGACCCCTTTTGAGATCATAGACAACTTAACAAAAAGGCTTTTTAAACCAGGCTGGTCAGGACAGATTTTTAATTAAAACCCCTTCTCTTTCAGCTTCTCTACAGAGTCTCTGCATCTCAGGGATCAGTTCCATCCGTTCAATATTCACAGGCTCATTCACTATTGAAGCAACAAACCTTAAAAGTCCCACCTGGATTCTCCTACCATGGTCATTCTCAAAGTTTAGAATAAAACCCCTTTCTCTATCGTTCTCTGAATACCATTGGTTAGACTTCTTTTTAAAGAGAGAATTCGCCTTCTTTATAGCCTCTTGGATCTTTTTTGAAGGAGCTATAAAAACAAACTCGTGGGTTGCTACCTTCCCAACAAAGCTTCCCCTTATTTCAGAGGCAATTGTCTTCAGTATGGCTGCAGCCCATTGAATAATCTCTGCATGGTGGTCATAACCATACTTAAGAAGATAAGGTTCTATGTTTGCAATACGGATATAAGCTATCGCATATTTGCCCAGTCGAGGGAAGAAGTCTTCAATCTTATGCAGAACCGCGGCTCTGTCAGGAAGACCAGTTAAATAGTCAGGCCAGAGAAAGGGATTACTCTGTTTTTTATGTAACTCTTTGATGTATTTTTTTGCTTCTCTCAGGCCCATAATTACCTCCCCCTTTAGGTTAATGAAAAATAAATAACTATGTCAATATATCGGATTAAAGCAGAAAAAATCTACCTTTTTCAGAGATATGAACAACTATTTATGTTATAATTATAAAATATCCTGATTTTTGAACTATCAAATTCCGGGGGGCAGGGTTATAAGAAATATTAAAAGGAGTTTAGATGAAACCATCCGACTATTCTGTACTTATTGTGGACGATGATGAAATAGTCAGGAATCTACTGGTTAATATACTTAAGGAAGTAGGTTATAACACTTCTGACACTGCCGACCCTGAAGAGGCCCTTGAGATATTCCAGAACAACCCCTTCCATCTGGTTATCACAGATATAATGATGCCGAAGATGGATGGTCTTACACTTCTGAAAAAACTGCACCTGCATAATCCCGATGTCCCTGTAATACTGATTACTGCCTATCCAGATATAAACAAAACAATCGATGCACTCAGATATGGAGCCCATGACTTTATCATAAAACCCTTTAAAGTAGAGCAGGTATTACACTCTGTAAAGAAGGCTCTAAATTATTATGAATTGATCATGATACGCAAGAACTATGAAGAGACACTGGAGAGAATGGTGCTTGAGAAGACAAGAGAACTCCGAGAGGCACTTCAGATGGTTAAAGGAGCCAGCAAGGAGATTACCGAAAGGCTCACAATTGCAGCAGAATACAAGGATGAAGATACTGCATCCCATATTAGAAGAATAAGCCTCTATTGTCAGAAAATAGCAGAACACCTTTCTATGCCGGAGGATTTTATAGAAACCATCTCTCTTGCCAGTCAGATGCATGATGTGGGCAAGATCGGGATTCCTGATAGTATACTTCAGAAGCCAGGACCTCTGACAAAAGAGGAATTCGAGATTGCCAAAAGACATACTCTAATAGGATACGATATACTAAAGGATTCAAAATATCATATAATCCAGATGGGAGCAACTATTGCGCTTACTCATCATGAAAGATGGGATGGAACAGGCTATCCCAGGGGACTGAAGGGAGAAGAGATTCCTATTGAAGGAAGAATAGTAATAATTGTTGATCAGTATGACGCTTTAAGGTCAAAGAGGCCTTACAAGCGAGGTTTCTCTCATGAAGAGGCTGTAAAGATTATCACAGAAGGTGACGGCAGAACCATGCCTGAGCATTTTGACCCTGAAATATTAAACCTGTTTAAAAACATACATAAGGAGTTTGACAGGATATTCAATGAGGTCACATAGAAAGGCCTTCCTCGGAGGAACTTTCAATCCTATCCATTATGGTCATCTCAGAATGGCAGAAGAGGTGAGAGAGGCCCTAAACCTTGATAAAGTAGTGTTTATTCCATCCTCTATTCCACCCCTTAAGACTGAGGATGTGGCTCCAGCAGACCTGAGGCTACAGATGCTCAGGATAGCCCTCAAGGACAATCCCTTTTTTGAAATATCTGATATAGAATGCAGAAGATCAGGAAAGTCCTATACAGTGGATACTATAAAGATAATCCGTGAAGAAGAACCCGACCTGGAACCTATATTCATTCTTGGAATAGATGCCTTCCTTGAGATGCCCCTCTGGCACAGACCTGATGAATTAATTAAACTCTGTGATTTTGCGGTAGTCAAACGCTCCTGCGCCGACTTTAAAGACCTCAGCAGATCACCTTTCTTAAGGAGCCTTGAGCCTGAAGAGAAGACAGACAGTTACAGATCCCTTAGACTTATAAGTGGCAGAAGGGTCTTCTGGATTGAGTGTACAGTGCTGGATATATCGGCATCAGATATCCGACAGAGGCTGAGAGAGGGTAGAAGTATAAAATATCTGTTGCCTGAATCAGTAGAATCTTTTATAATTAGTAATCAGATCTATTTTCAGAGAGAAAGGGGTGGTTAATCGTAGAGAGTCTGAAAAAGGCGAGACTTATTGCAAAGGCAGCATCAGATAAGAAGGCAGAGGATATAGTTATCCTTGATATTAAGAATCTCTCCATCATTGCAGACTATTTTGTAATCTGTTCAGGTGAAAGCACCCCACAGGTAAAGACAATAGCCGATAACATAGAGATGGTCCTTGACAAACATGGCATTAATCCACACAGAATTGAAGGGTATATCTTTGGACAGTGGATACTTATAGATTATGGAGATGTTATTGTACATGTATTTGATGAAAAGAAACGGGCCTTCTATGAACTTGAGAAACTCTGGATTGATGCACCAAGGATAGAGATTGAAGAGTAGGTTTACAATAATATGGATAGGCAAAACAAAGGAACGGTTTGTGGAAGAAGGTATAAGAAAGTACAGGGAGCTTATTTCTCCCTATGCTGAACTCACTATAAAGACCATTAGAGAAGAAAAGGGAGGCAGCATTACTGAGCATCTTAAAAGAGAAGCAAAAAGGATACTTTCAGAGGCTGAGAGATATATTCTCTTGGATGAAAAGGGCAGGTTAATGAGTTCTCAAGAATTTGCAGATTTTCTCTCAAAACGGAGAGAGTCTGTCTTCGTAATCGGAGGCCCCTTTGGTGTGGATAAAAAAGTCAAAGAAAATGCTGAAATGCTTCTGTCCCTGTCTCCTATGACATTCCCGCATGAACTTGTCAGAGTCATTCTGCTTGAGCAGATATACCGAGCCATGACCATAATCAGAGGAAGGGGGTATCACCACTGATGGTTAGAATTGTCTTTTTTATGTTTATACTCTACTTTGCAATAATAGGCTATTTTGGATACTTCAACAATGCTTCTGTGACAATTATATTATATAAAGATGTTACCAGAGAAGTCCCTCTCTGGCTCGTTGCTGCCCTGTCTTCAGGCGTGGGTATCCTCTTTATGTTTATTATATACACCATCAGAGATACAAGGAGACTGATTAAAAAAGTTCAGACACAGCGTAGAGAAAAAAGACAACAGAAGATCCAGAACCTTTACTCCAAGGCCCTTGGTGGAATACATGCTGGTAGAGACTCTGTTGCTGTTGAGGCATTAACAGAGATCCTGAAGATTGACTCAGAACACATTCCCTCACTTCTGAGACTTGGAGAGATCTATTTAAAAAGAAAAGAATACAAAGAGGCACAGGAGTATTTTAAAAAGGCCCTTGCTATTGACCCTGATAACACAGAGGCACTTTTTAACCTGGCAACCATAAAGGAACATCTGGATGTACCTGAAGAGGCATTGAGATATATAGACAAGATCCTGGAAATTGATAGAAACAACATCACTGCTATGTATAAAAAACGGGAGATCCTTGAAGGTCTAAAGAAATGGGAGGAACTAATACAACTACAAAAGGATATCCTCTCCTATAAGGATGAAGACTTTGAGAAAGAGTACTTAAAAGGATACCTCTATGAGGCAGGCTTAAAAGATATGGAGGAGGGCAACTATGACAAGGCAAAAAAGCATTTCAAAGAGATACTGAAGGTGGACAATGGATTTATACCTGCCCATACAGGGTTTGCAGAACTCCTTCTCAAAGATAACAAAACCTCAGAAGCGATTGAGTACCTTGAGAAGGTATTTATTGAAACTCGTTCAATGATAGTTCTTGCAAGGCTCGAGGAACTCCTGTTAAGTATGGGAGAACCTTCACGGATTATTAATCTCTACAAGGAAGCAATAAAGGATAAACCATCTGATAGCAAACTGAGGTTCTTTCTTGCAAAACTCTACTATAGGCTCGAGATGCTTGATGATGCAATGCAGGCTATTGAAGAGATAGAAGATCCCTCTTCTATCCCTGATATTGGAAAGATCAAGGGTGCCATATATATACGTAGAGGTGATATCCAGAAGGCCACAGAGGAACTGGAAAAGGTATTGAATATGAAGAAATTCTTGAGAGTACCTTATTGTTGTTCTAATTGTGGATGGACCCAGATGGAATGGGCTGGTAGATGTCCTCTCTGTGGTAGGTGGAATACCTTCTATTTCAATATCCATGGCCATTGTGAGATAACCAGAATATCTGATTAGGCTGAATATGGTCTCTAAGGCCTCGGAACATAAAAAAGATTCGATCCCCTATCGGATAGGAAAAGTAGTACTTGATACCAGTCTCTTCGTTAATCCAGAGGTGAGAAAGTACTTTGGAGAGACACCCACGGAAGCACTGGAAGGTTTTCTATTCCTTGCGGCCCAGATCCCTATTCTGGAGTTCTATATGCCTCCCTCGATATTCAAAGAGCTCCTACACTTTGTAAATAAAGACAAAATATCAGGAGATTTGTTGGTGATACTTCACCAGAAGCCACCAAGCAAATACGAGATGTCCTGTCCAGCCTTTCTGCTTTATGAGTTGATCGAAGATATCCGTAATAGAATTAACAAGGGCCTTAGAGTGGCTGAATCAGCAGTAAGGACAGTGGGCAAGAAGAACGAGGGTGAAGTAATTCAGGAACTGCGCCGTAAATACAGAGAAGCACTGAGAGAGGGTATTATAGATTCTAAGGAGGATGTAGACCTGATACTGTTGGCAAAGGAGCTGGATGCTCTACTTGTTACTGCTGATCATGGAGTAATAAAATGGGCAGAAAAATTGGGTATAAAATGGCTATTTCCAGAGAAGTTTAGAGAGTTTCTGCTCGGCTCAATAAAGAAAGCAAAACAGATATATCTCATTGAAGATAAGGATAGAAAGAATCAATCATAAAATCCATGTCCTGTAAGTCCTTTCCTCAGCACCTTTGTGCCTTTCTGGAATATCTTATAGAAGGAAACCTTCCATCTGTCCTCAGACCTCTCTACAGAACTGATCTCTGCCTTTGTTCCCGTCTTTTTAAGGTGCTCCATAATAAGCCTTACTGTCTCTTCTGAATTTACCCTTATACTGAATTTCTCCATTATACTGCCTCCCTTCAGAACCTCCTTCATTGTCTCCATAATAGGCAATAGCATAGCATCAGCAAGCGCGAGCTTCAGCCTCTCATCAGGCTCAATACCAAACTCAGTGAGTATAGCCGCAATCCTCAGTATTCTCTGGATATAAAAACCTCCCTGCAGTTCTGTCATGAGATGACCAGTAGCTTCAAGATCCCTTATACAGGAACTCAAAGTCACATACTTTAGTTCAATCTCTCCATCAACAGACTTCATTACAACCCCTTCTCTACCCTCTCTGTCAAGTTCCTCAATTATTCTTCTAACACTGTCAACCTCTGCAGGGCTAAAGGGACCCCAGTATCTCACACTTTTTATGCCGACATCTTCAAGAATCCTGTATCTCTGCTGGGGTCTTAGACTCTTGCCACTGCTGTCCTTCAGATCAAAGGCAAAGAAGTCTATGTCTTCATCCATATAAGGTATCTCCTCAGAGTTATAGGGATTTTCAGGACCCACAACCTCTATACAGAGGGTATAATCCGGGTACCTCTGAAAAAACTCTATGGGGATAAAATCTCTCAATCTATCCATTGTGAAGGGACATACAAAGCCTCCTCTGGTGAAGGCATACACAGTTCCATTTATCTGTCGGAGTCTTACATTGTACCCCTCCATCTTCTCTTCCACAAAGAATGGAACACTAAGGTTTCTTCTTATACCTTCAGAAAGCATGATTATCCTCTTTATTCTCTGATATCCCAACAGAAGCCCCTCTTCCCAGAATACTGTACCCCTCGGATATTTTCCTGCCTCCTTTCTTAGACGATAGAAACCTCTTCCTTTATACTTAAAATACTGCAGGTTATCCTTGTTAATCCGTTCTTCGGGCAGATATGAACTGAGATATTCAGGAAAGGTCCCTGCCATATCTGTCAAGCACAAACCTCCTTTCTTCTTCAATATTCCTGAGCCTGCCTCTCAGTTTCTCCTCCAGCAGACTCCTGAGAATCTTTGAGAAAATAGGACCTGGCTTGTATCCCATCTCTATCAGGTCTTTTCCTTTCAACAGAGGCTTAATATGTCTCAACTCTAAGAGATACCTGGATATAGACTTCTGTACATCCCTGTCATCTGATATTGCCATCACAAAGAGGATCGTCTCAAGTTGATAAGGTTGAAGGATGTTGTATATCTCTACAGGGTCATCTGTCTTCAGCCTTGTTTTGATATAAGGCACCTTAGAAATGGTCTCATGAACAAGTCTCGCCTGTCTGGGTGGTATGGAGAGTCTCTGAAGCACCTTCTCTCTGTCTACCTCAGGTACTATGATAATAAGTGCCATAATATAAAGGAGTTCCTTCTGTACCGGTTCCTCCAGAAAAAGAAGATTATACCATGTAAGGGTATCCTTTATTGAACGGACAAGGGTCTGCAGCCTCTTGTTCATTCTTATCTCAGGATGTATAGTACTTAAGAGACCATAATGACCGAGCCGCCGAAGAGACTCTATTGGGTCTGTCTCTCTAAAGATAAGTACCAGTTCATCATAAAGACGAGTACCTGAGAGTTTTTCAAAGAGGTTTAATTTAACTGCGGATTTTATGAGTTTTTCTGTATGACGGCTTATATGAAAATTAAATCTCTCCGCAAATCTCACTGCCCTGAATGCCCTTGTGGGGTCTTCAACAAAACTGAGGTTATGTAAAACCCGAATCATCTTCTCCTTTATATCCCTCTGTCCTCCAAAATAATCAATAAGAAGGCCAAATTCATCAGAATTCAGCTTTACGGCGAGGGTATTTATTGTAAAGTCCCTCCTGTAGAGATCTTTCTTTATAGATGAGGTTTCCACCCTCGGCAAAGAAGCAGGACGCTCATAGTATTCTGTTCTTGCTGTTGCCACATCCACAATAAAGTTATCAAAAGGCACATGGGGATGGAATTCTTTACTGAAAATAAGCTTGGCAGTATTGAATCTTCTATGTGTTACCAATTTTACATTCTGGAGTCTCTTTGAAAGGGCAGTGGCAAAATTAATCCCATCTCCTTCGATTACTATATCTATATCAAGGTTCTGTTCCCCCCTGAGCAGGTCTCTCACAGAGCCCCCCACGAGATAGGCACGATATCCCAGAGTGTCAGCGACACTTCCTGCCTCATTCAGAAGCTGCACAATAAATTTGGGGAATCTCTCCCTTATCAGATTGGCTATATTTCTCCCGATCGAGGGCTTCTCTAAGACTTCTGTCTCCTCTATCCTCTTTCTACGAAGTGTCTCTTCATATAGATTTCTTAAAAGGTCTGTACGGGTAATACAACCCACAACCTTTCCTTTCTCGATTACTGGCATGAATCTCTGATTGTGCTCCACCATAATTCTTTCTACCTCTTCCAGAGGTGCATCAGGAGATGTGGTCTCTGCATCTGTTGTGGCAAATTCATGCACTCTGCTCTTACCAAAACCATGCAGTAGTGCCTTCTCTACCACCTCTCGTGAAAGCAGTCCATAATAGCTACCAGCACGTACCACAGGTAATACATTGACCCCATACCTTGTCATGAGCACCTCTGCCTCTTTTATGGTAGTATTGTATTCTGTAGTTATTACTGGTGAAGTCATAATATCCTTCACAACCTTCTGGGGTCTTATTATCTTTTTGAGCCTCTCCAGGACCATCTCCTCTACTATCTCCAGTGGAATCCCCTTCAGGCTTGCAGACCCAGCAGCAGGATGTCCACCACCATCGAACTTCTCGAGCAATCGGCTTACATCAAATTCAGGCACTCTGCTTCTACATATAATCACCACCTTACCCTCCATCTCAAGCAGCATCACCACTCCATCTATATCCTCTATATCCATGAGTCTGTGTGCAAGGGCTGCTGCATCAACAACATACTCTCTCCTGGATGCCTTTACCACTTTTATTTTTATTCCATACTGGAGTATATCCACTGAAGAAGACAGCAACTCATTTAATAACTCTAACTCGTCCTTACTGAGCTCTATCTTTATATAGTCTGATACTATATTTAGGTTAGCTCCTCTCCTTAACAGATAGGCTACTGCCATCAGGTCTCTCTCTGTGGTAGTGGGGAACCTGAGGGAGCCTGTTTCTTCATATATTCCGAGGCAGAGAACAGTAGCCTCTAAGGGTGTAATAGGAATACGTTTTTTCTTGATAATCTCAGTGAATATGGTTGCTGTGGCTCCCACATCCTCTATTATCTCCAGTTCTGCCCTTATTCTGTCTTCTGTACTTGGATGATGATCATACAGATGGATCTTTACCTTATCGGAATTTAGGATCTTGCTAAAAGGGCCCACTCTTGCAGCATTAGAGGTATCAACAACTATCAGACGAGTGATGTTCTCAAAATCAATCTCTGATGCCCTTTTTATATCAAAGGGTTGAAAGTTTTGGAGAAACTCTCTTACCTTTTTCTCCTCTGAACCTGGCAGTACTGCCACTGCATCTGGATAGAGTTTTTTTGCTCCCAACATTGATGAAATACAATCAAAATCGGCATTTAGGTGGCAGACAATTACATCCATTTGGCGGGTCATCTTTTGGTAGAACTTATCTCAATCCTGTCCCTCCCTTTATTTTTCGCCTTGAAAAGGGCATTATCAGCAAGGGTTATAAGGTCATCTGGATTTTCGACCTTATGGACAGGCCAACAGGCTATACCCATACTGGTGGTTATCTTCTCATTTCCGATTATCTTGAATCTATGCTCTCTAACAAAGGCGCTCAATCTTTTCGCTTCCTTTTCTGCACCATCCAAGGAGGTCTGGGGAAGAAGAAGGATAAACTCCTCTCCTCCATATCTGGCAAAGACATCACTTCTTCTTGTGTGTCTCCTTATAAGCTGTGCAAACTCTCTGAGCACAAGGTCTCCCACTCTATGGCCGTATTTATCATTTATCTTCTTAAAATGATCAATGTCAAGCATAATGCAACAGAGGGGATAACCATACCTTTGTGCCCTGCTGAACTCCTCTTCCAATCTGTGATAAAAATACCTGATATTGTATATACCAGTAAGATAATCTGTGATGGCGAGTTTCTCTAGCCTTGCCTTTTCATTCTCAAGCTTCTCAAACATGAATGCATTATAGAGTGAATTTGCAGACACATTGGCTACTGCATTACATAACCGTATCTCTCTTTCGTTAAACCCATTCTTAACACGTGAAGTCCTTAAAAAGAGGGTGCCTATAATCTCATCTCTATGGATAATAGGTATCACCACAATGGACTTGATCCCGAGGGGCATAATAAACCTCAGCACAGGCTTCATCAATGGATGCTTCAGTGCATCATTAATTATGACCGGCTTTCTTGTCTTCAGGGCCTCCCTTATTTCTGGATATTTTTTGAGGTCCAGTTTTATGTTCCTGATACTGGGGTCCTCAAAGGATGAAACAACATAGGCATACCTTTTGTCTCCAAAACCTATGCTCAGGATGGAACAACGGGTAACCTCAATCATCTCTGAAAGTTTTTTTACTATAAAATACAGAATCTCTCTTGGATCAAGAGTAGAAGAGATAAGATAGGTAAGTTCCACAATCGCCTCGAGGTCCTTCTTCTCTGAATAAAGCCGTTTGAACCAGCTCTTTCTCTCTATAACTGTCTTTAGTTTAAGCTGAAGATCCTCAGGATAAAAAGGCGCTATGAGATAGCAATCAATATTACAGCTCACCACCTCTTTAAGCCCATGGGGAATGTTCTCACTTATAAGGGCAATTTTGGGAATAGAGATATCCTCCTTTTTCAAATCAGCATCTATAAGAGAGGCATCAATTAAGAGGGCATCAAAGTGGTTGTTCTTAAGGGAACTCCTCAGCCTTCTTATACTGGACACAAAGGTAGGACTATATTCTCCTTCTTTTTTAAAGAAATCCACAAGGAATTCCTTTAAGTCTTTTGATTTATGATACACAAGAACCTTACTCATAAACAGATTATTGTGTTTATTTATTTACAAACTCTCCTTACCAAAGGCTGATTAAAAATCTCTACCTTGGAAACCCTTGACTTTTGTCAGAGAGCCTTATTTTTAGTATAGCAAATAATATACCACTATGATAAGTTTCCCTCCCTCCTTTAATAAAAATGGGGGTAGAGGAGGAGGGTCCTCCTCTACTCTGGCCTAAATCTGTCTTCTAATTTCTTCATCAGCTGTGGCATTGTGGTGTATTCAAGGTCATCGAGCCCTAGTCTATGTGGTTCAAAAGGCCCGTGGGTCCTTAAATAATCACCAATCTCATTTGCAAGTTGTCTTGCCCTGTCAAAGGAAGGATCATCAAAGAGGTCTCTTGGTCCAATAAGATGGCCATTAGTTATCTGGAATCCTGCGGCAATAACCCTTGGAGGCCCATCAAATCTGGAGGGATTTGCCTCATAAAAGGGTACCGGCATAAGAGGTCCATGATGAGAACCTCGCATCCATCCCTCAACAATATGCGGAAAGGCAAAAGGCTCAAGTGCCTCACCTACTGCAGGCATTCCTGACTGACATCTTACTATTAATACAGGATCATCCTTACCAATGTATCTGCCTGCTATAAGACTCAGCTTCTGTGTCGATGCAGCAGCACATATCTCTCCATCCTTTCTGTACACCCTTCTGATCATGAATCTCCTCATAGCTCCAATGAACATCAAAAGATCATACATCTCTTCAGGACAAGAGAGTGTTATTGCCTTATGACCATAAACATCAACTACATCAAAATTAAATCCTTCATGCATTGTAGGATCAATAACAAGACCTGCAGTATTGAAAGGATCTGCAAACATCTTGAATAAAGGAAGGTTCCATGCGCCTGGGGAGGTTTTGTCAGCCATAAATACTATTACAGGTTCTGATTTCCTCTCAACAAACTCCATCTCAGCAACTCCAGGTCCCATACCCTTAATATTTCCAGAGAAGGCATCACTGAGCAAATCTTGACCAGCTCCATAGAGTTTGAGTCTCTTAGCCTCTTCTGTAGCAGCCACAAAGGTATTCCATGCAAGCTGATGTATCTCCTCGTTATCCACCCCTCTTTCGTGTGTCATAATCAATTCAAGGTCATCTCCTACACGGGTTACATGGAAATCCACAATCATACCACTGTCTTTAGCCTTTGAAAGCCTCTCCTTTGCAACATCAAGAAGATTCTGATGAATGCTTGAATGTCCTACATAACCACCAACATCTGCCTTGATAACACTCAGGGTAATCTTTTCAGCCATTAGTACCTCCTATTTTTTGAGTTTTTTACCTAACCTCTTCTCTATTGATCTCACCTTCAGGTTCAGTCTATTCGGCTTACCTTTACGATCATCAATGGTGATAGTCACAATTGCCCTGTCAGCCTTCTTCATCACCTGTGTATGACACTTCTTAATAAGCCTCATGACCTCATTCCACTCACCCTCCACACAGGTACCCATAGGATTCACCTTATAGGGTAAACCGCTCTCATCTACTATCTTCAAAACCTCTGCTAAATAATCACCTATGCTACTGCCAACCCCCACTGGGATTATACTAAACTCTACTAACATAATCCCCTCCTTTCTGGAACTTTAATAATTATAGCAGATTTTAATATTAATTCTGAAGGATTTTAAGGAATTTACCTCTTTATTTATGACAGAAGGGGGATAGCAGACTATCCCCCATTAAGTTTAAAAACTACTTAATAGCCTCCTTAAGACCTTTGCCTGGAGTGAATTTGGGTGCTTTTGTGGCTGGAATCTTGATCTCTTCACCTGTTCTTGGATTACGACCTTTTCTCGCCTTCCTCTTTGTGACTGAGAAGGTACCAAAGCCCACAAGTGTGACCTTCTGGTTTTTCTTTAGTGCTTTTTTGATGTTCTCAAGGGTAGCATCAAGAGCCCTTTGCGCATCTGCCTTAGTGAGTCCTGTGTCAGATGCGATCTTTTCAACAAGTTCTGCCTTCGTCATAGAATCTCACCTCCTTTTGGATAATGGTTTTTGAATAGCCGAAGGCAAAAGCCTTCAAAAATTGCTTTATAAAAATACCAAGAAATTAAGATTTTGTCAAGTAAAAAATTGCTTAATGCCTTTAAAATTCTATATATTAGAAGACTTGCTATTTATTCTTACCAAGCTCCAAAGAGAATGAGAAGAAGACAGAGGGGGCTTTGTTTAAAGCTCATAAATTCTGGTAAAATTATGGGTTAAAGAATTTTGAGGAGACTTAGGAATGGATGAAGTAAGAGTAAGGTTTGCTCCAAGTCCTACGGGGTATCTGCATATAGGAGGAGCAAGGACAGCCCTTTTTAACTGGCTGTTTGCAAGACACCACGGTGGGGTCTTTATCCTCAGAATCGAGGACACGGACAGGAGTCGCTCTACCGAGGAGTATATAAATGCAATTGTTGATGGAATGAGATGGCTTGGACTGGACTGGGACGAAGGTCCCTACAGACAGACAGAAAGGATGGAGATCTATCAGAGTTATCTGCAGAGACTGATAGATGAGGGGAAGGCATACTACTGTTACTGCACTCCAGAGGAACTTGAACAGAGAAGGCAGGAGGCTATAAAGGTCGGCAAAACCCCAAAGTATGATGGCAGATGTAGAGAACTTAATAACCCTCCTGCGGGCAGAACACCTGCTGTCCGTTTCAGAATGCCTGAAGCAGGACAGACCATAGTAGATGACCTGATCCATGGAAAGGTAGCCTATCCCAACGAGATGTTTGACGATTTTATTATAATGCGCTCAGATGGCACACCAACATACAACTTTGTAGTGGTTGTTGATGATGTAGACATGAGGATTACACATGTAATAAGAGGAGACGACCATCTGAACAATACCCCAAAACAGATCCATATATACAATGCCCTTGGCTTTCAGATACCCAAGTTTGCCCATCTACCAATGATACTTGGCTCTGATAAAACAAGGCTGAGCAAAAGACATGGAGCTACATCTGTACAGGCATATCGTGAGATGGGATATCTGCCTGAGGCGCTACTGAATTACCTTGCAAGGCTGGGATGGTCCTATGGTGATCAAGAGATATTCACCAAAGAGGAACTGATTGAAAAGTTCTCCTTAGAAGGGGTCAGCAAGGCTGCTGCAGTATTCAATCCAGACAAACTCCTCTGGCTAAATGGTCAACATCTGAAAAACACACCCACAGAGAAACTCTGTGAACTTGTAAAACCCTTTCTGCAGAAGGAAGGTCTCATAGAATCAGACCAGCAGGTAGACCATCAGTGGCTGAGGAAGGCTGTGGAATCCCAGAAAGAGAGGGCTAAAACCCTGGTTGAACTTGCCAAGGTGATGAGGTATTATTTTGTTGAAGAGATAGAATATGAGGAAGATGCAAAAAAGAAGTTTCTGAATGAAAAGACACTTCCATACCTTGTAGACCTGTTGGAAGAACTAAAAAGACTTGAGCAGTTTACTGAGCAGACCCTGCAGGAGGTCTTCTCCAGTATAATAAATAAATACGGTATAAAACTCAAACAACTGGCCCAGCCAGTACGTGTTGCAGTCACAGGAGGCACAAAAAGCCCTGGTATATTCGAAGTCTTAGAGATAGTAGGCAGAGATAGAATTATAAAGAGAATCCAGAAGGCAATAGACACAATTAGGGAGAGTAGTTAATGAATAGACCTTCAAATTTTATTGAGAAGATTATTGAGGAGGACCTGAGAACAGGGAGATACAAAAAGGTCCATACACGGTTCCCTCCAGAGCCGAATGGATATCTTCATATAGGCCATGCCAAGGCTATTGTGTTGAACTTTACAATAGCTGAAAAGTACGGCGGCCTTTGTAATCTCAGGATGGATGACACCAATCCTTTAAAAGAAGAGGCAAGGTATGTAGAGGCAGCAGTAGAGGATGTCCGATGGTTGGGTTTTGACTGGGGAGACCGTCTCTATTTTGCCTCTGATTATTTTGATCAACTCTATCAGTATGCTGTCGAGTTGATAAAAAAGGGGAAAGCCTATGTGGATGACCTAAGTCCTGAAGAGATTCGCCGGTATCGAGGGACCCTTACAGAACCAGGAATTGAGAGTCCTTATAGAAACCGCTCTGTTGAAGAGAACCTCGAGCTCTTCGAGAGAATGAGAAGAGGAGAGTTTAATGAGGGTGAGAAGGTCCTTCGTGCAAAGATCGATATGGCCTCTGGAAATCTGAATATGCGTGACCCAGTAATATACAGAATCATAAAGGCATCCCATCATAGAACAGGTGACAAATGGTGTATCTATCCTACATATGACTTTGCCCATCCTCTGAGTGATTCCATAGAAGGTATAACCCACTCCCTCTGCACTCTCGAATTCGAGGACCACAGACCTCTTTATGACTGGTTCATAGAACAGCTTGGCATCCATCATCCCCGTCAGATAGAGTTTGCAAGACTGAACCTCAGCTACACTGTACTCAGCAAGAGGAAACTCTCAAGACTGGTAGAGGAGGGATACGTAAGTGGATGGGATGATCCCAGAATGCCCACTATAGCAGGTCTCAGAAGGAGGGGCTACACACCAGAAGCGATAAGGGACTTCTGTGAAAAGATCGGCATATCAAAGGCAAACAGTGTTGTTGACATCCAACTGCTTGAACACTGCCTCAGGGAAGACCTGAATAAGAGAGCACCAAGGGTAATGGCAGTACTGAGACCTGTGAAGGTGATAATAGAGAACTACCCGGAAAACTATACTGAAGAGCTTGATGCTGAAAATAATCCTGAAGATCCATCCATGGGAACAAGAAAGCTTCCCTTTACAAGAGAACTTTACATTGAGGAAGACGATTTTATGGAGGAACCTCCTCCTAAATACTACCGCCTCGCTCCCGGCAGAGAGGTGAGATTAAAACACGCTTATATTATTAGATGTGAAAAGGTGATAAAAGACACAGAGACAGGAAAGATAAAGGAGATTTATTGTCGTTATGACCCTGATTCCCGGAGTGGCTCAACCCAGCAAAGAAAGGTGAAGGCAACACTGCACTGGGTATCAGCAAAACATGCGCTTGATGCAGAAGTAAGACTCTATGATAGACTGTTCTTGAAGCCCAATCCTGAGGAGTGTGAAGACTTTATCGAATGTATTAATCCTGATTCCCTTAAAATACTAAAACAGTGTAAAGTAGAAGAGTCTCTGGCAAATGCAAAAGAGGGAGAGAGGTATCAGTTCTTGAGAGTGGGATACTTCTGTGTTGATCCTGACAGCAAGAATGGACATCTTGTGTTCAATCGTACAGTAACATTGAAAGATACTTGGGCAAAGATACAGAAAAAACTGATGAAATGAGTTATATTGCTGTAATAGGGGCTGGAAGCTGGGGTACCACACTAAGCATCCTCCTGGCTGAAAAAGGTTATGATGTCTCATTATGGGTTTATGAAGAAGAACTTGCAAAGGAGATAGAACAAAAAAGGAGGAACACTCTTTATCTTCCTGATGCACCTCTGCCCGATAATGTAAAAGCCACACATTCTATGTCAGAGGCACTCCACAGAGCGAGATATATAATCTGTGCAGTACCTACCCAATTTGTTAGAGCAGTATTCCAGAATGTTTCTAAGCTGGTTGACAGAGATGCAGTAATCATAAGCGTCTCCAAGGGTATTGAGAACAGTACCTTCCTTACAGTCTCCCAGATACTGCAGCAGATGCTTCCCAACCCTGTAGCAGTACTTTCAGGACCGAGCTTTGCAAAAGAGGTGGTGAAGAGACTTCCCACTGCAGTCACATTAGCTACAAAAGATACAGCCTTAGGACTGCTACTACAAGAGGTCTTCAATACAGAGTACTTCAGGGTGTATACACACCATGATGTCCTTGGAGTGGAGCTTGGAGGAGCTCTCAAGAATGTTATTGCTATAGCATCAGGCATATCAGATGGCCTCGGACTCGGATCCAATGCAAGAGCAGCCCTTATTACCAGGGGGCTTGCTGAAATAATAAGGCTTGGAGTCAGGCTGGGAGCAGAAGAGAAGACCTTCTCTGGGCTCAGTGGAATTGGAGACCTGGTGCTCACCTGCACAGGAGCACTCTCAAGAAACTATACTGTAGGTTATAAGTTGGGACAGGGCAGAACCCTAAAAGAAATACTCTCTGAGATGAAAGAGGTTGCAGAGGGCGTGGAGACCTCAAGGGCAGCCTATGAACTGTCTAAAAAACATAATGTGGATATGCCAATAGTGGAGCAGGTATACCAGGTGCTGCATGAAGGGAAATCTCCCACTCAGGCTGTAAAAGAACTGATGAGCAGGGCCCTGAAGGAAGAATTCTATTATAGCAGTGAGTAAAAGATATTATCTTTCACCTGATACTCTTCTCCGCTGGCTCGAGACACCCTCAGTCTATAATGTAAAAAAAGACGAGCTTTATGAAGTGGATAATAAGGGCTTCCAGTTTCTCCAGGATTGCGCCTCAGAAGAAGGATGCTTCACAGATGATAAAGAATTTGTTCAATACTGCCTTGAAGAAGGAATCCTTACAGAGGCTGCTTCATCACCAAGACCCCAGAAAATCAAAAAATCTCCAAAGCCTTCCTTAAGATATCTTGAGCTGCTCATCACAGACAGATGCAATCTCCGGTGTCTTCACTGTTATATAGACCCACCAGAACAGTATGAACTCTCCATTGAGGATCTTAAAAAGGTATTGGAGGAGTTTAATGAGATGCAAGGATTAAAAGTGCTAATTTCAGGTGGTGAACCTCTTGTACACAGGGATTTCATGAGATTGAATGAATTTCTAAAAAACTATCCCCTGAGAAAGGTACTCTTAACAAATGGAATCCTTCTCAGAGAAGAGGTTCTCAATAGGTTAAATGTTCACGAGATCCAGTTCAGTATAGATGGGATTGGTCCTTCCCATGAGGTAATCCGCGGTAAAGGGACCTTCTCCAAAACCATACAGGCGTTAAGGATGGCAATAGAGGCTGGTTTTGATGTTTCAGTTTCTACAATGGTTTACAGAGGTAATCTCAAGGAATTTGATGAGATGGAGTCCCTTTTTAAGGAGTTTGGAGTTAAGGAATGGATAGTTGATGTGCCTTGTGTTACTGGCAGACTCCTGAAAAATTCTGAACTTGTTGTTCCTCCAGAAGTGGCAGGCAGGTACCTGAGATACGGCTATGGCGGAGGATTTCATGGAGGCGGAGAAGGCTTTGGTTGCGGTCTGCACTTAGTTTCAGTGCTGCCTGATGGGAGTGTCTCAAAGTGTGCTTTTTACAGAGACAGACCTGTGGGTCATATATCAGAAGGACTGAGAGAATGTTGGCAAAGGGTTAAACCCATTGAGATAAAATCACTCAGTTGCAGTTGTGATTTTCTTAATATCTGTAGAGGCGGATGCCGCTACAGGGCAGAACTTTGTTCAGGCCCCTCAGACCCTGACCCTTACAAGTGCTACGCCTTTGGGGTGAAAAGAAAATAACACTTAGATTGAAAGAGTCAGTAATTCTTCTTCAATTCCTTCAGAATCTGTTTTCCAATATCCTTCAGGGTCTCAAAAACACCTTTTCCGACTGTTGCCACTGCCTCATAATAGGGAACATTATTTGGATTTAATACCCTGTTCATCTCTTCAACAGGGACAATATTAGGAAGGTCTCGTTTGTTGTACTGCATGGTAAATGGAAGCATCTCAAGGTCATACCCATACTCTGCAAGATTTATCCTTAGGTCTTCCAGACTCTCTATATTTGCATCCATTCTCTCTATTTGTGAGTCAGCCACAAAGACAACACCATCAACCCCTTTCAGGATCAACTTTCTGCTGGCAGCATAAAAGACCTGGCCAGGTACTGTATACAGATGGAATCTTACCTTAAAACCCTTTATATCACCAAGGGCAAGGGGTAGGAAATCAAAGAAGAGTGTCCTTTCTGTCTCTGTAGCAAGGGATATTAATTTCCCCTTCTGTTCAGGGGCGGTCTTTTTATATATATATTGGAGATTGGTGGTCTTTCCACAAAGACCAGGTCCATAATAAACTATCTTACAGTTTATCTCCCGTGTGGAATAGTTTATAAATGACACTTTCTAACCTTAACCAAAGAGTTTCTCTATATCTTCATCAGTGATATCTGCAAATGGTGATAGCTCCTTAGTAGTCTTCTCCTCTGGCTTCATTCTATCCATCTCCTGAAAAACCTGCTCAAGCACCTGTGAAGACCTCTTCACCCTCAACCTCACAAGTCCCAATGATGACCTCTGATCAAAAACAACCACAAGTATAACCCTATTAGCCACAAGAGAGATATGTATATTGTCCCTCTCACCCTCATGAAAGAGGATCGAAAACTCCTTCTGTCCTAACAGCTTTGCTATACCTCCTGTGGCAGCAATATTACCTGCTGTGAGAGAGGCGAGTGCAGTGGTGTCTATATTGCGCGTCTCACCTACTGATGCTATAAGCTGTCCATTCTTGTCCACAAGAAAAACCAACTTTGCATTAGAGAGTTGATAGAGCCTCCTCAGTTCCTCATCAATCCTCCGGAAGGCATCCTCATACATTACAAATTCAGGCATAATATTTTCCTTATAAATTTACTACTCAAATTTCATTATTCCTTCTCTTCAGAACCCTCTCTCCACATCCCCTCTTCTCTTAAAAGTGCCTCCCATTCTCTGTCTACATACTCCTGTATCTCCTTTAACAGATGTTCATTCTCAGGTGAAAAAAGGTGCTTAAACCTACCTTGTGTCTTTAAAAATTCCACAACGGGTTTTTTCTCCTTTGGCTTATAGTTTATCCTTAGTTTACCATTTTCATACTCATAAAGTGGCCAGAAACATGTCTCTACAGCGAGCTTTGTATCCTGGATTGTGGTGTTTGTAGAAGTTCTCCAACCACGGTTACAGTGTGCAAGCACATTTATAAATGCAGGACCATCCACCTCAAGCGCCTTACGTACCTTTGTTATAAGATCACGCCAATGGGCGGGTGTACTTTGTGCTACATAGGGAATACCGTGAGCTGCCATTATCTTTGTAAGATTCTTTCTCGGTTGCACCTTACCAGGTATCACCCTGCCTGCAGGAGATGTGGTAGTGTTTGCACCAAGAGGTGTGGCACTTGAACGTTGGATTCCTGTATTCATATAGGCACCATTGTCATAACAGATGTAAACTATATCATGTCCCCTTTCCATGGCACCAGATAAACTCTGAAAACCAATATCATAGGTGCCTCCGTCTCCTCCAAAGGCAATGAACTTTATCTTTCTATCAATCTTACCTTTCTTCTTCAGTGCCCTGTACATGGATTCAACACCAGATATGGTTGCAGCAGCATTCTCAAAGGCAGTATGAATCCATGGAATCCTCCATGCAGTATAGGGATAAATTGTGGTTGACACCTCTAAACATCCTGTGGCATTTGCAGCCACTACAGGCACTTCTGCTGCCATAAGCACCTGTCTAATAATAATAGGTGCACCACAACCAGCACATAATCTATGTCCTCCAGTAAGGAGTTCTTCTTTCTTAGAGAGTTCTTTCAGTCTAAGTGGTGTTGCCATAGTCCTGTCTCCTTTCTCTATACTAAGGTTATCTTATTCCCTTACACCGAGGTAATCTTTCTGCTTCTCTATCTTACCACTGTCAAGAACCCTTTTCAACTCCTCTATCACGGTCTCGGCATGCTCTGGCATAAAGTCTCTTCCACCCAGCCCGTATATCCTGTTTAGCATCAGAGGTCTTGCACCATTTGTGGTTAAGGCAGAGGCTACCTCCATATATACCGGTCCAAATCCGCCAAAGGAGTCTGCCCTATCAAGTACAGCCACCACCTTTGCCCCTGACAGTGCCTCAGCCACCTCTTTATATGGAAAAGGTCTGAAAAGTCTCGGCTTCAGAAGCCCCACCTTTACTCCCTTGTCTCTGTATTGGTCCACAACATCCTTCGCAGTCCCTGCGGCAGAGTTCAGAATAACTATTATAACCTCAGCATCATCAAGCCTGTATTCCTCAAACAGACCATAGCTTCTACCAGAGACTTTCTCAAACTCCTTAGCAACCTCGAGAACCACTTCCTTTACATTGCCCATTGCCTCATGCTGCTGTCGTTTAAACTCCATGTAATAGTCTGGTAGAACAAGGGGACCATAGGTTACAGGATTGTCCACATCAAGAAGGGAATAAAGGGGCTTGTACTCTCCCACAAACTCCTTCACCACCTCATCAGGTAGAAATTCCATACTTTCTATAGAATGGCTGATAATAAATCCATCCATACAGACCATCACAGGAAGCCTCACGTTCTCATGTTCACCTATCCTGACCGCCTGTATAACATTATCATAAGCCTCCTGTGCATTCTCAGAATACAGTTGAATCCATCCACTGTCTCTTGCTCCCATGGAGTCAGAATGGTCTCCATGTATATTAATGGGTGCCGAAAGTGCCCTATTCACCACAGGCATAACAATGGGAAGTCTCATGCCTGAAGCTATATAAAGCATCTCCCACATGAGCGCAAGTCCTTGTGAGCTTGTGGCAGTCATCACCCTTCCACCTGCAGCAGCAGCCCCTATACAGGCACTCATTGCACTATGCTCACTCTCCACCGTTATAAGCTCTGTATCCACCTCCCCATCCGAGACAAAAGAGGCAAACCTCTGCATTATCTCGGTCTGAGGTGTGATAGGATAAGCTGCACAGACATCCGGGTTTATCTGTTTCATGGCAGTTGCTACTGCCTGATTACCTGTTACCGCAAGTTTTTTGCCCATTATGTGCCCTCCTCTACCATTACTATTGCCTTCTTACCCTTCTTACCAGGACACTCCATCGCACAGATTCCACATCCCTTGCAGTGATCATAATCAAACTCACCCCTTTTGCCGTCCTTCACATTAACTGCAGAGTCAGGACAGTATATCCAACAGAAAAGACACTGGATACAGTTTTCTTCAATCCACTGAGGCCTGAAAGCACGCCAGGAACCTGTATTGTAACTGGCTGCATTTCCAGCCTCTGGGATTATAGCCCCTATGGTAAGTTCTCTCCATCCCTTCATCCTTCCTTTACCTCCTCATATCCTCTTCTGGTTGCCTCAAGATTGGCAGCTATTATCTTTTCTGAAAATTTACTCCCAAAACTCCCCTTCACATCATCAAGAAGTGTCTGAAGATCCACAATACCTGTTGCCTTTGCCAAAGCTCCAAGCATACAGGAATTTGGTAAGGGTCTCCCAATTGTTTCAAGAGCAATCTTCGATGCATCTACTGTATAAACCTTCTGTGTATCCTTAAGTCCAAGCTTCTTTCTTATCTCCTCAGGAGACCTGACAGTATTTATGACAAATATAGCATCATCAGGAGCACCTTCTGTGACATCAATACTATCAAGCAGTGTAGCATCCACCACAACCACAATATTAGGATTTGTCACAGGTGCATGAATCCTCAGAGGTTTGGTACTTATCCGGTTATAGGCCCTTAGAGGTGCACCAGCCCTTTCAGGTCCATACTCAGGGAATGCCTGTACATTCTTGCCTCCGCTGAGACAGGCATCTGCAAGAACCTTTGCTGCAGTAACTGTCCCCTGTCCACCTCTTCCATGCCATCTAATCTCAATAGTCTCACTCATGTGACCTCCTTCAGAGAATCTATTAAAGTATGGAAGTAATCAATGCAGTTTATTTTAGAGTATTGACATTTCATAATGCAAGAAAAGATACCGTAACCCTAACTGCTTTTGACTGAAGCACAAAAATAAGGGACAAATTTAAGTCAGCCATAACAACATGTAGAGAATAATAAAAGAGGGCCATAGGCCCTCTTTGAATATTTTATAACTCTGCGGTCTGCTTAATAGAACTCTCCACCTCTTTCAGCCATAACAGTCTTGAACTGTTAATCATGGAGGCATTCAACTGCGGAATCAGTTCATCGGGATTGTAATCTAAGTCTTCTCTCTTTTTAAGAGCAGAAGCCTTAAACTCTGATTTGAATGCTTTTATCTGTTTCTTCACATCCGTTGTCCTTGCTACTTTGAGGTCAAACCCCATCTTCTTTGCCAGCAGTTTGAGGGTGTCTCTAAGAGTCTTAGCATCTTCGTATGGTTCCACAGCCCTATGGAGCTCACTGAGTCTTCCTTTATAATCCACAATGGTACCCTCCGTCTCATACAGGGTGGTAGCAGGAAGCAAAAGGTCTGCCTCTTTTGCAAGCTCCGTCATATGAGAATGCTGCACCACAAGGAAATCCACCCCTGAAGGTCTTTTAATAGGAAGTTCACCCACACAGTAAAGAATCTTCATTCCACCTTCTGCCATCCCTTTGTAGTCTGTGCCTTCACCTTTAAACCCCATAAGCAGGGTGCCCTTTGCATTTGCCTCCAGAGGTACTGCTAAGGCTGCACCTTTTACCAGAGCCAGTGAAGAAGAAGCTTCAAAAAGCGGAGTTGAACTCAGTACCAATGGATTTGAAGAAGCCACAAACAACTCTGCAGCTTTCTTTGCCTCTTCACTTAAAGGCACATCTGGAACACTCAACCCCTTAGGGATCTTTATACCAGCCTCAGAGACTGCTCTGAGAACTGAGGCTAAAGACCCTGCCTCATCCCCTTTAAGGCTTACATGGGCAATCTCTGAGATCTTCGTATCAGTAGAATTTATAACCACAAGCTTTGTACCCCTTGCAACCTTTTTTCTCACCGTAGCATCAATACCTGCAAGGACTCTATCCCATTGAGAGGCATTGAGACCAACCAGCACTATAAGGTCTGCATCCTCTATATCAGCACTTGGCCCAAGCAGTGATGCCTCATCAGCATAAATACTGACTGTGGAGTCATAATTCTTTATACCTGCGGTATCTGCAAACCTCTTCAGAGTAAGTACATCTTCATTCAGGAGGCTACCAGTAGTAAGAATACCAACCCCACCTGCGTTCTTAAAAATCTCTGCAAGGCTCTGAAGGGCCTCATCCCAGCTTACCTCTTTCAGATCACCATCTATCCTCTTAAGAGGGGTCTTCAGCCTTGTGTCTGCATTTATAAAATCAAAGCCGAATCTCCCGTAAGCACATATATAACGGTCTGCTCTGCCAACCTCAGCCCCAATATTCACCTTTGCCACATCCTTTCCATGGACACTCACAATGGTTTTACAGGCACTTCCACAGCTGAGACATACTGAAATGCTTCTTTCATACTCCCATTCCCTGCCTTTTCTCCAGCGGTCTGCTTCAAGGAGAGCATTCACAGGACAGGCATCAACACAACTGCCACAGAAGGTACAGCCTGCCTCCTGAAGGGGTCTATCCTCTGCCGTAACCACCCTTGAACCAACACCACGGCCATAAAAATCAAGTACAGCAGTACCCTGTTCCTTGCATATTCTTACACATCTGCCACAGAGGATACAGTAGTCAGGATCACGCTTTATAAAGGGGTTTTTGTCATCAACACCAAATCCGAATCTCTTCCTTGTGAAGGAACTCTCTTTCACCTCATACTCATAGGCATATCTCTGGAGTTCGCATACACCTGCCTTTGTGCAGGTCATACAATCCAACGGATGCATCGATACAATAAGGTCAACAACAAACCTTCTCAGGTCTCTTATCTTCTCACTGTCAGTTGTTACCTCAAGTCCTTCTTTTATTCTGGTATTACATGCAACAGTCATTCTGCCACCAACCTCAACCATACACATTCTACAGGCACCAATCCCCTTCATCCCCTTTATATAACAGAAGTTTGGTATATGAATCCCCACAGACTCTGCAGCATCAATAAGATTTGTGCCTTCTGGGAGTCTGTATTCCTTGCCGTCTATCTTTACCTTTACAAGCTTGGCCATCCTCTTTTCCTCCTTCTTTTATAAATATTTCATACTTTTACTGTTTCTTCCTCTTCTTCCTTAATTCCAATATCTATAATCTCAATCGCATTGTACTTGCATACCTTTACACATTCACCACAGCGGGTACATCTCTCAGGAATAATCTCAAAGGGGAGATAACCTGATCTATAGGGCAACTTCTTCTCACCAACAATTGCATAGTCTTTGCACACCTCAAGACAGTCACCACACATGGTGCAATTATCAGATATAATTCTGTACACAAAGAGTACCTTACACTGTCTGTCAGGACAACGCCCTTCTGCATGGGCAATATAGATGTCTTCATGGTCTTTTAAACTTCTATCAATAAAGTCTGCTACATCCTTACCCTTTTTACACAGAGAGGTAACAAACATCCTTGGTGCAATAACCTTTATAATATCCACATCCTTCTTTGCTCCCTCACCCTCTATAAGTCTTTTCACTCTTATCCTCATCTCATAACTACCCATAGGACAGGGCAGACATCTTCCACACATGGGACCATCAATAAACTCATCAAGAAGCCTCACAACCCTATGAAGAAGACACCCCTCTTCTTCTATCTCCTTAAAAATATCTTTCAGATTCTTGGTCTCTTTATCACCCATAGAGCCTCCTTATTAAGCCTTCGATTTAGCAACTGTACCTTTTCTTGGTACCTTCTCCACCTTTACCGCATCTATTGGACAGGCAAGATAACAGGCCTTACACTTTACACACAAAGTCTGATCAATATAGAACTTATCTCTCAACTCCTTTACAGCCCCATATGCACAGGCCTGTTTGCATAAACCACAGAGGAAACACTCTTTCTGTTCTATTCTGAAAAGCCCGAGACCATTACATACCTTGGCTCTGCAGTATTTGTCGTAGACATGCTCCTCATACTCCTCTCTGAAGTATTTCAATGTACTGAGTATGGGATTGGGTGCACTCATACCAAGTCCACACAATGAGGCTGCCTTTACTTTATTGGCTATCTCTTCAAGCCTCTCAAGGTCTTCTGGTTCACCCTTACCAGAGGTTATCCGATCAAGGATCTGCAGCATCTGATAGGTTCCGATTCTACAGGGAGGACATTTTCCACAGGATTCTGACTGAGTAAAGGATAAAAAGTACCGTGCCACATCCACCATACAAGTATCCTCATCCATCACAACCATACCACCAGAGCCCATCATGGAACCCACTTCCCAGAGAGAGTCAAAATCAACAGGTGTATCCAGATACTCCTCTGGTATACATCCTCCTGAGGGACCACCTGTCTGGACAGCCTTGAATTTCTTGTCACCGAGGATTCCTCCACCAATATCGAATATTATCTCTCTAAGGGTTGTACCCATTGGAACCTCAACCAGACCTGTATTCTTCACCTTACCAGTGAGTGCGAACACCTTTGTGCCAGGCGAGCTTTCCGTACCAATGCTACGGAACCAGTCTGCTCCTTTCTCTATTATTATCGGGACATTGGCAAAGGTCTCGATATTGTTTAGATTAGCAGGATATCCCCACGGACCGCCTCCAGGTTCTGAGACCCTTGGTGGTCTTGCCCTTGGGAAACCTCTGTTGCCCTCAATTGAGGCGACAAGGGCTGTGGCCTCACCACATACAAAGGCCCCTGCACCTTCACGGATATGGAGATAAAAACTGAAATCTGTACCAAGGATATTATCTCCCAGCAGTCCCAGCTCCTCTGCCTGCCTTATGGCGATACTAAGATTCTTCACTGCAAGGGGGTATTCATGTCTCACATAAATGAAACCATAACGAGCCTCGATCGCATAGGCACAAAGGAGCATACCTTCTATCAGACTATGGGGATCTCCTTCCATAATGGCCCTGTCCATAAATGCACCAGGGTCGCCTTCGTCTCCATTGGCGATCACCATCTTGATCTTGCCTGGTGCATGCTTTGTATGTCGCCATTTTCTGCCCGCAGGAAAGCCTGCACCACCCCGGCCACGGAGATTTGCCCTGTCTACCTCATCCAGTACTTCATCAGGTGTCATGCTGCTCAAAGCCTTCTGCAGTGCCGAATAACCGCCCACAGCTATGTAGTGATATATATTTGTGGGATCAATCCTCCCATTATTCCTGAGAGCAACTCTCATCTGTTTCTTGTAAAAAGGTACTTCTTCCATCAACTCATAAGGTTCTCTGTAGACATACTCTCTCAAAAGAAGGTGCCTTACAGGATATCCACCTGCAAGGGTGCTTGTCACAATAGCATCTGCATCATCCTTTTTTACCCTCTGGTAGAAGTAACCAAAGGGTTCCACCTTCATAACAGGCCCCTTCTGACAGAGCCCCTGACAGCCTGTCTTTACTATCTGTATATCAAGACCTCTCTCTTTTGCCTTCCGCTCAATCTCTTCAATCACCTTGAGACTGCCTGAAGCCATACAGGCAGTGCCTGCACATGCCCTTATCCTCTCTTTCTCTGGAGGAAAGGTCTCCTCTTGTAACAGCAATCTCAGGTTCTGTAGTTCTTCAATACTCTTCAGCCTACCCATATCTATTCCTCGCTTTCTATTGTCTTGATCAGTTCATCTACCTTTTTCGGTGTTAGCTCTCCAACTACCTCTTCATTCACCGTCACCACAGGAGCCAATCCACAACAACCCACACATCCTACGGTCTCAAGGGTCATTGCAAGATCCTCTGTGGTTTCACCTACTTCTATATCAAAATGTTTTTGTATTTTCTCCAGTACCTTAGGCGCGCCTCTAACATGACATGCCGTTCCCATACATACACGGACTATCTTTCGTCCTCTGGGAGTGAAATGAAACTGGTGATAGAAACTCGCTACACTGTATATCTCTGCTAAAGGGAGTTCCAACTTTTTTGAAAGCCTCTGAAGGACCTCTCCAGGAAGATAACCATAATCTTCCTGAATCCTATGTAATGTGGTAATGAGGATTCCCTTCTTTTTGTCATGCTCACATAAGACCTCTCCTACCTTTCCTATCTCTTTTTCCACATCAAGTGCTTCAATATCCATCCTCAACCTCCCTTTATATATCAATAATGCTGTTTGTCCTATAATCCCTCATGTGTTCTTGCTGCCTTCTCAAGCTTACGCCTATCTTCCATGCTCATTAGCTTCCTTTCCACACCGAATCTGCCTGGCTCGTATTTTCTCAGCTTCAACTCCTCCCTTGCCCTATCAATGTAGTTATATGTGAGTTGAAGTATCTTCTCTGGATCAGGCTCAAAGTGCAGTGCTCCCTTGAATCTCTCGAACCAGACCTCTGTCATTATTCTTGTAACCTCTTCACTGGCACCAACAGGAGACTCACCACCAAATATCACTGGTACTCCAGAGGCTGCAAAGTAACAGCCAATTGCGATCGCCTTTTCACTCATCCACTCAGGAGCAATACCCACTCCAGGCATACCACCTATCTCATCAGATAAACCGCCTTCTGCAGCCATAGCAGTGAGGATTGTGAGAATCCTGGAGTTGTCTACACAGGCACCCACGTGCAGTATAGGAGGAATTCCTATAGCCTCACACACCTCTCTAAGACCTGGACCAGCATGTTCAAGTGCCATCTCAGGTGTCAGATATCCCGCAGTTCCACAGGCAGCAGAGCCACATCCCGTAGAAACAACAAGGACATCGTTCTTTATCAATTCTGTTGCCAGATATCTATGTATCCCTGTTGAAGGCACCCTTGAATTATCACACCCTGCAAGACCAACAACTCCTCGAATCCTTCCAGCAATAATAGCATCATTCAATGGTCTGAAGGATGCCCTGAACTGTCCACCCTGCATATATTCAATATATTCATGAGAGAAGCCACCAATCAATGGATACTTGTCAGTAACATGACTTCCCTCTGTCTTACGATTAGGGAAATTATCAATCGCCAGTTTCACAATCTCTCTTGCCACCTCCCTGGCCCTGTGTTCATCATACTCAATATGGATAGCACCGGGTATCTTCGCCTTTTCAGAAGTGGTTATCACCTTTGTATGAAACTTCTTACTGAGCTCAGCAATAGCAGGCATAATGCACTGCACATCAACAGCAATTGCATCAACAAGGCCAGTCATTATCCCGAGTTCCTGATTTGTAAAACCTCCTGCTGTAGGAATACCATGTCTCATCAAAACCTCATTTGCAGTACAGCACATTCCACCAAGATTTATTCCCTTTGCACCTTTACTTTTTGCATACTCTATCATCTCAGGCTCACTTACTACATCGACTATCATCTCAGCCAGAGAGGGTTCATGCCCATGAACTACAATATTCACCTCATCCTCTTTAAAAATGCCAAAACTGGCCTCTGCCCTTACAGGCTTTGGAGTGCCAAAGAGTATGTCACTTATATCGGTTGATATCATGCAACCGCCCCAACCATCAGCAAGGGCAGTCCTTAGGCCATGTGTCAGAAGATGGTCAGGATCATGGTCAACACCAATGGATGTCCTGTGCATAGCCTCAACAACCTCGCGGTCAATGCCCCTGGGAGCAACACCCCATTTCTCCCATCTCTCCTGTGTCTTCTTCGGTGCCCTTCTGAGATAATGGAGTCTCCCCTTCTGCCTGGTAAAGTCCTCAAGAAACTTAAGAGCCACTTCACGGGCAACGGTGTTAACAGACCTTCCCTCTATCTCAACACCAAGGTAGCCTGCAACACGGTAGAGTTTTCTCACATCCTTGATCTCAAAATCCTTTGTCTTCTCTTCTGCAACTGCAAGAAGTGTAAATACCATGTCACGGGCATGGTCACTGTGTGCAGCAGTGCCTGCTGCAATCATACGAACCAGATTTCTCGCAACCACCGTGGGCAATGTGGCACCACATATACCTCGGGCATTGTCTTCTGCATCCTGTCCTACAAGCCTACATGGTCCCATATGGCAGACCCTACAGCACGCACCACTCTCACCAATAGGACAGGGTTTCAGTCTCTGGGCCCTCTCAAAACAGGTCTCAAGGTGATGCTCTTCTGCCCACTCAACTATCTTCTCTGCTGCCTCATTAGCACTCCTTAGTATCTTATTAGTCATCTTTAAACCTCCACATTTGTAAGGTTAATTTCAAGGTTAAATCATGGGCTCCATCTCTAATGCCGGATGCCCAACCTGTGTTAAAAACTCAAGAAGCTTTTCTGAGTCTTCACAGATTGTCTCATCTGCTATCTTATCAAGAAGATCAGGTACACCCTCTTCTGCTGCCCTCTGTTGAAACTTCTCCTTCACCCTTTCCTTCAGGGCCTTTGTCATCCATACTATCCTCTTTATACCACCATCACCATGGAGGAACTTCTTACTGGTTATAAAATTCACACCAACCCCCATGAATCCAGGCGTCTGCACACCTCCACCCACTGTACCTGCCAAGGTGGAGAACTTCATACCAATAGGGGTCATACCTGTATGTCCCCTCTGCACTATCATCACTCCATTCGCCTCAGGAATAATGGCAACTATACACTCAAAACAGCCACAGGATGTCATTGGGTTTTCCATTATTGTGTAAAGATTGAGTGTCTCTACTGCCCCACCCGATGCCTTCTTCAGATATTCATCCACACCTGTGTATCTTCCGTATTTCGGATCAACCAACTCTCCCTTTGGTATAGGCTGGTTTCCACCTGTGGGGTCTATCTCGTAGGCTGCCTTACAGTCAAGCCAGTTATAAGCTCCACAGAGGCCAAGCCTCTCTGGAGTGATTACACAGACATGGGTAGGAGCAAAGGACTGACAGAGCAGACAGGAGTAAAAGGTATCTACTGATTCATCAGTGAGGGCCTCAAGCCTCTTGTCTCTTTCTCTCCATTCTACCCTTGCCAGCTCACACCACTTCTTAACATCCTCCTCGTCTGTAAAAAGGGTCACCTGCACCTTATCCACTATTGCACTGAACCGTTTATGGGTCATCGCATGGTGTATCTTGGCGATGTCCTCAAGTGTGAAGCCTGCCTGCTTGGCAGCATGGCTTATTCTGATCCAATTTATATCCCTCTGGCCCATATGCCAGATCCCCTGCCCCTCATTTATGTTATGATGCAGCCTCCTTTCAATAATGGGGAGAAAATCGGGCTGCATCTTTCTGCCAGCCACCTCAACGAGTATACCGAGAGGCATTATACCTCCCTGCTCATACCTCTCCTTCCAGTTATCACCCACTATCTCAATTTTCCCATCCTCTATCTCATCCATCTCCCTCAACCTTACCCATTCAAAGGCAGGGGAACGGGTTCCACCAAACTCAATAAATGTCTCCTCTTTACGTATCCTCTCACCCTCAAATGCAGGCCCATAGGCTATGGGTATTGGTGGCTTGTCCACTATCACCTTAAGCCCTCTCACCTCAATCGCCCTCTGTACGATCTTGCTGTGATCAAGCTCCTTATCTACCTCTTCATAAGTACATACACCTGTAGGATGTATCACAGGCACATCAGTATCACAGATGGCAGGGAATCCCATATTTATAGCCCCTGCACCAGTGGCCCACTTGATATCATCCAGTTCACCCAGCACCAGCGCAAAGGCAAAGACCCTGTCCTTTGTGTATTTAAGATTGCTTCTGTAGTCTCCTCCTTTATGTCCACCAAAGATCAGGGATGCCCTGATCGCCCAGTCAAGTGCATAGAGGGTATGCTCTGTCTCTGGACCCAAGGGCACTACATAGACATCCCATCCCAGTTCTATTTTATTCCTTAGGAGCTGGTGAGTCACGCTGGTGAGGTTACCATTCTTGTCCCTTGCCTTACCAGAAAGGAAGACAAGGATGTTCTTTTCCTGAAGCTCCCTCACAATCTTCACAGCAGTCTCATCATCAGGAGCAGCTCCGATGATCGCAGCAAACCCTGGCATTCTTCCATCAACCAACTGTATACCCAGGTTACGCTGTATGGTGTCCGTTATAAAGCCATTGTATTCATAGCCTGTTTCAGGATCCTTTACAGGTTCAAGTCCTTCTATGTATCTCAACGCAAGCCATATCTCCTCCGCAAAGAGTGTTGCCATTCCACTGTCAAGGGCCTCACCAAGATAGGGCTTCCAAATCTTGTCCTCAGGCTCCTCATGCAGCAGTTCCTGGGCCATCCTCAAGGCCTCTTTCATGTCTTTAAGGGTCTTTACCTCAAAACCTGTAATCGCATATATCATTGGAAGGTAAAAGGCGGTATCAGGAAATTCAAAGTGATAATCTTCTCCCTTTTCTGCTATCACCTTCTGAAGCAGTTCTTCTGCATTTCTGCACACTTTATGTGCCCCTCTGATGGCAGCCGAGGCGATTATCTTCGACATCCTAACCTCCTAATAATAATTTTTAATCTCAAAACTCACTCCACCCAAACTCTAAGGAACCACAAACCATTACTTTTTTAAATTTTTAAATATATAACTTTATAAAGTCAACCATTCAATCTTCTGATTAAAATATCTTATGCTGCCCTTGAACGGAGAAAGGTCGGTATTGCATTCGCCTCTCTTGGGCCAACAGTAACCTTCCATCCCTCAAGCTTCTCCTCTATTGCACCGCTGAGTATTGCTACATATCCAGGTATTATCAGCTCCCTGTGGTTCAGTTCCTTTTCTATGCCGCTTTCTTTGATAAAATTAGCAATCTTTGCTCCAGTGAATTTACCTGCTGCCCAGGCAGTAAGAACAGACAGCCCTTCACAATCCATAACTGCAAGATATGCGGGCACCTTGGAGTTCTCGATCTCTCCAGAGACAATAAAGTATGTAAGTGAGAAATTGGTTGTAATAAGCAGTGGTGAGTCTGGTGTAGGTTCTCCAATCTTATATATCTTCTGCTCCACCTGCATAGGCACCTGTGGGTCTGTGTATATGTTCTGTCTCAGTGTAAAGAGGGCGAGGTTTTTCCACTTCTCTGCAGAACTCATCACAACAATTGAGGCATATTTTGCAATACCAAGACCCACAAGAAGGGTCTCATATAGTGGGTCATCTCTTTGGACAAAATTTATGACTGGATACCCAAGGGGTCTGAAGTTCTTCTTTATGGCTGCCCTACGGATTAGTGTGTTATGCTCAAGTATCTGGGATCCCTTTTTTGCTCCTGAATCTATAACAATATCCTCCACCCCGAGGGACTTGACCTTTTCTGTTAATTCTGAAAGGGCCTCAAGACCATCTGCCTTAACCCCAACAATCGCCTTTGCATCCTTTGCCACAGAGACCATTGCCTCTAAGTTCTCACTTGTCACACCATAAAGAAGTGGATTCTTGCCACTGAAGTGCCCCAGTGCAACCTTTGCTGCTTCTGGATCTTCTGTGGCTACTATAACAGGCACATCTGCTGCCTTTTCAGATACCTTCTTTGCCAGTGCCTCAAACTTGGCAGCATCACCTGACTCATTGGTAATACATATGGCATCCACCCTGAGCAGCTGTCCCACCCTGTTTATCTCTGAAGTGAGCACATCCTCTATCTTCTGATCCTGCCTTGCCTCATCATCTGTATCCTTTATCTCAAGGGCCAACACAGTGGGATTTACAAATTTCTTCTCATGTCTGAAGAGCACAGTCTCCTCACCCATTTTTACTGCTTTGTCTCCCACACCAAGGGTTATGGGCCTTACTGGTGGTGCAGAGGCCTCGCCCAGTATCCTCTTTGCCTCTTCTGAAACATCAGGACACTTATCAAGACTTGTCTGGCGCTGGGCCAGTTTCATTGCAAAGGCAAGACAGGTGGGGAATCCACACTTCTTACAGTTTGTCTTTGGAAGAAGCTTGAATATTTCAACACCACTTAGTGCCATTGCTCTATACCTCCATCAAAAATTTTTATCTTATCCCATCATCTCATCAATAAATCTCTCTACCAGTTCAACCGCCTTTGGATGACGCATAATTATAAGCTCTGCACCTGCAAGCAGAAGGCTTGCGGTGGTTACAGCCTCCCAGAGGATTCCTCTCTCCTGGAGACTCCCCCATTCAGGAAGATCTTCTTCGGATGCCTGAGTCTCCTTTATCTTCCATACATACATGCCCACATCTGCAAGCATAGGTGGCTGCATAACAGGATCATTCTGGGCCAGTGCAGCCAGTCTTATCCTCTCCATAACAGAATATGTATACTCAAGCCCATAACCGAGGGCAGAACACATGGGGTCAGTAATAAGTCTCTCCTTCTCAAATCCCATCTGTGTAATAAGGATATTCAACTGCTTGGATAGATTTATGTCCAGCTCACTCATGGCAATCAGCTTATGCCCGTTTGCCATTGCTGCAGCCGCTATAGTCTTGTAGTTTGCCTCCTGTGCCTTGCCTATTATGCAGTTGCGATCCTTTGCTACTTCTGCCACCTTCACGAGCACCTCTGAGTCCTTATCCACATGGTTGCTTCCGAGAATAATAAGGGGCACCTTTACTGCCTCAAGAACCTCCTTCACCACCTTTACTGCATCATCTGCAGAAAGGTCCTTCTGATCAGGATGGGTACCAATAAGCCTCAGGGCTATTGCCTTTGCCTTCAGCTCATCCACACAGTACTTGGCCCATTTTGCAGGGTCATCCGAGACCTCGCTATATACCTCTCTTACCGTTTCTGGCCAGTCCTCTGGTGGGATATCCTGTATCTCATAGGCAATAAGAGGTCTGTTAGGAATCTCTCCTTCAAAGGAATGGAAGGGAAGGGTATTCTCTCCTCCAAAGGTCTCCTGTATCTCTGTCCCGATTGTTACTGGGAAAACCTTGCCTGCAAAACTCTCTTTTGGTACCACAAAAGCCATCTCTTCCTCCTTTACATCTCAAGATAGGAATGTGCGTAAAGGGTATTGCCTTCTATCACATCTATTGTCTTTTTTATAATCTTCATCTTTTCTTTGTCTTCAATCTCCTGCCCCTGCACAACTGCATCAAAGAGAGGTTTTTCTTCCATAGCCTCCTTTATCTCAGCAGGGTCTGCTATGGCAGCATCCAGCCCTGCATTAAGGAGCATCAGAAAGAAGTATTTATTCAGTATAGGCCTTATATCCTTAGGACACCCATTAGATATATTACTAAGCCCCACTAAGGTCTTCATAGGTGGTTCATTCAACTGCTTAAAGACCTCCACAGCCCTGATCACCTTTATCGCCTGATCCTGGGTTGTGGCTATCTGAAGTACTAAGGGGTCCAGATAAAGGTGCTCCAGAGGAACCCCATACTCCATTGCCCTTGCCATTATCTCGGCTGCTATAGCCGCCCTTTCCTCCTCGTCTGCAGGAAGCCCTCCCTTGCCCACGGTGAGAGCTATTATATAACAACCATATTTGGCTGCAAGCTCAAGCATAGGGAATCTTTCAGGATCGTTGGAGGTGGAGTTGATCATCGGAAGCCCATACTCATTATTATGGACTTTTAGACCAGCCTCAATCGCCTTATAATTTGTGGTGTCAAGACAGACAGGCAATGGCACAGCCTCTTGAATGGTGGTTACCATCCACTCCATAATCTCTTCACCACCATCCTCTGCAGGTCCTATATTCGCATCAATCATGCCCGCTCCTGCCTCATACTGGGCCTTTGCAATCTCCTGGATAGGTCCCTTGTCCTTGTTCATCATAGCTTCCCTTACACGCTTGGCAATAATACTCAATTTCTCTCCAATTACTAACATACCCTCACTCCTTGCATGAGTTTTTGGTTTTAGTACATTCTTGAGAATCCTTGATAGCCTTCTTTTGTTCTAACAAGTCTTTATTTTATACTTTAGTTATTGAGGTTACTTTTTATTTTTTAGACTAAAAATAAAAAATATAAAGATTTGGTCAAACAGAATAACATAAAATCGTGACAAGAGTAAAGAGGAAACTTATTTAAATTTATTATAGATAAATTAGATTCCTGTTTTATGTCAAAAGTTGCTCTTATAAAGGGTAAAGACAGAAGAGACAGTATCAAAAGGTCCCTTGAGCTTATCTCGGACGAGGTTAAAAGGGTTCTTAATTCAAGACAGATTATTATTAAACCCAATCTTGTGTCAACATCAATACAGCTCGCATCAACCCACATTGACCAACTAAGAGGCATCCTCGACTTTTTTGCCGAGTTTTATAAAGACAGGATCGTCATTGCCGAGGCGTCGGCGGGCCACACAGAGGAAGGCTTCCGCAACTTCGGCTACTGGAAGCTTCTTGAAGAATACCCTGTGGAGCTTGTGGACCTCAACAAGGGTCCCTTTGAGAGCGTGTCTATTCTTGACACCCTTGGAAGAAAGATAAACATCAGGGTAAGCAGCATGCTCTTGGACAGAGACAACTTCATCATATCTGCAGCAAAGCTTAAGACCCACGATACAGTAGTGGTAACACTGTCCATCAAGAACCTGGTCATGGGAAGCATCTATCTGAAGGACAAGGCACTGATGCATCAGGGTTACAGGCAGATAAACCTGAATATTGCCGAGCTTGCCCAGAGACTCTGGCCCGAGCTTGCCGTTATAGATGGTATTGTGGGTATGGAGGGTGACGGGCCCATTTATGGCACTCCAGTGGATGTGGGTGTTGTCATATCAAGCACCGATCCGTTGGCAGCAGACAGGGTAGCCTGCGAGATTATGGGGGTGGACTTCAAGAAGGTAGGATATCTGAGCTACTGTGCAGCATATGCATTGGGTAGGGCAGAATTGGAGGAGATAGAGATAATCGGCGAGCCTCTTGAGAAATTTATCAGACCCTTCCGGCTGCACAGTAGTGTAAATGAACAGTATCAGTGGTATTAAGCACCCTTGCAGAACTCATCCCATAGGGTCTCGACCGTCCACAACAGTGCCTCTGCCACGGCTGCCATGAACTCCACTGAAAGGGTCTCTGAGGTGTCCGCACTGGTGTGATAGTTGGGATTACGAAACATAGCAGTATCAGTAATCATTACAGCAGGGAATCCCGCATCCCAGAAGGGTGCATGGTCACTGAACCGGGTGGGGAGTATCAGATATCCGTTCAACTTTACCCTGTGCGTCTGTACATTTAACTGAGGAACATACCTTTCAGCAGTCTCTTTGAACAGCTCCATTATGGGTTCGGCCCTTTTGTTGCCAATTATTCCTATAAAGTCACCCACCCTTGGAGCCTTTACAAGGGGAGGCAGGTGCTGACTTCCTGGTTCCCTGCTCATGTAGCCTACGGACTCAAGTATAAACACTGCCTGATAGGTATGACCCAGGGAGAGCATCTCTTTAACAAAGTGTTTACTGCCTATTAGAAAGCTCATGGCGCCCGGTTGTGGCTCCTCCAGGGTAAAGGCGACGAACTTCACCCCCTGCCGGGGCCCAAGCACCCTTGCCACCTCAAGCATCACCGCTACCCCAGAGGCGTTGTCATCTGCACCGGGACTACCCGCCACTGCGTCGTAGTGAGCACCTATAAGGATCCATCTTCTTGGTGTGTGTATACCTTCCTTGGTGGCAATGATGTTTGAGTAGTGCCTGTGTTTAAAAACAAACTCATCTGAGTCAACCCTAAACCCCATTAAGGCAAACTCAGCCCTCAGAAGCTCTGCCGTCCTTTGAAGCTCTTCATAGTAGTATGTCCCGTCCCGGAATCCCTCCAGCCTTCTTACCCACTCAATTATCCTGTCACCTGAAACCCGCATTGTATCAGTTTATCACAAAATGCCAGAAAGTTCAGAGCAGTGCCTCTGTGGTAGAAAAACAGAGAAATCGTAAGAGAATTTAAGAAAATTTGCGAATAAGACAAAAAACCTACTACTACTACTACTACTATTTATTTATTTTCATGTTTGACAGCATAAGGAGGTTTTTGATTTAAAACCCAGAAGTTTTTGTCAAACCGAAGCAGGAGGAGGCAAGAAATGGTAAGAAAGGCAATCGTTCTTATCTTATTTCTGTTGTTCGGTTTTTCCGTGGCAGAGGGAGCGGTCTTTGATGTCTCAACCCCAACGGAGTTTCAGAACGCCCTCACAGAGGCACAGAGCAACAATGAGGACGATGTGATCAATGTCCTAGCAGACATGAGCATTACCACCACCCTAACCTACCAGACGGACGACGGAGACGGAGGTCACAGCCTGACCATAAACGGCAACGGACACAGCCTTGACGGAGGAGGAAGCGTGCAGATAATGAACATTAACACTGACATAAGCCAAAACGGCGGTGACGCTGGCGGCAACATAACCATCAGAGACCTCACCTTTCAAAACGGCAATGCAGGAGGCGGCGGAGGGCTTCAGGTATGGACAATCGAGGCAAATGTAACTATTGATCACTGCACCTTCTCTGGCAACAGTGCCAATTGGGACGGAGGCGGTGCTCGTGTATGGACACCCTCAGGCAGCATAACCCTCACGAACAACAGCTTCTCCGGTAACAGTGCCAATGAGGAGGGAGGCGGCGTCTATGTAGGGACAAACTCAGGCAGCATAACCCTCACGAACAACAGCTTCTCCGGTAACAGTGCCAATTGGGACGGAGGTGGCGTCTATGTAGGGACACCCTCAGGCAGTGTAACCCTCACGAACAACACCTTCTCTGGCAACAGTGCCAGTTATGAGGGAGGCGGTGCCAATGTATGGACAGACTCAGGCAGTGCAACCCTCACGAACAACACATTCTCCGACAACAGTGCCAATCGGGATGGAGGCGGTGCCTATGTATGGACAGAGTCAGGCAGTGCAACCCTTACGAACAACACCTTCTACGGTAACAGTGCCAATTGGGACGGAGGCGGTGCCGATGTAGGGACACGCTCAGGCAGCGTAACTCTCACGAACAACACCTTCTCTGGCAACAGTGCCAGTTATGACGGAGGCGGTGCTCGTGTGTGGCTCGAGTTTGACCAGGCAACTGCTCAGGTTTACAACAACATCTTCTGGCAGAACACTGCCCAGGCAGGAGGCTCAGACGGAGACGACCTGTATGTAGAATCTGACGGTGATGGAAACGGCACTGGCTCTACTGTAGAGCTTTTCAACAACGACTTCTCAGGCAGTGCTGATTTCACCACAGGACAGTCAGAAGACCTTTACATCACGGACACTGACAACTACTCCCAGGGTGGGAACATCCAGCAGGACCCCCTCTTCGCTGACCCTGATGGTGGAGACTTCCACCTCACCTCAGGTTCACCCTGCATAGACGCAGGGGACAACAACGCCCCAGGGTTGTCCACAACAGACTTTGAGGGAGAACCGAGGGTCAGTAACGGCACGGTTGACATCGGAGCAGACGAGTTTCTGGACAGCGATAACGACGGAGTTTCAGACACCGAGGAGGACGGAGTGGACGGAGACGGTGACGGCATACCCGACGGAGACGGCGACCAGAACGGCACACCCGACAAGCAGGAAGCGAGAGTTGTTTCACTGAAGAACTCGGTAGACGGCAGGTATGTAACCTTCGTGACAGGCAGTGGACAGTTCGTAGAGGTGAGGGCGGTGCCAGTGCCTGCTGACGCACCTCAGAATGTGAACTTTCCTTTTGGGATGTTCAGTTTCAGGGTTGTGGGAATCGGAACGGGGCAGACGGTTGATCTGTCTGTTATCGTGCCACCGAACCCTGAAACGAGCGGTTACTGGAAAAAGAATGCGCAGACCGGCCGGTGGGAAGACATAGCGACTTCAACGCAGGTCACGGGCAGTAAGAGGGCATTCACATTCAGTCTCACGGACGGAGGTGCCTTTGACGATGACGGCGTTGCAAACGGAGAGATTTTGGATCAAGGTGGTCCTGGGCAACAGCAGGCCACGGCAGTGCCCACGATGACAGAGTGGGGAATGATACTTTTCATAGTACTTGCAGGCACTACAGCAGTGTGGCAGATGAGGAAGACGAGGATGTCAAGAGTCTGATTTGACGAAGAAAGAGATAAAGGCTTTAAAGAAAGGGGCAGGCTTTAGCCTGCCCTTTTTTATACTCTTCCGTTTCTTTCTGCATTCTTCTTTCAGGGAACTTCGTGGAGTTGCTCAATACAGTTCAAGTTTGTTAGTATTTAGGTGAGAGAGGAGGTCGTAGGTGCCCGTAAGTGTAGAGTTTATAAGAAAGTTAGAGCGGATGTCTCCTGAGTTGAGGGATGTACTGTTAGCGCTGCTTGAGGAGGTAGAGAGGCAGAGGGAAGAGTCTGTAACGAGGAGGGAGTTTTTAGAGTTTGCGAAGAGGACGGAGGAGAACTTTCAGCAGGTATGGAAGGCGATAAAGGAGTTGACCGAGGCACAGAAGAAGACTGAACAGAGGTTAACGAGGCTGGAGAGAGTGGTTGAGGAGCTCGCCGAGGCTCAGAAAAGAACCGAACAGAGACTCACAAGGCTGGAGAAAGTCGTTGAGGAACTCGCCGAGGCTCAGAAAAGAACCGAAGAAGAATTAAGAAAACTGATTCAGGAGCACAAAGAAACGAGAAAGCAACTTGGCGGTCTTACTATAACGGTGGGCTACAGCCTTGAGAACGAAGCATACAGAGCACTGCCTGAACTGCTGAAAAGGGACCATGCAGTGATGGTAGAAGGAAGGCTTAAAAGGGCATATATAAAAGACCGAAAGGGTAATTACATAGAGGTAAATATCATAGGAGATGGTAAGGTCAATGGCAAAAGGGTAAAGATAGTAGGAGAAGGGAAAGTACAGCTTTCCAAGAATGATGTAGATGCCTTTGTAAGGAGGAAACTGAAAAGACTTGAGGGTTTGTTTGAGAATGTATTTCCTGTACTTGTAACCCATATGACAAGCTCGCATGATGTAGAGGAGTATGCACTCAGGAAGGGGATAAAAGTATATTATTCTTATGACTTTTAGGGGTTAATCTCTATTTTCGTCACGACCCATTTATCAGGATCTGAACGGCAAACAATAATTCAAAACATCCTCTGTGTATACTATATCGCTCCTAAAATTTTTCCAAAAATATTAAATAACTGAAAATGAATCTTTTTCCTCATAATAATAGCATCAATCCTTATCATCATATCATTATTTAATTAATCTCCTCACCCTTCTATAACTATGTTAGGGTATAATCTATCTATGCAGACAAAAACCATTGCAATCTCCCTCTCTCTCATCTCCCTCTCAACCCTCGCTTTTGAGATAGCCCTTCTAAGGGTCTTCTCTGTCTCTCTATGGTATCACTTTGGATTTATGATTATAAGCATCGCCATGCTTGGCATAGGAACGAGTGGAACAATGCTTTATCTCTTTGCAGGTCTGAATAACATCAGATTGATCCCTCTTTACTGTATGCTCACAGGCCTCAGCATACTCCTTTCTTATATGATAACAAACCTGATACCCTTTGACCCTGCAAGGGCTCCCTGGGACAGGATTCAGGTCCTTTATATACTGGGCTACTATGTGTTTCTGTCTCTGCCTTTTCTTATAACAGGTCTGGCAGTCTCCACAGCCCTTTCCTGCCTCAGACAGCAGGCAGGCCTCCTCTATGGTGCAGACCTCTTAGGTGCAGCCACAGGTGCGGTATTAGCACTGCTGCTGGGATACATAAGTCCTGAGAAGACAATCCTCCTTCTGTCTCTTCCTGCATTGGGCTCTGTGTTATTTTTTAATAATGGGAGATTAATCCTTTTATCCTTACTCAGTATCGTGGCTGTGATCGGGTTACTATATTCTACTCCATCGGCACTGAAGCCACGGGTTTCACCTTACAAATCTCTTGCTTTGGCATTAAAATACCCTGGAGCAGAACATATCAAAACTCTCTACAGTCCTTACTCTCAGGTGGATATCCTAAAAAGCCCTGCAGTAAGGTTTGCACCAGGGTTGAGCTTTCATTTTCTGAAACCACTGCCAGAGCAGATAGGTATTGCAGTGGATGCTGAAGATATCACCGCAGTAACTATTCCCAATAGCATGGAAGAACTGGAATTCATTGAATATCTTCCCATGAGTCTGCCCTACTGGTTGCTTCAGCACAAGGAGGATATACTTATACTTGAACCAAGAGGAGGACTTGAGGTACTGATAGGACAATACTATGGAGCCAAGAGACTTTATAGGGTGGATTCTAATCCATTGGTCATCGAGGCAGTAAAAAGTATAACAGAGGGGTCTCAATTTGATCCTTACCAGCAGAATACCTGGACCAGCCTCGGAAGGACATGGCTTTCCAGTGTCGGGAAGAAATTTGATCTTATAAGCCTCTCACCTATGGGGTCCCTTCCGAAAGGTGGTTTCGGCTTTTCCGAGGACTACAGATTCACTCTGGATGCATTCCTGCAGTATCTGGAGCATTTGAAACCTGATGGTATTCTCTCCATAACACTCTTTATCCTGCCACCGCCGAGGGTTGAGTTTCGCATTCTGAATACACTTTATGAGGCTATGAGCCTGACAGGCATAAGAGATGTAGCCAGACATATTGCCGCTATACGGACATGGGGTACTCTCACGATAATGGTTAAAAAGAGCCCTCTCACAGAAAGAGATATTCAACAGATCAGAGAGTTTTCAAGCAGTAGAGGTTTTGATATAGTCTTCTATCCTGGAATCACTGAGGATGAAACCAATATCTTTGTAAAGATTCCCAACAATCAGTACTTTGTTGCCTTCAGTAATCTCCTCAATCCAAAAACAAGAAAGACCTTTATAGACAGCTATATATTTGATATAGCACCAGTACATGATGATAACCCTTTTTTCCATTATTTCATGAAGCTGAAAAATATAGGTGAGATCTATCAGACAATGGGACAGAAGTGGCAGTATTTTATTGAAGAAGGGTATCTGCTACCTTTGGTGTTCCTTCAGGTCGCCTTTCTTAGTGCATTGGTAATGCTTCTGCCTCTCTGTAGACTCAAAAGAGATAGCGACAGGCTACTGTCAGGACTTGTGTATTTTGGACTCCTTGGAGTAGGTTATATGTTTGTAGAGATAGCACTCTTTCAGAGACTGCTTCTTCCATTGGAGAACCCCTCATATACTGCCGCAACTGTTATATCCAGTATGCTTCTGAGCTCAGCCCTCGGTAGCCTATGGCTCCAGAAGAGCAGAAGACTGAAAAGTCCCTCTATACTGCTGTCCATCTTTCTACTGCTTCTGCTTTATAGTATTCTGCTTCCCAGGATTATCAATATTATGAACCCTCTGCCACTGGGGGTTAGGGTGTTTATAAGTCTCATCTTTATCCTGCCAGTAGGATTTCTGATGGGTATACCCTTCCCCTTGGGACTGCTCTCCATAGGCAGTTCCTCTCAGGTATTTGTCCCCTGGGCATGGGCTGTAAATGGGTGTCTTTCTGTGCTTTCGCCAATACTTGCGATCATGATCGCTTTGTCTTTAGGATTCAAGAAGGTTATCCTCCTTGCCGCGGCAGCCTATCTGCTCGGATTCTTCTTGCTCAAGAAGCGATAGTCTCTATCTCCTCTTTCTCACCTCTCCGATCATAGGTACAAATGAGACAGGACATATCTGCTCTGCCCTGAGCTGGCCGTTCTTTTTGGTTATCACTGTAAGGGTCTGAAAGTAGAGGGTGCTACCCAGAGGAATGATAAGCCTTCCACCATCCTTTAACTGTTCTATCAGGGGTGGAGGCACATGGTTTGCTGCTGCAGTAATAATTATTGCATCAAAGGGAGCATACTCTTTCCAACCAAAGTATCCATCAGCATGCTTTACTTTGATATTATTATACCCAAGCTTCCTCAAAAGGCTTTCGGCCTTCTTAGCCAAGTTCTCTCTTATCTCTATGGTATAGACCTCCTTCACGATTTCTGCAAGCACTGCTGCCTGGTAACCTGAGCCTGTACCTATCTCAAGGACCCTGTCTGTGGGTCTCAGTTTAAGCGCCTCTGTCATCAGGGCCACAATATAGGGTTGTGAGATGGTCTGGCCCTCTCCAATCGGCAGTGGATAGTCTCCATAGGCACGGTTTCTGTATCTGGGAGGAACAAACAGATGTCTCGGTATCTTGGACATTGCCGTGATAACCCTCTCGTCAATTATCCCTCTCCCCTTTATATCTTTCTCAATCATCCTAAGGCGCATCTGGCTGTATTTATCATTTCCGAAGGAGACAGAGAGGAAACAAAACAATCCCAGAAAGACTATAACCCCCCAGAGTATCGCCAAACTCTTTATTTCTCTCAAAGGCTTCATTTTGTCTTTTAATTTTAATAGATTATTTAATATAATTGAAATGCTATGAAAAAGCTCCTGATAAAAAATGGACATCTCATTGATCCATCCCAATCCATAGATGCAGATGCAGATATATTAATATACGAAGGCGTGGTTCAGGATATATGGATACATGAAAAAGAAAAAGGAGAGGATATACCTGATGACTGTGTGGTTTATGATATAAAAGGGAAGTATATAATTCCTGGCATAGTAGACATGCATGTACACCTCCGTGATCCAGGTTTTGAATACAAAGAGACTATTAGAACCGGTACAGCATCTGCAGTAAAGGGTGGAGTAACGTCGGTCTGCTGTATGCCTAATACCCATCCTGTAAATGATAACGAGACAGTCACAAGATACATCCTTCAGAAGGCAATACTTGAAGGCTCCTGCGATGTCTATCCAATAGGTGCGATCACAAAGGGACAGAAAGGTGAAGAGCTGGCAGAAATGGGTCTTATGTATGAGGCAGGCTGTGTCGCCTTCTCAGATGATGGAAGACCTGTGATGAACAGCCTCCTGATGCGAAGGGCACTGGAGTATTCAAAGAGGTTTGGAGTACCAATAATCTCCCATGCAGAGGATATCAACCTTTCTGCAAATGGGATGATGAACGAGGGAGGAGTATCCCTGAGGCTTGGGCTCAGGGGTATCCCTGCAGAATCAGAGATAATAATGATAAAAAGAGATATAGAGCTTGCTGCCCTTACAGGTGGCAGATTACATATAGCCCATGTTTCCACAGAGGGTGGAGTAAGGGCACTGAGAGAGGCAAAAAAGGCAGGAATTCCTGTTACTGCAGAGACATGCCCCCATTATTTTCTCCTTACTGAAGAGGCAGTGGAAGGTTACAATACCAATGCAAAGGTAAACCCTCCTCTCAGGACAAGAAGAGACCTTGAGGCAATCAGAGAGGCACTCGCAGACGGCACAATAGACATTATTGCCTCAGACCATGCTCCTCATCATAAGGATGAGAAACTATGTGAGTTTGAGATGGCTGCATCCGGGATATCAGGGCTCGAGACTCTGCTTCTGTTGTCATTGCAACTGTATCATGAAGGGGTACTGAGCCTTCCAGAACTTATAAAGAAACTCACCCAGAATCCGGCAACCATACTTGGCATCGGCAAGGGAACCCTCTGTAAAGGTGCCCAGGCAGACCTTGTGGTGCTGGACATTGAGACAGACAACACTATCAGAGCAGATGAATTCGTCTCAAAGGGTAAAAACACACCTTTTGATGGTATGAGCCTTAAGGGCAGGGTGGTGGAGACCTTTTGGAAAGGTATCCCAATGCTCAAAGGTATTACTCCCTTAACCGGATAGTTCTCCAGGGCATTGCCCTGATTATAGATAAAAAACACCCCTAACAAAGAGGGAGGTTACTGTGATAGAGAAATACGACCCTGAAAAGGTGGAACTGAAATGGCAGAAGTACTGGGAAGAGAAAGAGATATTCAAAACTCCAAATGACTTTACAAAGAAGAAGTTCTATTGTCTCGAAATGTTTCCCTATCCCTCAGGCAAGATCCATATGGGTCATGTAAGAAACTACGCCATTGGTGATGTTATAGCAAGGTATAAGAGAATGAGGGGATTCAATGTACTTCACCCTATGGGATGGGATGCCTTTGGACTGCCTGCAGAAAATGCAGCAATAGAGCATGGGGTGCATCCGGCAAAATGGACCTATGAGAATATTGAATATATGAAGAGACAGCTCAAAAGAATGGGATTCAGTTATGACTGGTCAAGGGAGGTGACCACCTGTGAACCAGAGTACTACAAGTGGAACCAGTGGTTCTTTCTCAAGATGTATGAGAAGGGGCTTGCATATCGGAAGGCATCTTTTGTGAACTGGTGTCCCAGTTGTGCTACAGTGCTCGCCAACGAACAGGTGGTGGATGGGGGATGCTGGAGATGTGATACCGAGGTGATACAGAAGGAACTTCCACAGTGGTTTTTACGGATAACCGCATATGCAGAGGAGCTGTTGCAGGGATGTGAAGAACTCCTTGAGGGGTGGCCCGAGCATGTGGTAACGATGCAGCGTAACTGGATCGGCAAGAGTGAAGGAGTAGAGATGGATTTCCCCGTGGCAGACAGTGAGCTCAAAATAAGGATCTTTACCACAAGACCTGATACCCTCTGGGGAGCCACTTTTGTATGTCTTGCCCCAACACATCCCCTTGCAGAAAAGCTTACTAAGGACAGGTCTAAGCTTGAAAGAATAAAGTCAAAGTATGGAATGATGGAAGAAAAGGAAGGTCTTTTCACAGGCAGATATGCAATAAACCCGATGAATGGAGAAAAGATTCCCATCTGGGTAGCTAACTTTGTCCTAATGGAGTATGGTACAGGTGCCATAATGTCTGTACCAGCCCACGACCAGAGGGATTTTGAGTTTGCAAAGAAATACGGGCTTCCTATAAGGGTAGTGATTCAGCCTGAAAAGGGGAAGCTAAAGGAACCCCTTGAAGAGGCATTCGAGGAACCAGGTGTTGTGGTAAACTCAGGAGAGTTCTCAGGACTCAACAGTGATGAGGCAAAAAAGAGAATAGGTGAATTTATTGAGGCCCATGGCCTCGGAGAGGTTAAGATAAACTACCGTCTGAGGGACTGGGGCATATCAAGACAGAGGTATTGGGGGACACCCATCCCCATAGTCTACTGTGATAGCTGTGGAATTGTTCCTGTTCCAGAGTCTCAACTACCTGTAATGTTGCCTGAGAATGTCACCCTTACTGGTAAGGGTGAATCCCCCCTCTCTCAGATTGAGGATTTTATAAACACCACTTGTCCATCCTGTGGTGGTAAGGCAAAAAGAGAAACAGACACCATGGATACATTTGTTGATTCCTCATGGTATTTTCTCCGTTACTGTACTTCCAAGGAGTCTGAGCCTCTGCAGACTGAAGCACTCCATTACTGGATGCCTGTAGACCAGTATATTGGAGGTGTGGAGCATGCAGTACTGCATCTGCTTTACTCCCGCTTCTTTACAAGGGTTCTGAGGGATATTGGTATTCTGGATTTCTCAGAACCCTTCAAGAATCTCCTGACCCAGGGGATGGTATGTAAGGAGACTATTAAATGTCCCTTACATGGATGGCTATTGCCTGATGAGGTGGAGAACAACAGATGCATAAAGTGTGGTTCTGAAGTACAGAGAGGAAGGGTTGAGAAGATGTCAAAGTCAAAAAAGAATGTGGTAGACCCTGATTATCTCATAAAAAAATATGGAGCTGATACAAGCCGCCTGTTTTCACTCTTTGCAGCACCTCCAGAAAAGGATCTTGAGTGGTCAGACCAGGGAATAGAGGGCGCACATAGATTTCTCGGCAGGGTCTGGAACCTTGTCCAAGTAAATGCTGATCCTCTAAGGAATACAAAAGACAGACCAGTGCATATAAACAAAAACAATGAGAAGCTGGCTCGTAAGGTTCACCAGAGTATAAAAAAGGTGACCGAGGATATAGAAAACAGATATCAGTTCAACACCGCCATAGCTGCAATGATGGAGCTCTTCAATGAACTCTCTTCGTTCAGACCTTCCAGTAATGAGGACTGGAGTGTAATGAGGTTTGGAGTGAGGACACTGTTGTTGCTTCTCAGTCCCTTTGCCCCCCATATAACAGAAGAACTATGGGAAGTAATTGGTGAAAGCCCGAGCATCCTTCAGCAGCCCTGGCCAGAGTGGGATGAGGCTCTGGCAAAAGAGCCAGAGATTGAGCTGGTTATACAGGTGAATGGTAAGGTGAGGGCAAAGGAGATAGTACCAGCAGGCCTTAGTGACGATGAACTCCGCCAGAGGGCCCTTTCATCAGAAAGGATCAAAAAGTTTATCAATGGTAAACCCATAAAAAAGGTGATCGTAGTAAAAGGAAGGCTTGTTAATATTGTAATCTGAAAAGACTCACTTTTTGTTTCCTTCAACGAAATAGACAGATGGACTTACATTATTAAGGAACCATTAATGATATTGAATTTTACCAAGGGATTTTATTAATATAACAAAGGCGGGCAGGTAGCTCAGTCGGTAGAGCAGAGGACTGAAAATCCTCGTGTCGGCGGTTCGATTCCGTCCCTGCCCACCACTGGACAATTTATAAAAATGGCTCTTAAACCCTCAGATATCCATCTGGTTGTCACTGTTGCCCTGCCAAAGGAAGTCCCGCGGAGGTGGTTTGCTGAAAGAGGTGTGCCCGTTGTAACCCTTAATGCATTAAAATCAGGTATCCTTTCCTCGGTTGACAGAATAAAGAAAGGTATACTCCTGGTGATAACAGGCCCTGGAGTAGCCTCCTCAGAAGAGGCAGCAGTCTGGATATCCGAAAACCTCTCTCCTCTTTACATCCTGAACGTAGGCACCTGTGGGGTTTTGGACAGGAGTATTCCACTGCTAAGATGGATAAGACCCAACAAGCTCTGCTCAGAACATGGACAGGGTATCTCCTTAGAGCCGAGAATACCCTTGGATGTGGACACTCTGATCCCTGTTGACTCTCTGCTTACAGTGAATAAGCCTTCAGCAGACAGCATGCCTGAGAAATGGAGGAAATATCAGGCAGTTGATATGGAGGCTTATGCCCAGGCCAGGGTATTCCTTGAAAGGGGATTCAGCTTTCACTGTCTCAAGTTTGGTACAGACTACCTTTGCAGAGACTACATATCTCAGTTCAACAAGAATCTTCCCCTTTTCGTTGAATCCATAAAGAGACTGTTTAGTTTCCTTGAGCAGCCTGAGGAACCCTCCGTCTCAGTGGTGATACCCGTGTTCAACAGAGAAGGAACCATAAAGAGGGCTATAGACTCTGTTCTGACACAGTCATTCAGACCCACAGAGGTGGTGGTCGTGGATGATGGCTCCACTGACAGGACCCCTGAGATACTCCATAGATACAACAAAAAGACACTTATTATAAGACTACCCCAGAATCTCGGAGTATCAAAGGCGAGAAATGTGGGAGCCTCCTCTACAAAAGGAAAATGGATAGCCTTCCTAGATTCTGATGATCTGTGGAAGCCCCATAAGCTCCTCTGTCAGGTGGAGTATTTGAAGAGGTATCCTTTTTACCAGATTATACAGTCTGAGGAGATATGGTTCAGGAAAGGACGAAGGGTAAACCCGTGCAAGCATCACAGAAAGCCTCTCGGCTGGGCTTGGCATAGATCTCTACAGAGGTGTCTTATATCCCCCTCGGGAGTTCTAATAAAAAGAGCACTCTTTGAGAGATACGGTGGATTTAGGGAGGATATGCCTGTTTGTGAAGACTATGACCTTTGGATCAGGATCACAAGAGATCACCCAGTAGGTCTTGACCCTACTGCCAGTGTGGTAAAACACGGGGGAGGAGATGATCAACTATCAAGAACATATCCTGCAATGGACCGTTACAGGGTGAGAGCACTTCTGGACGCCTTCCTGAATGAGAGATACCCTCCTTTTAAAAGAGTTATAGCAGAGGAGATGAGGACCAAACTCTCCATTCTGATAAAAGGGGCTGTAAAAAGAGGCAGAAAGAATGATGTAGAATATTATAAAACTCTTCTTAAGGTTACAGACGAATGCTTAGAGACCTGAGATATATAGACTTTCATACTCACATCTTTCCGGAGAAGATCGCTGAAGAGGCCCTAAGAAGACTGGCTGAGCACTCTGGAGAGTACAAGCCAAGAACTGACGGGACCGCAAGGGGTCTTGTGGAGTCCATGCAAGAGGCTGGTATTCGTCTGTCTGTGGTTGCCAATATAGCAACAAAGCCCTCTCAGATGCTTCCCATCTTTGAGTTCTGCCTCAGTATAAAAAGCGAGAAGGTCTACCCCCTCGTCTCATTTCATCCAGAAAACAGCATGCAGGAAGTGAAACAGCTGCTTCAGAGGGCACTTGACAATGGGATAAAAGGTGTAAAACTTCATCCAATGTATCAGGGATTCTATATTGATGAAGAGAGAATGTACCCCTTTTATGAAGAGATCAGCAGCAAGGGCATGTTTTTGATGTTTCACAGTGGTTATGACATAGCCTTCCCCGGTAACAGACAGGCAGATGTGGAAAGAGTAAGAAAGGTGGCTAAGGACTTCCCTAAGATGACGATCATATCCACCCATATGGGGGGCTGGAGACAGTGGGAACGGCTGAAGCTTCTCAGGGACTGTAGTAATGTATATGTGGAGACCTCAATGACTGTGACAGAGACCGGAGAGGATACCTTTGTTGAGATTCTGAAGGATTTTGATATTGAGAGGGTCTTCTTTGGCACTGACAGCCCCTGGACAGACCAGAAGGAGATGATTGAGGTGATAGAGAAACTCCCCATACCAGAGGAGCATAAAGAGATGATCCTGTACAGGAATGCAGAAACCTTTCTTGCTAAGATAGGAATACAATAACGGAAGACACCTTGAAGAGCACACAACACATTACGCCCTCTTCAGTCACAGTGCTCAAGGCATCTGCCGGTTCGGGCAAGACTTATGCCCTTACCCGCAGGTTCCTCCAACTGCTTCTTTCTCCAGGAGTTAGAAAGAGTGGGCTCAGAAACATCATTGCCATCACCTTCTCAAACAATGCAGCCATAGAGATGAAGCAGAGAATCCTTAAGTCCCTTAAAGAAATCGCCCTTGGTATTGACAGCCCCATAGCAAAGGAACTCCTTCAGGGTATTGATGCTGACAGGGAGTTTATCATCAACAGAGCTAAGGATATGATAGAGGAGATCATTGAGAACTACTCGGACTTTCAAGTCAAGACCATAGACAGCCTTATGACCTCCCTGTTTAAGGCCACAGCAGTGGACTTCGGTTTTACAGAAGACTTTGAGATAGTAATGGACAATTCAGAGCTGTTCAGATTCGCCTTTGACAGCATGTTGAGAGAGGTTGTGCCTGGTTCTCCTTTCGCATCCTTGATAGAGGAGATCACTGATAAGATCCTGGAAGGCAGACACAGCGGTTCCTCCTATCCCTGGGACCCTTCATCACTGCTGTTGAAAGAGACAAAGGGTATATACAGGAAGGTCACATCCTTAGGAAGAGAACCCAAAGCAGAGGAACTCAGGGAGCTTGAAGATATAAAGCTGAGTATTAAGAGACTGAAAGATAAGATATCCGAGATTATTAACAGACATGGACTTGCATTGAGAAAGACATCCTCTGGGATGCCCACATGGGAGAGGTTCGTTCAGACAGTAGAGAAAGGCTCTTTCACAGACCTTTGGAACATCGGCCTCACTCAACCTCCAGTAAAAAAAGACAGAAAGGCAATTGAGGCATACAATAGAGTCTCTGCCCTCTGGGCAGAGGTGAGAGAGCTTGTGAAAGACTACACCCTTGCATATAGCCTCATTTATTATAATCCCTACATCCAGATGTTTCAGCACCTGAGAGAGACTCTGGAGAGGACAAAGAGACACCAGGGCAAGGTCTTTATTGAAGATATAAACTACTATCTATCAGAATACCTCACAGAGGATATTGTGCCTGATGTATACTTCTGCATAGGAGAGAAAATCTATCACTGGCTTATAGATGAGTTTCAGGATACCTCCCCAATCCAGTGGCACAACCTCACTCCCCTGATAGAGAACTCCATCTCCGAAGGAGGCACCCTCTTTGTTGTGGGTGACACAAAACAGTCCATATACGGATTCAGGGATGCAGATTACAGAATAATGAAGTCATTAGAGAAAGAACCTCCCTTTGCTGCCTCCTCTCATACAGTAGAGGAACTCCCCTATAACTACAGGTCAAAGCACGAGATAATCCGTTTCTCTGAAAGGATATTTAAAGAGAATGTGAAGAACAGCGGTTATGCCCCTGCTGCAGAGGCCTCAGGGCTTGGTGATTACATCCAGTCTCCCATACCTCAAAAGTCAAAGGGAGGTTATGTGGAGGTCATTACCCTACCAAAGGATGATGAAGAAAAGACAAAGAGGTGCATAATCGGGGTGATCATGGATCTCTGCAGAAGGGGTTATAACTACAGTGACATCGCTGTACTGACCTACAGAAACCACGATGTACTACAGATATCCACATGGCTGAATGACGGGGATATACCTTTTGTATCCTACAGCAGCCTTGATATAAGAAGGAGAAAGATAACGAGTGAGATAGCCTCACTTTTGAGGTTTCTTGACTCCCCTATAAATGATCTTGCTTTCAGCACCTTTTTACTAAGTGAACTCTTTCTCAGAAACACCTCAGAGGAGGGCTTTTCAAAACATAAGGCTATGGAGTTTCTATTCCAACACAGAGAGAACAGACCACTGTACAAGGCTTTCAGGCAAGAATATCACCTCCTATGGGAAAAGTACTTAGATAGCCTGTTCAGGATGTCAGGGTATCTTCCCATCTACGATATGCTCGTGAGTATCTATCATCAATACAGGGTTTTTGAATTGTTTCCTGATGAAGAGGCTACCCTGGTCAGACTGCTCGAGGCAGTTAAGGAAACAGAAGGAAGAGCCATCCTTAATCTGAAGGACTTTCTCAGGTGCCTTGAGGAAGACTCTGATGAATCAATATGGACGATCAGTGTCCCCAGAGAAGCAGAAGCGGTAAGGGTGATGACAATACATAAATCAAAAGGGCTCGGCTTCCCTGTGGTCATCCTCTTCCTCTATGAAAACCGTATCAACAGAGGATTCCCTTACATATGGACAGAACAGGATGGACATCTAAGACTGCTGAAGATCAATGAAAAGATGACCAGATTCAACGAGACCCTTGCAGAAAGATATGATGAAGAGGTGAAGGCTAATGAGACAAATGCATTGAACACCCTCTATGTAGGTCTCACAAGGGCTGAAGAAGAGATGTATCTGCTTCTGGTAAACAGAGACGAAGAAAAGAGGGGGTTCCCTCTTGACATACTGCCTGAGAGATTTGTCTCCAAAGAGGAGAAACCAGAAGCAGAGGCACAAAGAGGTTCCAAGGTTCATGAAGGCTTTCCTGTGCTGTTTCAAGGACATCCCTACGTGTATGAGACAGAAGACACCACACTCAGATACTACGAAAAGAGAAGGGGAGAGGCATTCCATAGATTGTTGGAGAGGATAAAATACATAGACAGGAATCTTGAGGAATATATACAGAAGCTCTCCAGAGACAGAGAATTCAATTCCTTAACATCCAAAGATATAGATATCCTTGTAAGAATGCTTCAGACTCCCCAGCTTAGAGAGTACTTCCAGAGAAAAACTGGCAGAGAGGTCTTGGTAGAGAAAGAGTTCTCAGACCGTTGGGGAGCACTTTACAGGATGGACAGGGTGATTATTGATCCTGAGAGGGTTACTGTGATTGACTTCAAGACAGGCACCCCAACAGAAGAGGATTTAGAAAAATATAGAACCCAGATAATGGTGTATATGGATATACTAAGAGGCATCTATACCCAAAAAGAAGTGAAAGGAATTCTGGTATTTCTGGATCTATGTAGAATATATGAAGTATAGGATTTAATGAACATCCTTTCTGTCAGCAGAAGAACAGATATTCCTGCATTCTACTCTGAATGGTTCACCCAGAGGCTGAGAAAGGGATATGTTTATGTATGGCATCCCTTTTCAAAGAGATGGCTCTATGTATCCTTAAGACCAGAAAGCATAGGAGCCATCGTCTTCTGGTCAAAGAACTTTTCACCACTTCTGAGCAGGATAGAACTTGTTGAAAGACTCACCCGTAACCTTTTCTTCCACTTCACTATAACTGGCAACAGGGCATTAGAACCCCATACACCTGACTGGACTGACTCCATAAAAGATTTTATCTACATATCAGAAAGATACTCTCCTGAACATATAATCTGGAGATTTGATCCCATATGTATAACAGACAAAATCGGCTTTGAGATGTATGAAGAGTGGTTTAGACGATGCGTAGAGAGACTGAGAGGTTTCACAAAAAGGTGTTACATAAGCTTTGTCAATCCCTACAGAAAGGTGTTGAGAAATTTTAAAATACACAGTGATCATACCCTTCTAGAGGTGTCAGAAACAGAAAAAAAGAAGTATGCGATCAGGCTGGCCCGTATTGGGGAAAGATATGGAATAGAAATCTTCTCCTGCTGTAACGATTATCTACTGTCTGAGAAGATAAAAAAGGGGAGTTGTATTAATGGCAGATATCTGTCTCGGATTTTTGATACTCCTCTCATAGACAAGCCCTCTCCCACAAGAAGACACTGTGCTTGCACATACAGTATAGACATAGGAGCTTATAATACCTGTCTTCATGGATGTGTATACTGCTATGCAAATACTAATATAGACAGGGCTAAGGAGTTTTACAGACTCTTTGACATGAACTCAGACTCGTTGTCTATTAGAAGTTGTTTTGACTATATTTTAAACCAATAGCCCCTATCCTAAACTTGGTCAAGAAAAAATTGATTCGTGTAAAATATTAGCAAAACTCGGAAAGGAGGAGCTTGATGATTCAGAGATACACAAGGCCTGAGATGGCAGAACTCTGGAGTATTGAAAACAAGTATCGTAAATGGCTTGAGGTGGAGATTGCTGTATGTGAGGCATGGGCTGAGCTCGGGGAGATACCCGAGGAGGCCCTAAGAGAGATAAAACAGAAGGCAGGTTATGATGTCAAAAGGATAGATGAGATTGAGGCAACCGTCAAACATGATGTAATAGCCTTTCTAACCTCTGTATCAGAACATGTAGGAAAGGCATCCAGATATATCCATAAGGGCCTTACATCCTCTGATATACTGGACACCTCTTTAGCCCTTCTGATGAGGGATGCTGCAGAGATAATTCTGAGAGATATAGACTCAGTACTTAAGGTTCTCAAAGACAAGGCCCTTCAGTACAGAGATACCCCCTGTATGGGACGTAGCCACGGGGTCCATGCAGAGCCAATGGTATTTGGACTTAAGTTCGCCCTCTGGTACGAGGAGATGAAGAGGAATGTACAGAGGATGCAGAGGGCAAAGGAGGTAATCTCCTATGGAAAACTATCAGGAGCAGTAGGAACATTCTCCAATATACCTCCAGAGGTAGAGGAGAAGGTTCTCAATAAGCTGGGCCTAAAGGCAGAACCAGTGGCAACACAGGTTGTCCAGAGAGACCGTCATGCTGAGTATCTCCAGGCCCTTTCCCTTGTGGCAGCCACTGTGGAGAAGATAGCAGTCGAGATAAGACACCTACAGAGAACAGAGGTGCTTGAGGCTGAGGAACCCTTCACACATGGCCAGAAAGGCTCTTCAGCAATGCCACACAAAAGAAACCCTGTAGGGTCTGAAAATCTGTCAGGGCTTGCAAGGGTTGTAAGGGCAAATACCATAGCTGCCCTTGAAAATATTGCCCTCTGGCATGAAAGAGACATCTCCCACTCCTCTGTGGAGAGAATCATAATTCCTGACAGCACCACCCTTGTAAATTACATGCTGAACCGACTTAAAGGGATTATTGAAGGACTACATGTGTACCCTGAAAGGATGAAGGAGAATATTCAGCGGAGCTATAATCTCTTCTTCTCACAAAGGGTCCTCCTTGCCCTGACTGAAAAGGGACTCAGCCGCGAGAAGGCATATGAACTGGTGCAGCGCAATGCAATGAAGAGCTGGCATGAGAGAAAAGATTTCAGGGCAATGCTCCTTCAGGACCCAGAGATTAAAAAATATCTTACTAAAAAAGAGATTGACAGTATATTTGACCTCTCCTATTATTTGCGAAATATAGATTACATTTACAAAAGGGTCTTTCAGGACTCCTAACAGGTCAGATGCAGGGCTGCCACCTTCTTGGCAGCAGATGTCCTGTTAAAGAGTTCCACCATCTCTGTGGTTCTGCCTTTGTAGACCTTTATACCCATCGCCTCAAGTCTCTTCACAAGCCCTTCAGGCACCTGCATCACCCCAGAGTATCCCTGCCCAATAATAAGCACCTCTGGAGGGTCTTTTACCACTTCCTCCAGGTCTTCCCACTGAAGGAGATGCCCCTCCTTCCGCCACCAAGGACTAAACACTCTGTCAGGAAGGATGATCACATCCTTCGTGTAGCTCTCTCCATTAATAACGATCCTTCCAAAGCTATAGGATTCAATCCTCATGCCTCACCCACCATTTTTAAGAATTCATCGTAGGTTATCGTCTTCACCCCCAATGCCTCTGCCTTGCGGAGCTTTGATCCTGGTGAGTCTCCCACAATAAGATAGTCTGTCTTGCTGGAGACAGAAGATGCTGCATGTCCGCCCAGTGCCTCAATCATCTCCTCCACCTCCTTTCGGGGTTTCGGAAGGGTACCCGTTATCACAAAGGTTAATCCTTTAAGGGGCTGCTCAGCTTTCTCCTCTCTGTAGTCAGGATTGCTTATTTTGAGCCCCATCCTCTTTAGTTCCTCAAGGGTCTCTAAGTTCTTTTTATCATTGAAGAATATGGCCACAGAACGGGCGATCTTCTCACCTATCTGTGGAATATCCAATAATCTGTCCTCACTTACATGATATAGGTCTTCAATGCTTCTGAAGTGTCTTGCCAGAAGTTTTGCAGTATACTCGCCCACAAAGAGTATACCAAGGGCAAAGAGGAATCTGGAGAGTGTGGTATTTTTACTCCTCTGTATGGCATCAATAAGGTTTTGTGCGGACTTCTCGGCGAATCTTGGAAGCCTGAGAAGATCTTCCTTTTTTAGTCTATAGATATCCACAAAACTCTTGATAAGCCCCTCCTTATAAAGGAGTTCAATATTCTTATCACCCAGCCCCTCTATATCCATGGCATTACGGGATGCAAAATGTTTCAGTCTCTCCTTTACCTGAGCCGGACAATCAAGCCCGATACACCGTACTGCAACCTCACCCTCCGGCCTAACCACCTTGGAACCGCAGACAGGACACCTCTCTGGTATCTCAGGTATCTTCTCTTTTCCTGTTCTCTTATCCTTTACCACCATCACCACATGGGGTATAACCTCACCTGCTCTCTCAACCACCACCGTATCCCCAATCCTTATGTCCTTTCTCTTTATCTCGTCCCAGTTATGGAGAGTTGACCTTGAGACGATGACCCCCCCTATCCTTACAGGCTCAAATATGGCAACAGGAGTAATTATTCCGGTTCTACCAACACTCGGAATCACCTCTTTTATCACAGTTGTACCCTGATGGGCAGGAAACTTGTATGCTATGGCCCATCTTGGTTCACGCGTTTTGACGCCGAGACGACTCTGTAATTCAAAACTGTTCACCTTTATAACTACGCCGTCAGTCTCAAAGGGAAATTCTGACTTCTTCTCAGATATCTCCTCTATAGCCTCGAGTACTTCGTTGATTCCTTTACATAGTTTAAGATATGCAGGCACAGGAAACCTCGCCTTCTTGAGCCACTGGATAAATTCCCATTGTGATGAGAACTCGATTCCCCTGTATGCCCCAACTCCATAACATGCCAGATGGAGCTTCCTTGAGGCTGTTACAGATGGGTCAAGCTGTCTAACAGAGCCTGCTGCTGCATTCCGAGGATTTGCAAAAAGAGACTCTCCAGCCGCCTCTCTACTCTTATTTAATTCTTCAAAGTCCTCTACATTCATGTAGACCTCTCCACGGATATCTATCTCTTCAGGTACTGCTACATCGGCAGCTATTTTGAGAGGCACGGACTTTATAGTCTTTATATTCTGTGTCACATCCTCACCCTCATAACCGTCTCCTCTGGTGGAGGCCTTATAAAGCATACCATTACGATAGGTAAGTTCGATGGCAAGCCCATCATACTTTGGCTCCACAGTATACTCTATTTCAGCATCCGTGCCGAGAAACCTCTTTGTCCTTTCATCAAACTCCCTCACCTCTTCGTAATTGAAGGCATTGTCCAGTGAGAGCATGGGAATTTTGTGTCTTACTTTCTCAAACTTGTCAAGAGGTGGCGCCCCTACTCTCTGGGTAGGAGAATGTGGAAGGACATAGTTATACTTCTCTTCCAGCTCTTTGAGTCTTCTGTAGAGACGATCATACTCCTCATCAGATATCACAGGAGAGTCAAGTACATAGTAACGGTAGCAGTGATAATTCAACTCTTCAACCAGTCTCTCTATCTCTCTCTTTATCTCTTCTGGGAGTGTCTCTACCTTCATAATTAATATTATAAATTGAAATTCTGTTGATTTCAAACTGAATTTGTATTCAGAGAGCAAAAAAATATAGCAATAAACACCTCTATTATTGTACAATAGACCTGCCTTTTCTCTGGATTAAATTAAATATTTTTATAAAGGGGACAGGATTGAGGTCCTTTTGAAAACTCAACATTGTCTAAAGGGGGTAAGAAGTTATGATGAATTGTTGGGAGTTTAAAAAGTGTGGAAGGGACAAAACAGGAGACTGTCCCGCTTATATTAAAAAAGCTGGAAAGATATGCTGGGTTGTAGCAGGCACAATGTGTGGAGGAAAACCCCAGGGCACCTTTACCCAGAAGCTATCCTCATGTACTGAATGCGATTTTTATCAATATATACAAAGCATAACTAAAAAAATCTGAATCTGGTTTTATCTTGACTATTTCGGAACTTTTTAATTAAAATTAAAAATTCTATAAAATTTTACTCCTTGCTCTCTCCTAGAGAGAGGGCTAAATATCCATGAGGAGGTATAGGTAGAATGAACTATAACTACTATGAGAGTGTAGTTATTATTGAACCCACCCTGAGTGAAGAGAAGCTGCAGGAGGCCCTGGAGAGAATAAGAGAAAAGATACAGAAAGAAGGTGGTGAAATAGTTAAGGAAGATTTCTGGGGACTGAAAAAACTCGCCTACGAATTAAACAAGAGAACAGAAGGCTACTATATGTTCTTCACTATAAAGGCACCACCTGATCTGATAAAAAAATTAGAGGATTTTTACAGGGTTTTTGAGCCAGTATTTAAATTTATGACAGTAAAGTTAAAGAAAAAACCACAGATCGAGGCATTAATGGAAGAGCTACAATCATCAAGCTCTTCTGAAAGTGAGACAACTTCTCAGACAACAGAAACCATAGGAGCACCAGATGTTTAATAGGGTAATTCTTGTAGGTAATCTTACAAAAGACCCTGAACTGAGATATTCACCTCAAGGCACTCCTGTTGCTACAATGAGGATAGCAGTCAATTCAAGGGTTAAACAGGGTGAGGAATTCAAAGATGAGACACTTTTTATAGACACCATTGTATTTGGTAAACAGGCAGAGAGTGTAACCCAGTATCTATCAAAGGGACGTGGCGTCCTTGTAGAAGGGAGACTGAGAGAAAGACGTTGGGAATACGAAGGACAGCAAAGGAGCAAATTTGAGGTTATAGCTAATACAGTCAGATTTCTCCCAAGAAGAGAATCAACACCAGATGAATCAGTAGAGGATATAGAGCCTCCTGAAGAAATAACAGATCTTGAACCATTTTGATAGAAAGGAGAGGAATGATGATAAGAAGGTTCCAGAGAAAATACTGTAAGTTCTGTGCTGATAAAGTGAAATATATTGACTACAAGGATTACAAATTGCTCCGGACCTATATGACCGAGAGAGGCAAAATTCTCCCAAGAAGAATAACAGGCACATGTGCCAAACATCAGCATCAACTAACAACAGCAATTAAAAGGGCGAGGAATATAGCACTCTTACCATTTATGGAGAAGTAATATGAGGATACCCAGGTCATGGGTCCTACCAATGGCAAGAAGGATAGTAAATGATCTATTAGAAAAGCAGTATATTAAGAGCAAAATTGACAAAGAGGAACTAATAGAGATAACCAGAGAAATACTCCTTGATGAGTTGATGGTAGAAGATAGACTGAATGAAGAGGTAAGACAGATACTGAGCCAATATGAAAAAGAGATAGAAGCGAAGAGACTGGATTACAAAAAACTCTTTGACATGACAAAACAGAAACTCATAAGGGAGAGAAATCTCATCTTATGATGCTCTCAGAAGAAAAGATAACCCATATGAGTCATATCCTTCTTAAGGGACTGAAGGAGAGGGAGATAATTGAGGTCATTGAGGATGAGGGAAAGATAAGACGACAGATAAGAAGGTCCATAATCGAAGAACTGAAATTGGGTGAGGAGATTGACGAAGCAGTCAGAAAAAAACTGCAGTCCTATTCAAGGAAGATTATAGAAGGTTCTCAGGAGTGGGAAGTTCTTTACAGAAAGTTTTTCAAGGAGGAAGAAGAAAAAAGAAGGGGCTTAGTCAGCACCTGATCCTCTTTGGAATTGTTGTTACTCTGCTGTCTCTTGTAGGATTGCTTTTCTCCACTCTGAAGGGCAAATTGGTCTTCATCTTTTTTTTCCTGTTCTTTATAGCAGTTATTCTGATCCTTTACTGCTATATCAGCAGAACCTTAAAAAGTCCCCTTCTATCTGTTTTTACAGTACAGATAGGTTTTGAGGGGCTATATCAGATCACTGGTAGTTCTATTTATCATCTGTTGCACATTCCTATTATTCCTGTAACACTGCCTCTCTTTGATTTAGGCTCGTTGATTGCAGTATTGATGCTCCAACCAACCATACATCTACGGGAACTACTTGTATGGCATGACCAAGACACAATTCTTATTATTGCTATTGTCTATTTCACAAGTATACCTATCTTCTTTTATCTACACAGAAGCAGAAAAAAGGCAGAAGAGTATAAGCTCTCTTATGAGAGACTCAAAACAGAGGCAGATGATGTTACAGAGTCTTCTGTGTTTAATGAAGAAAGTATCTTAAAGAGATATCTTGAGGACAAAGAAAACCTTGAGAGGGAGATAGAGCATCTGCTCAAAACACTGGAGGAATCTATTGTGGCAGACTCTGTCAGTTTCTTCTCCTACTCTGCTGGAGAACTAACCTGTTCTGTCAGCACTATGCAGAACCTGCCAGGATGCAGCAATGAAGGGTTGATCAAAAGGGTCATTCAGCAGAAGAAACCAGAGGTCCATTTTATTGATAAAAAAAGTACCATCACCTTAGGTTATGAAGCGACTGAAGGTGTACAGAGTATCATTCTCTCCCCTGTAACTGATAATAGTTTCTGTATCGGGGTAGTAGTAGCAGAAAGCCTACGTTTTAAGGCATTCGATGAAAGAGACCTAAAAGTAGTCCAGAGCGTATCAGAAGAGATTGCAAGGATCATAAAAAGACAGAGAGAGCTAACAAGAATCAGCATAAACCAGAAAGGGCTTGAGATGCTACATGAGGAGAGTGGAAAACTGGTGCAACTGCTTGAGCTGGAGCAAATTCTTGAGAGTATCCCCAGGAGTGTGGAAAGACTCTCTGGAGGCAAGGTGATACTTATTATGAAAGATTCAGGAAAATATAGAATAATCACTTCCTCTGAAGATGATACAAAACCAGAAAGACTCACCTTGAAGGAGACAGTCCTTGAGATAGTAAGGTCTAACCGAGAACCTCTGTATCTTGAGGATGTGAAAATGTTTAAAAGCAGAGTCTTACCCATCTCAGTACCTGGAATGAGAAGTCTCATATGTTTTCCCCTATTCCATGAGTCAACTATAGTAGGGTTTCTTATTGTCTATTCTGAGAAACCCTCAGCCTTTACAATGTTACAGTTTAATCTGCTGGAGGTCTTCATAAATCAGGCATCGGAAAGTATTTCCAAAGCAATTCTACATGAGGAGATAAAACTCCGCGCCCTTACTGATGGGTTAACAGGTCTGTATAATCATCACCACTTTCAGGAAAGACTTGAAGAAAATCTTAAAAGGGCTGAAAGGTTTGACGAAAGACTTTCTCTTATGCTTATTGATATAGACCATTTCAAGAACATAAATGATACCTATGGACATCCTGTGGGAGATATGGTATTAAAGACAGTAGCATCCACCATAAGAGCAACTATAAGAGAGGTGGATATAGCAGCAAGATATGGTGGAGAGGAGTTTGCAACTATACTTATAGGTGCTACAGCCAAACAGGCCTACAGAACGGGCGAGAGATTGAGAAAGAAGATAAAAGAGAAGAGATTTGCCGCTGGCAGTAAAACCTTTGTTGTTACAATAAGCCTTGGAGTGGCCTCATTTCCAGATGACGCAACAAACAGAGAAGACCTGATAGAAAAGGCTGATCTGGCTCTCTATACAGCAAAAAGAAGTGGTAGAGACAGGACAGTCCTTTATAGTGAGATTGAAAGAATCAACAAATGAACTGATTATCTCTTTTTAAGACTGAATAGTCTTTTCAGTTCCTTTATCTCATCCAGCCGTAGAAATAGACTTATAAGAAAATATAAGAGTGTTGAAGAGATAATAATTCCTGAAAGCAAAAGTGTTTTCTTGAGATATTCACCACTGCTGTACCAAAGACCTCCTCTGCTCATTAACCAGCAGAGCACGCCCATGGCTACAGAAGCAACTGCAGCCTTAAGCACCGTTCTGATAATTCTCTCTCCATCAATTCTCTGCAATCTCTTTCTGAGAACGGCAAAAAGGAGGGCGAAGTTAATCCAGGAGGAGATAGCATTCGCAAGTGCAAGACCTCCGTGTCTCAATGGTATCATCAATAACACACTCAGGATAATATTTGTCATCAATGCTACAACAGCAATCTTAACAGGAGTCTTTGTGTCCTGCATTGAATAAAAGGCAGCCACTACCACTTTAACACCCACCATTGACCATATCCCAAGACTATAAAACAGAAGTGAAAAGGCTGTTCCTTCAGTAGCCTCCAGATCAAACTCCCCCCTCTGAAACAGAAGGTTCACAATAGGAACCCTCAATACCATAAGCCCGATCATTGCAGGTATCGCAATCACCATCAGTAGTCTAAGAGCAAAGGAGAAATCCTCCCTTAAGGCCTCTGTATCTCCTTTTGTTGCATGCTCAGAGAGAGTGGGAAGCACTGCCATTGCCATGGCTACTCCAAAGACCCCTACAGGAAACAGTATCAGCCGCATTGAGTAATATAGGTATGCGATACTCCCCTCAGGCAGGAATGAAGCCAGGATGGTGCTTACAAAGATATTAAGTTGTACAACCGCCATTCCCATAGTTGATGGCAATATCAACAGTCCCATCTTCTTCAACCATGGGTCATTGAATCTAAAATCAAACTTAAAGCTATAGCCCTTCTTTATGTATGTGGGAGCCTGGGTAGCAAATTGCATAAATCCACCAAAGGTTACCCCAATGGCTGCTGCTACTGCTGGATGCACATCCATGCTACATAGAATCAGTATTGTAGAGATTATAGTCACATTAAACCAAGCAGGTGCTAAGGCAGGAATAAAAAAGACCTTCTTTACATTCAATGCCCCCATCGTGAATGCTGCAAGTGCTACAAACAGCAGAAACGGAAACATCAGCCTTGTAAGAAACACTGTAACAGAAAATCTCTCTCCAGTAAAGCCTGGAGCAATCACTTTCACTATAAGAGGAGTCACTATCTCTCCAACAACACATACCGCTCCCACCAGTAGCAGAATAAAGGTGAAGGCTCTTGAGGCAACCCTCTTCACATTCTCTTCACCCTGTAGAGTTCTCACTTCTGTAAGTACAGGGACAAATGCAGAAGATATAGAACCTTCAGCAAAGAGTTCTCTCAAGAGATTTGGTATCCTGAAAGCCACAAAAAAGGCATCAGACAGGGCAGTGGCACCAATATAATTAGCAAGAACCACATCTCTCACAAATCCAAGCACTCTACTCAGAAGGGTGGCAGAAGAGAAAAAAGATGCAGCCTTTGTAATCGTCCTCTGAGTCATAAAAGGGATTATATATGTTCCTAAGTTATTGAGACAACCTTCTTGAATATATTAAACTGATTCATGATGAAGAAAAGAATCGCAATAACCATGGGAGATGCAGGTGGTATCGGGCCTGAGATATCTCTGAAGGCTACCCTTTCTGAAGAAGTTAGAGCCCTTTGTGAGCCTGTACTCATTGGAGACAGAAATGTCTTCTATGAAGCAGCAACCCTGCTTGGCTTAAAGCTGAAGGATATAGAAATTATCGAGCCATATAGAATAACCAACTTGACAAAAGGGAAACCTACAGAGGATTCAGGTCGTGCTGCATTCTTCTATGTTAAGAAGGCATTAGATGGCTGTTTAAAGGGAGAGTTTCATGCAATGGTTACCTCCCCTATATCTAAGGCTGCTCTCCGAGCAGCTGGTTATCCATGGGCAGGACATACAGAGATGCTTGCAGAACTGACAGGCACAAAAACCTATGCAATGATGTTAATGGGAGAAGGATTGAGAGTGCTTCTTGTAACCACACATCTTGCCCTCAGGGATGTCCCTAATGCCTTAACAATTGAAAGAATATATGAGAAAATATGTCTTGCTGCTGTAGCAGCAGAGATGCTCTCGATAGAAGACCCCTTGATAGGGGTTTCTGCCCTCAATCCCCACGCTGGAGAGGAGGGTCTATTTGGTACAGAAGAGAGGGAGTTGATAAAACCAGCAATTGAGAAAGCAAAGAGGAGAGGATTAAAAGTAGAAGGCCCCATACCAGCAGATGTGATATTCTATCTTGCCAAAAGAGGTAGGTTGGATATTGTGGTAAGTATGTATCATGACCAAGGGCTTGCACCTCTGAAGATGATAGCCTTTGAAAAGGGGGTAAACTTCACAGTAGGACTCCCAATAATCAGGACTTCCCCTGACCATGGCACTGCCTATGATATCGCATGGAAGGCGGTAGCACGTTGTGATAGTATAATAGAGGCTATAAGAACAGCCTCATATCTCAGGCTGCCTCATTCTCAGTGAATACACCTTTCTCACAGGCCTTTATGATTACCCATCAGCAATTTTATTTATAATAAAACCCTTGATTTTATGTATAATGTATAATACATAAAAATCTCTTAAGGATTGGATAGATGGGCTTAACAGGCAGATTAGAAGACCTTAGTCTGAGTGATATACTCCAGATTATTGGTCTTGGTAAAAGAAGTGGAACTCTTATATTAAAATATGATGATAAAAGGGCTATAATAGTTTTCAAACAGGGTTTTGTAGTTGGAGCGGATTCAGATGACAAAGAGGATGATATAGGTGATGACTTGTTAAATGCAGGATTAATTACTGAGGAAGCGCTTCAGATATCACGAAAGGTATTGAAAGAATTGCCCAACAGCTCTGTAGGTAAGATACTTCTTGAACTCGGATATATAGATAATGCCCACCTGGAGTCCTTTTCAAAGAAGAGGATCGAAAAAGTTATTTATAGATTATTACTTCTTAAAGAGGGCGACTTCAGATTCGATCCCGACACATTCCTGGACAATGATCCTCTCCTCAAAAAAGGCTGGCTTCTTAAGAAGGGTATCAGTCCAGAGTACCTTCTTATGGAATGTGCACGAATATATGACGAAACACGCCATTATGGAAGAGTCTTAGAAGAAGAGTTCCCAGAGGAACAGACCTTTTTTGAAGAGGAAGCCTTTCCAAAAGAAATCTCTGCACTCAGATCAATAGTCCAAGAATTGAGATTCCCTGAAAGCATTTCAGAGATATTTCTCCTTATTCTCAGATTTGCAAGTAGCATATACCAGAGAGGGATACTCTTTTCTGCAAGCAAAGATATCCTTGAGGGATTCGGACAGTTTGGTCTCCAAGTAGAAGATGCTGATGAAAAAATCAGAGAAACTGTCATCTATATAAAGAAGAGTCCCTTTTTTGCAAGGATACTCCATTCTAAGACACCTTACAGAGGAGAACTATTAAAAGATCAGGAAACAGAGAGACTTATTGAACTTATAGGGGGTGAGTGGCCAGAGGAGGTGGTGATAAGCCCGGTTATAGCTGAGGACAAGGCAGTGGCATTACTTTATTGTGATAATATCCCTAATAGAGAACCCATAGAAGACACAGCAGCCCTTGAGATATTTCTTAGTCAGGCAGGCATGGCCATAGAGAAGATGCTGTTAAAGAGAAGCCTTAAACAAAAAGCAGAATAAATTAAAATCAGAAGTTGGGGAGGGTTAAGTGAAGAACATCCTTGTAGTTGAAGATTCTGCCTCAACAAGATCTTTGGTAAAGACTATTATTGAAGACCTTGGAGAGGAGTTTTATGTATATGAAGCAAGCAATGGCTTTGAAGCTCTCAAGGCCCTTCCTTCTGAAAAGTTCGATCTCATTATTACAGATATAAATATGCCTGATATAAACGGTCTTGAACTGATAAACTTTATTAAGACATCTGAGTTATACAAGGATATTCCCATCATAATTATCAGCACTGAAAGGTCAGAAGAGGACCGCAGAAGAGGGATATCTCTTGGTGCAGAGGCATATATAACAAAACCCTTTGAAGCAGAGGAACTTAAAGAAACTGTACTAAAGGTTTTACAGAAATGAGCGCCTCTTTAAAAGAGTTTATATCTGAGGCAGAAGAGATACTTTCAGAGGCAGAAGGCTATCTTGTACAGTTACAGGAATCCTTAGACACAAGCCCTGATCCTGACAAACTGAATGCCCTCTTCAGAGCTATCCACACCCTCAAGGGTAACTCATCGCTCTTTGGACAAGAAGACATAAAAAATCTAACCCACTCCTTAGAAGAACTCCTTGATGATTTAAGAATGGGAAGAATTCCCCTTAATGACAATGTTATAGATTTCCTATTTAAAGAGATAGACACGCTGAAAGGAACGATTAAGGCCTTGCAGAGCAACAAAAAGGTTGATCTATCCCAGGAGATCAAGAGAGTAGATGATTTCAGAAAGTCGGCCTCCTCTGCTGAACAGGAGACTTCCTTGAAGGGGTTGATTGATGATGAAATACTTAAAGTACTTTCTGAATATGAAGAACATAGACTAAAAGAAAACATAAAGAATAAAAAAGGAATCTTTACATTAGAAGTGGTGCTGCCCCTTGAAGGATTTGATAAAAAACTGCAGTCTATATCCGAGAAGATAAAAAGTGTTGGTGAGCTTCTGTCCACTCTTCCTACCACAAAGGACGTACCAGCAGGTTCTATAGGATTTAAACTCCTTTTTGGTTCAGAGAAAGATTTAGAGTTTCTGAAGAATATTCTCCAGAATGAACCAAAACTTATTTATGCTCCTGCTCCTCCAACACCTTCACCTGAAAAGGCACCTCCTCCAAAGTCATTAGAAACGATTAAAAGCACCTCAAGCACTGTAAGGGTAGATATAGATAAAGTAGACAGGATACTTGATACCATTGGAGAACTCTATATCTCTAAGGGCATGATCAAGGTTGTAGAACAACAGCTCAGACAGATGTATGGATACAGTGATATAGTATTTGAGATCCACAGGGCATCACAGATGCTCGAAAGGAGGCTGACAGAATTACAACAGAGTGTACTTGATATCAGAATGGTTCCTATAGGTCATATTTTTACAAGAGTAGCCCAATTGGTAAGGAGATACTCCCGACAAATGGGTAAAAAGATTGAACTGCAGATCTATGGTGAAGACACAGAGCTTGATAAATATGTGGCAGAAGAGATTGTTGATCCCTTGATGCATATTGTACGTAACAGCATAGATCATGGGATAGAACCTCCTGAAGAAAGAAAAAGGTTAGGCAAACCCGAAACAGGAACACTCATTATGAGGGCATACCAGAAGGGCAATCATGTGGTGATAGAGGTAGAGGATGATGGCAGAGGAATCAACAGACAGAAGCTTCTGAACAAGGCCCTCAAAATGGGACTTGTGAAAGAAGATGCAGAACTGTCTGAAAATGAGATATTGGAACTAATCTTTACTCCAGGACTCAGTACCAAGGAAGAGACATCAGAAGTCTCAGGCAGAGGTGTTGGCATGGATGTGGTTAAGGATAAGGTAACATCTCTTGGAGGTTATGTGGACATCAAAAGCGATGAGGGTAATTTTACCAGGATATCCCTAACGATTCCTATAACCCTTGCTATTATAAAGGCCCTTATAGTAAAGACATCAGGCCATGAGTTTGCAGTTCCTCTGACCTCTATTTCTGAGACTCTGGAACTGAACAGGAGCTTACTTAACAGTATAGAAGGAAGACTTGTATATAACCTTAGAGGCAAGGCCGTGCCTATTGTATCCCTTAAGGAATTCTATCAACTCTCTGAGCCAGATGAGGAAGAAAAGTTTATTGTGGTAGTAGGATTTGAGGATAGAATTATAGGGATAATGGCAGACGATCTCTTAGGTGCCCACGATATTGTAATAAAATCTCTCGGCCCCTATTTTGAGGGATTTAAAGGATTCTCAGGAGCTGCTGAGATAGGCAGTGGCAAACTGGTACTTGTGATTGATACAGAAGCCATTATCAGTGAAACCCTTTTAAGAAGTAGGGGAGAGAATGTTTGAGGAGTACTTTGGATTAAAGGAAAAACCCTTTAGCAAGACACCAGACCCAAGGTTTCTTTATTTAAGCAAGAGTCATGAAGAAGCATTGGCAAGGCTACAATATGCTGTTGAAGAAAGAGAGATGGTACTGCTCACTGGAGAGGTCGGTTGTGGGAAGACTACCCTTACAAGGGCACTTATGGATGAACTTGATGAGAATTATAATGTAGCCCTTATTATAAACCCAAGACTATCTCCTACTCAGTTTTTACGTCTCATTGCCAAACGCTTTGATATTGATTCAACCTCCAGATATAGAGAGGAAATTATTGAGGCGATCTATGAGAGAATATATGAGCTGAATGAAGAAGGGATAACTCCTGTTATAATAATTGATGAGGCACAGCTAATACCACGAAGAGAAACATTTGAAGAGATAAGACTACTGACAAACTTCCAATTAGATCATGTTAATCTTCTAAGCATTATTCTTGTGGCACAGCCTGATATAAAGAGAAGATTTAAACATAGAGTGTACAAGCCGCTTTTGCAGAGAATAAGCCTCTACTACCATTTGCCTCCTCTGTCTGAAGAAGAGACAAAGGAATATATCCTTCACAGACTGAGAATTGCTGGCAGAAAGAGCTCTCTCTTTACTGATGAGGCTATACATAGGATTTACGAGTATTCAGAGGGAATTCCCAGACTCATAAACAGTATTGCCACAAATGCAATGCTTGAGGCTATTGAAAGGGATAAAGATCTTATAGACGAGGAGTGTGTAATAAATGCCTCAAAGGAGCTTGAGATACTGAGGTTATAATGGATCTTGCAAAGATCAGAAAAAAGTTACATAAGAAGAAAACCTTTGATAAAGAGACAAAGGGCCGTCCTGTACAGGAAGACTCACCTTCTACAGATACCACAGTTGCTGAACAAGCAGACAAAAGAGAGACAACACTTGTTGAAATGTTCTGTTTCAGGGTGGCAGCAGAGTATTATGCACTACAAATGGGAGATATACAAGAGATAATAAAGTACAGAGATATAACATCTGTGCCAAGGAGTGCTAACTTTATAAAAGGTATTATTTCCTTACGAGGCAAGATAGTTCCTATTGTTGATCTAAAGGAAAGGCTTAGAGTGAAGGACAACAATACAGAAGTATTACAGGGAAAGAAGAGAATCGTTATTGTAAAAGGACCAAAAGGGCCTATAGGTATAACAATAGACGAAATAGTCGAAGTTAGTAGTTTTAATACTGAAGACCTGAAGCCACCTCCATCAAACATCTCTGAGGAAGACGCAAGATTCATCACAGCCATAGTGATTTTTAAAGAAGTGCCCTTCAGTGTATTAAATGTGGAGGAGGTGTTCTCTTTTTAAGGTTTAAAAATAGAAAATAATATAGACTATTTATGGAGGACTGAGAAATGGGAAATCTGGAGAGAAAGATTATAGGTGTGATTCTATCAATCATAATAGCTGGGTGCATTTTTGCTGTTGTAGTAATTCTTCTGATTCAGAAACACTCCCTTTATGATACGGCAAGAAAAAAAATGCTCGCTGCTGCAGAGATTGTAGCTAAAAGTATTGAACGAACAATGCTCGAAGGAAGAGTAGAGATCACACAAGAGATGGCAAGGGACCTCAGGACACTGGCAGATGTTGAAGATATTGAGATATTCAACCATGAGGGCAGAGAGGCATTTGTAAAAGACGCAAAGCCCCATGAGGCTGAACTGCTAAAAAAACTCAGCAAACAACCCATGCCTGTAACTTTGGAGAAGGAGGATATGCTTACCATATATCTTCCTCTTATGAATAGTGCTGCCTGTATGAAATGTCATACTGAAGAGACTCCTATTCTTGGAGCAGTAAAAATATCCATGTCTATGAAGGGTGAAAAGGTAAAAATGCAAGAGATGGTCCTGTTTAATATTGTAGGTTCAGTATTTGCTATTCTGGCTCTTACCTTTGCCACATGGATTGCGTTGAGAAAAATTGTGGTAATACCTATCAAAAAGATAGAAAGAAATGCGGAGAGACTATCTGAGGGTGATATGACCATAAAATTCGATATTGCATCAAAGGATGAGGTAGGAATGGCAGCCTCCGCACTCCAGGAGGCTCTTCAATCTATTTCTACTATCCTGATGCGGGTAAAAGATGTCTCAAGGAGGCTGATGAGAGTCAGCACTGAAATTGAGACAGAATCAAGAGAGATTCTTGAAGGAACAAAAAAGGAGGCAGATGCAATAGAGAGCATCTCATCGTCTGTAGAGGAACTAAATGCATCCATATCAGAAATTAGTGAAGCAGCAGAAAGCCTTGCTGTATCCTCAGAACAGACCGCCTCAGCAATAGAGGAGATGTCTGCAAGTATTTCACAGATTGCTGAAAACAGCACTGAACTCTTTGAATCTGTGGAGTCAACTTCTTCATCTATTGAACAGATGAGTATCTCATTAAAAGAGGTCTCAGAAAATGCTGACAGACTGCTGAAGTCTGCTGAAGATACACTTTCTGCATTAGAAGAGATAAGGGCAGCAATCAAAGAGGTAGAGGATAATTCAAAAGAGTCAGCCGCTCTGAGTGAGAAGGTAATGCAGGATGCTGCTACCTATGGTATCGAATCCATTGAGAAAACACTTAAAGGAATGGAGAGGATAAAGATTTCAGCCGAGACCACCGCAGAGTATATGAATCAGCTTGGTAACCGGTCTGAAGAAATAGGAAAAATCTTGACAGTTATTGATGAGATTGCTGATCAGACAACACTCCTTGCACTGAACGCCGCAATACTGGCTGCACAGGCTGGTGAACACGGTAAGGGATTCTCTGTGGTAGCAGATGAGATAAGAAATCTTGCTGAGAGAACAGCTTTCTCTACACAAGAAATCGCCTCTCTCATTAACAATGTAAGGAGAGAGATTAAAGAGGCGATAGATACCACCCAGTATGGACTGGAGGCAGTAAATGAAGGTCTTTCACTTGTAAAGGAATCCTCTGAAGCCTTTCACCGAATCCTTGACAGTGCAAAACAGTCATCAGATATGGCAAAGGCTATAAAGCAGGCGACCTCTGAACAGGCAAAGGCGGCTGAGTTTGTGGCTGAATTAATGGAGAATGTAAGAGATATGGTGAGTCAGATAGCAAGAGCCACCTCTGAACAGTCAAAAGGAATGAGCCTCATTATGGATGCAACAGAAATGGTGAGAAATATTGCTAATCAGCTGAAGAGGTCAACAGAGGAACAGTCCCATCAAGGTAAATTGATAAAAGACAGCACTGATATTGTCAAAGACAAGAGTCAGCAGATTGCTAATGCTATAAGAGAACAGAAATCAGGTTCTGCAGAAATAAAGAGGTCTATCGAGAATATAAAAGATATTCCCGTTAAGAATAGAAGCCTCTCATTTAAACTTAACAACTCCCTGAGGGGACTTGTCAAGGATGCAGAACTTATTATGACAGAGATGGAAAGATTCAAGCTCGCCAGTATATCTGTTAAAGAAGGTGTCTTAAGATTTGGAGTTGTACCTTTAGAGTCTCCTGCAGAGATGTATAAAAGATTTAATCCTCTTGCAGAGTTTCTATCAAGAAGACTTAACAAAAAGGTAGAGATCAAGGTTGCTACAGATTTTGATACTGCAATAAAGGATATCGGCACAGGTGTAACACAGTTGTGCTATATGACTCCTTCTACATTTATCAAGGCAAACATCCATTACGGAGTAAGAATAATATTAAAGGCCCTCAGAGAAGGCAAGCCCTATCACCACTCTGTGATTATCACCAGAAACAACAGCCCCGTAACAAAGATCGAGGATTTAAAAGGCAGATCCTTTGCCTTTGGTGATAGGGAGTCCACCTCATCATATATTGTGCCAAGATATATGTTATTTGAGGCTGGAATAGACCTTGATGACCTCCTCTTCTACAACTTCTTAGGACATCATGACGAAGTTGCAAAAGCTGTCCTTAGTGGTGAGTATGATGCAGGTGGAGTTATGGAGAGCACGGCAGAAAAATTTAAAGAGAAAGGTCTGAGGTTTATTAAATTTTCAGATGAAATTCCTGAATTCAATATCTGTATAAATCCAGAGATGTCAGAAGGAGAAGTTAATAAAATAAAGGATATCTTTCTCGGCCTGAATGAGACAGATCCTGAAGCAGTTACAGTACTAAAGTCAATTGATGCTCACTACACAGGTTTTATGGAAGCCTCCAAAGAGGATTACAATAGTATAAAGGAGATAATGATTAAATTGGGCATTATTTAGAAACCTACAAAGGAGTGAATAATGAGGAGGTTCATTAGAGAAAGTGTAAGCATCAATTTTGTTTTAACGGTTGTTCTGGTAATGTTCTTCACACAAAGTCTTCTCTGGTTCTGGTCTGTACAAAAACAAAAAAGATTGCTTGAGAATCAGTTAGAAGAAAGGTTAAACGAGTATGCTCTAATGATCCAGAGCCTGGCTGTAATAAAAATGAAAAAAACTGGATTCAATCATCTTGCAGAGGATGTGGTGAACAGCATATTAAATAACAAAGATGTTTACTCAGTGGAAATATTTGACAATAAAGGAAAGAGGGTTCTTTCAAAGAGTAAGCCCTACTTGGGTGAGTCTCAAAAGAGTATAGACTTCCCTATAAAATCAGATAAAAAGACCTTCGGGAAAATAACCATAAGATATTCAGATGATAGGATCAAAAAGGCGATCACCAGTCAAATAATAGATATACTTTTTTTGCAGCTTGGTGGTTTTATTGTGATTGTAGGAGTAATACTCTTTTTATTCCAGAAGAAGGTTACCACTCCATTGTATAAGATCCAGAATTCAATAGAACAGATAACCGTAGGAGACCTTACCCATACACTGGATGTAAGAGACCCCAATGAATTTGGAGTTCTCTCAAAGACAATCAATTTCTTATCTGAGAGACTGAGGGCAAACATAAGCAGATTGAAGAGCGGGATAAAGAATGCTGTAGCTGCGATAAGCCAATTGACTCTATCCTGTGATAACCTGAAAGGTACAATCTCACACCAGAGAAATCTAATGAACAATACTATTGAGGATATAAAGAAGAGTTCAGAAACAATAAAGAATGTAGCGGCGAAAACATCACAACTGCAGAGCCTTTCAGAAGAAAATCATTCTGCCATACTCCAGTTAAGGGCTACAAATGATGAGATAACTCAGACCACATGGGAATTCAGAAGACAGATAGACCAGTGTTCTTTTGCAATATCTGAATTGAGACAAGATATAAAAGAGTTAAACTCTAAGATGGCTGAAGCCTCAATTTCCTTTGAGGAGGCTTCAACATCAATAGATGAGATCAGAAAATCTATCACAGAAATCGATAAAGCTGCAAAACTCTCAGCAGATTTAAGTCAGAAGGCTACAGAGATCATATCCTCGCAGGGTATAAATTCAGTTCAGGATATCTTGAAAGGAATGGAGTCTATAGTTAGTGAAGTCAACATCCTCAGTCAAACTATAAAGAGCCTTGGTAATAGATCAGAAGATATCGAGAAAATCGTTACTGTGATTAACGATATTGCAGAAAAGACAAGACTGCTGAGTCTTAATGCCCAGATACTGGCAATCCAGTCAGGAGAACAAGGAAAGAGTTTTGCAGTAGTAGCCTCCCAGATGAGTGAGTTATCAGAGAAGACAGCTGCCTCCACAGGAGAGATTGCTACCCTTGTCTCTGATATAAAAAAGGAGATAAAAGGGATGTTGAATGAGATCAACAAAGTAGTATCCTCTGTAAAACAGGGAAGCAAACTTGTCCATAATGCATCTGGTGTACTTCAGGAAATATATGAAGCATCCAAAGAAACCTCTGACATGGCAGTCTCAATAAAGAGGTCAACAGGGGAGCAGACAAAGGGACTATCAATGGTACTTAATGCAATAGAAAATCTAAAGAGCCTTATTGAGAGTATTATCAGAATAGTCCATGATCAAGACGAAAAGATAAAGGTCTTTGTTGAAGGGATCTCAAAAATAAAAGACTCTGTAGACTTTATAGAAAACTCTATTGCACAACAGTCAGAGAATACAGGCTATCTTTCTGAAAATCTAGAGAAGACTACAGAGTCGGTTTCCCAGATATCAAGACTCTTTTTTGAAGAAAAACATCTCAATCACCTTCTTACTAATACAATAAATGAGATAAACAGAATATCACAGGATACAGAAAGAGAGATTAGGGAGATATCAGAACTTTTAAAATCTCTCCAGACAGAAGTGGAAGAACTCCATAAAGAATTAGAAATGTACACTGTTAAGAAATAATGAAGTTTCTCTTGTTTAGAATAGAAGAACAGATTTTCGGAATCGAGATATCTACTGTTGTGGAGATAATAAATCCCATGAAGCTCACCACACTGCCTGAGGTACCAGAATATATAGTGGGTGTTATAAATCTACGTGGTGAGGCAATTACAGTGGTTGACATGAGAAAGAGACTCTCTATGCAGAAGAAACCTTCGAAAGAAAGGATTATTGTTGTAAGAATGCCTGATGAGAAGATAGGTCTTCTCGTGGATGAGGTGAAAGGAATAGAAGAGATTGAAGACAACAAGGTCAGAAAGCCCTCCAGACTATACAGAGGGCTGAAGGCAAAGTTTATTGTAGGAATTATTGAAAGAAGCAGCCAAGATGTGATCATTCTATTAAATATAGAGAAGATCGTTACAGAACAACAACAGATAGCACTCAAGCAGGTTAAGAAAAGATAAAGACTGCTTAGTGAGGTAGAAACTGTTTAAGTACTTCTTCTGCCTGTTTGATATTGATCTCCTTTCCCTTGAGTTCCTCTCTCTGTGAAACCATCTTTATTGTGGTCTCAAGAAAGACCTTAAATCTATGAATCTCTGTAAGTAGCTTACCATGGTCTATTCTGACTATCATCTCGGGAGTCAACACCAGGAACTTGTTAAAGAAGCGTTCAAACTCTTCATAATCATCATGTCTCAATAATCTAAAGGTAAAGCTCTGAAAATACATCATATAGGACTTCAAGGCCTCAAATATCTTTCTTCTCTGCTGTTTATCTTCAAAGTTTGACTCAAGCATATCAGTTAATCTCAGCAACACATATATATCTTCTCTCAACTTCAATGACTGCTCCAGCTTTGTGGTGAAACCAGGAAATATAGTCTCACCCTCAATTTCAGACCTATAGTACTTGATGATCTGCAATATGCACTGTTCAATCATGTTCCTCAGAATCCCATGGCTGGTCTCAATCTTGCCTTTAAGCCTATTCAAGGGTATACTGTCAAGTACATTCTTCAGTTCCTGTCTGAACACTCTTTTGGATTCCATGGTAAGTTGAAAACTTATAGCATCAATAGTCTCTTTAAGCTCTTTATTCTCCAATCGTTTTAAACCTTCCCTTATAAATTCTATAATCGCCTTTATCTCAGAGTGTAGCATTATCAAAATTACAAGTGAATAATGAAGAGAGGCTGCATTGTAGGAACTCTGGTCAATATGTCCAAGAAATCTAAGACATCTAAACAGATATATCATAAGAGCAGAAACAAACCTTCTTTCTTCCTTAGCCTCAATTGATCTCACAATTGAGGAAACAGTTCTATTGTATATTCGATCATACTCAGGATTAGGTTCTCTCCTGAAGGGATCAAAAAAGAGATTATCTCTAATCTGTCTCTCAATAAGCTCCCCAAGATTTTTGAATTCTGTATAGCTTACTCTTTCAGAATTCAACAATCCCTGAATTATGACCTTGAGATTCACAAGAAAGTCGTATAGAAGAAGTAGAGACTTTTCAGGTGTCTCCTGTCTTATAAGTCGCTCTTTTATTCTATCCCTGCTATGGTCAGGAAGAAAGCTCTGTTCAGCGTATTTCTGAAACCAGAAGGCATTCTTGTATTTTTCAGGAATAATAGTCTCAATAATACTGAGCAGATGATGTAATGTATCCCTCAGAATTATTAATTCTGTTCTGAAGTTTCTATCAGCTATACTTCTGTTATCATTAAACAGAAGATTCTCAACATTGAAAAATCTAACAACCCCTCGCAAAAGGGTATCAAGCTCTGACAGAAAATGTTTCTGTTTTTTCCTTACATTCTCAAACCATCCCTTCTCATCAATAAGGTTTGCCATCTGTAGTTACTTCTTTTTTGGCATATGGATTGCCATATCATGAACATCTTCAGATGCTTCCATAAGCCCTTCTGATAGGGTTGGATGGGCATGGATCGTCTCTGCTATGTCTTTCACCTTTAAGGATGCCTTTATAGCAAGGGCTGCTTCATGAATCAGGTCAGAAGCATGGGGACCAATTATATGTACACCAAGGACCTTATCAGTCTTTTTGTCTGCTATAACCTTTATCAGTCCTGAGATTTCGCCCATTGCATGTGCCTTACCAAGGGCCCTGAATTGAAAATGTCCAGTAATATACTCAATTCCCTTCTCTTTGGCCTGATATTCTCTCAGACCTACAGAGGCAATCTCTGGAGAGGTGAATATGGCAGCAGGAACCGTTGAGTAGTCCATCTTCTCTTCAGCCCCCATTATATTTTTTGCTGCTACAATCCCCTCTTTTGATGCGACATGTGCAAGGAGAATTCCGCCTGTAACATCACCTACTGCATAGACTCCCTCCAGAGAGGTTCTCATCTTCTCATCCACCTTTAGTTCGCCTCTCTGGCCTTTCTGGATGCCCAGTTCCTCAAGCCCTAAATCCTCTGTATTGAACGCTCTTCCTATGGATACAAGCACTTTCTCAGTCACAACCTCCTTACCATTGGATAAAAAGGTATGCACGCCATCATTCCTTATTTCTACCTTCTCTGCCTTCACCTCTGTAAAGAGTTTAATCTTCTTTTTCTTTAATTCTCGCTGTAGAAGCTCAGAAATCTCTTCATCCTCAGTAGAAACAGCTCTCGGCAATAACTCCACAATTGTCACTTCTGTACCAAGTTCTCTGAATATACAGGCAAACTCACAACCAATAACTCCAGCTCCAACTATGAGCATACTCTTGGGTATCTCCTGTAACTCAAGGGCATCTGTTGAGGAGAGGATATTTTTACCATCAAAGGGGAAGACAGGGATCTCTGCTGGTCTGGAACCAGTGGCTATAATCACTCTATCTACGCTTAGCTCCTCGGTGCCTTCCCCACTTTCTACAACAATTCTGTCAGGTGCAGTTAATCTGCCTCTGCCACTCTTCAGCTGGATCCCCCAACTCTTAAATAACCCCTTTATACCTTTTACCTGAGTCTCCACTACCTTCTTCTTCCGCTGCATCATCCAATCGATCCTTGGAACCACCTCTCCCTGCAGTTGAAGTCCAAACTTATCCATCTCTTTTATCTTGCTATAAAGTTCTGTAGAGGCGAGTAGTGTCTTAGTGGGGATACAACCCCTGTTGAGACAGGTCCCCCCTACTTCTGTGTCCTCAATGACCACTACCTCAGCCCCGAGCTGAGCAGCCTTCAAAGCAGCAACATATCCACCAGGCCCTGCACCAATTATCCCTATCTTCATCTATTTTGCCTCCTCTTCCAGATATCTCTCATAGTCTGATGCATCAAATAGGTCATCCAGTTCTGACGGGTCAGACATCTCCACAATAACTATCCATCCCTTACCATAGGGATCCTCATTGATAATCTCAGGAGACTCATCAAGGTCTTCATTCACTTCCACTATAGTACCTGAGACAGGTGCGATCACAGGAGAGGTAGCCTTGGTTGATTCGATCTCTGTGAACTCCTCATCCTTTTCTATCTCTGTATCCACATCAGGCAGATCAATATACACAATATCTCCCAACTGATCCTGAGCATAATCTGTGATGCCTATGGTTGCCTTCTTCCCTGAAACCTTTACCCAGGTATGTTCCTTATGGTATTTTAGTTCCTCAGGAATATTCATAATAATGCCTCCTCTACAAAAAATTTCTCTCACCTGTAACACAGGTTGAAGTTTTTCATATCACAGGATGAATGAATTTGTCAATAACTATTCAAACCTCCATCAATTTAGACATGTCTGCCAGCCCTGAAACAGTGGTACGGATCAGACCAAGTATTGATAATCTATTATTTTTGAGGTCTTCATCTTTGTCCATTACAAGGACATTGTCAAAAAACTCATTTATGGGATCTATAAGCCTGGTAAACTCCTGAAGGCAGTGTAGATATTCTCCTTTCTTCAGAAGCCTCTTTGACTCATCAGCTACAGCTACTGCAGTACTGTAGAGTTTTTCCTCAGAGGGATGGATCATGAGTTCCTTCTTGGGCTCACCTGTAGGGAGATCTTTCAGGATGTTATAGACCCTCTTAAGTGCAATCAACAAAGAATTGTACTTTTCTGAGTTTCTGAACTCCATAAGTGCTTCAAGTATCGCCTTTGTCTCAGCCAGAGGCCTTTTAAGGATACCCGCAAGTACTGCCTGCACAACATCATAGGGATAACCTTCAGAAATGAAGAATGGTTCAAGTCTTTGAATAAAAAAGAAAGAAACCTCCTCTCTGAGTGTATGTTTTTCACTTATGCCGGCAGTCTCAATGGCAAAGGATATGATCTCTTCAATACTCAGGGGATATCTCTTCTGTAGCAGTATAGATATTATCCCCATTGCAGCCCTTCTCAACCCAAAAGGGTCTTCAGAACCTGTAGGTTTCAGACCTATTGAGAAGAAGCTGACAATTGTATCTATCCTGTCAGAAAGACTTAGGATTGTACCTGTCTCAGTCTCTGGAATACTATCCTTTGCATGTGTAGGAAGATAGTGCTCATATACTGCCTTGGATACCTCAGGATCTTCTCCATGTTCAACACAGTAGTACATACCCATTACTCCCTGTAGCTCCGGAAACTCCCTTACCACACCTGTAACAAGGTCTGCTTTTGAAAGAAGAGCCGCCCGTTCAATCTTATTTACATCAGCCTTCAGTCTCTCTCCAAGACCACAGGCTATCTCTTTTATCCTCTGCACTTTGTCAAAGAGTGTCCCAAGTTTCTCATGATAGGTAACACCTTTAAGCTCTTCAATCCTATCAATCAGTCGCCTTTTAATATCTTCTTCATAGTAGAACCTTGCATCCTCAAATCTCGCCTTTATAACCCTCTCTGCGCCTCTTCTGACAGCCTCATCATTTGCTTCGCTGGTATTGCTTATTACAATGAAGCTGTTCAAAAGCCTGCCACTCCTGTCCAAGACAGCAAAGTATTTCTGATGGTCCTTCATCACGGTGATGAGAAGTTCCTTAGGAAGGCTCAGGTACTCTTCTGGGAAATGGCATAACACAGCCCTGGGATACTCTACAAGAAAATTCACTTCTTCAAGAAGTTCATCATCCCTTAAAGGTTCTCCATTTATACTCCAAGCAAGTGCCTTCACAGAACTCCATATCATGCCCTTCCTCTCATTATGATCATATACCACATAGCGTCTCTTTATCTCATCAAAAAACATCTCTGCATTTTCAACCAGAAATTCCTGAGGTGAGAGGAATCTGTGACCTCTACTCTTTCTACCACTGTTTATACCATCTATGGATAGGTTGACCACTCTACTGTCAAGTAGTGCCACAATCCAGTGTACTGGACGGGCAAATCTTATCTCTTTGTCTGCCCATCTCATTGTCTTGGGAAACTGAATCGAAAGGATCAACTCCCTTAGTATATGTGGTAAAAGTTTCACTGTGGGTGTACCTCCCTCCTCTGTCTCTACATATACATACTCTCCCTTTTCTGTCTCTTCAATCTTCAGCGCAGAGACATCAACCCCCTGTGACCTGGCGAACCCTTCAGCAGCCTTTGTAGGAAGACCTCTGCTGTCAAAGGCTATCTTCTTGGGTGGTCCATAAACCTTCTTTGTCCTCTTCTGCTGGGTTTCAGAAAGACCATCGATTCTTAGTATAAGCCTTCTGGGAGTTCCAAAGCTCTGGATACTCTTAAGCCCAATTCCCTGTTTCTGAAACGCCTCTGAGGCCCTCTCTTTTATCTGTCCAAGCGCAGATGGAATAAACCTCGCAGGAATTTCTTCAGTACCTATCTCAAGCAGGAGAGTGCCTTTATAAGGAGCATTCTGCTCCACAGAAAACAACTCTTCTTTTACAGACTCGTCCTTCCATTCTCTAACCTCTTTTAGCAGAGGGAACCCCATCTCCTCACGCTGTTTCAGATATGCCTCTGCCACAGCCTTTGCAAGCGTCCTCACTCTTGCTATATAACCTGTCCTCTCTGTTACTGAGAGAACCCCCCTCGCATCAAGAAGATTAAAAACATGGGAACATTTAAGACAGAACTCATATGCAGGCAGTATCAGGCCTTCTTTAATAAGCCTTCTTGATTCTCTTTCGAACTCATCAAACCATTTCTTAAGAAGTACAGGGTCTGAGAGATCAAAATTGTATCTTGAAAACTCTACCTCACCCTTATGGTGAATCTCACCATATCTTATATCCTCTGTCCAGAATATATCAAATACACTGTCCACCTCCTGAAGATACATGGCTATCCTTTCAAGACCATAGGTTAGCTCTACAGAGACAGGCTTAAGATCAATACCACCCACCTGTTGAAAGTATGTAAACTGGGTGATCTCCATCCCATCAAGCCAGACCTCCCATCCAAGACCCCATGCTCCAAGGGTTGGGGATTCCCAATCATCCTCAACAAATCTTATATCATGTTTTTGGGGGTCAAGTCCCAGTGCCTTGAGACTCTCTAAGTATAACTCCTGGCTCTCTTCTGGAGAGGGCTTCAATATAACCTGATACTGGTAGTAGTGTTGTAACCTGTTTGGATTCTCCCCATATCTGCCATCAGTAGGTCTTCTGGAAGGCTCTACATATGCAACCTTCCACGGCTCTGGACCAAGTACTCTAAGGAAGGTAGCAGGATGAAAGGTGCCTGCTCCCACCTCAATATCATAGGGTTGAAGGATAATACATCCTCTTTCAGCCCAAAACTGGTTTAGTTTTATGATTATATCCTGAAAGTACATCTCTAATCCTTTTCTGCACTGAAATAACATACTAATTAATATAAAGAAACTTTGTCAATCTCAATTGTCATCATTACCCCTTTGCCAATATAAGGAACAATCTCCGATTTGGGTGCTGAAAATTTATACTTGACACTTTAAAATTCTCTTTCGTATAATACCCAAAACTTTAATTTTAAGGAGGAGGGTGTTATGAGAAAATATTATCTTTTTAGTCTTTTTCTCGTAGTAGCGCTAATGTTGATTATCTCACCCCAGGTATTTGCGGCAGGCAAACATGAAGGACTCAACTGTACAGGATGCCACGGAATTCACGATGCAAAGGGCAACATAATATTTGCAGTAGAACCTAATAAGAAAGCCATTAACCCACGAACTAAGAAACCCTACGAAGGTGTAACAGCCCTCTGTCTCGGTTGCCATGAAACACCTGAGAATGGTGGAATGGGAATTATGCCTGTGGCTGCAGCAATGAGCCATCCTTATGGAGTGGTTCCTAATAAGAAGGTAGCCTCTGTACCTAAGGTCTTCTTGAGAGATGGAAAACTCGAATGTGTAGGCTGTCATGATCCTCATCCATCAAATCCGAACTACAAATATTTAAGGGTTGATACCAAAGGTGGTGCAGAGATGCAAAAGTTCTGTGCTATCTGTCATCCTTCAAAGGCTGGTGTAAGGCTCTCTGACATTAAGGTCTTCAACAGCATGGATGAAACCAAATTCGTCCAAAAATCAAAAGTTTCTAAAAAAAAGAAGAAAAGCAAATAGGATAAAAAACATAGGGAGGATTTCTTTCAGGAATCCTCCCTAATATAATACCTCTAAATTTAGTCCTGAACAGAACCATAGCCACCACCACCTGGAGTCTTTATAATTATTGTATCTCCCTGGTTTACTCTAAGACTCACCCGATGAGGCAGGCGGATGATTTTCCCCTTTTTCCGTAGAAGATTTACGCCTGAAGAGCCACTGCCTCCCCCTTTTATCCCAAATGCTGGAGTATTTCTCCTTTCAGATATTATTGTCACAGTCGCCTCCTTTAAAAACTCAAATTCTCTTATTAATCCATCTCCACCAGGGTAAAGACCCTTCCCCCCTGAACCTCTTCTTATTAAAAATCTCTTCAACCTTACACCGGGATGACGAAGTTCCAGAATCTCAGGATCTGTTATTCTTGTGTTTGTCATGTGTACCTGCACTGCAGAGGCACCTGGACATCCTTCAACTGCACCCGCACCTCCGCCGAGGGTCTCATAATAAGGTGTCTCATTATCTACCTGAAACAGGAGATTATTCATTGTACCCTGGGAGGCTGCCGAGACCCCAAGTGCACCCAACAGGATATCCACCACCCTCTGGGAGGTCTCTACATTACCACTTGCCACAGGTGCAGGATACCGCGGGTTAAGTACTGTAGCTTCAGGCACCTTAATTATCACTGGCCTCAAGCAACCACTGTTCAGGGGTATCTCGCTCCCAGTCAATGTTCTGAGCACATACAGTACAACTGAATGGACAACCGGAAGGGGTGCATTGAGACTGTCACTTAGGTGTTCTGGACCTGTACCAGTGAAGTCAAACTCAGCAGTAAGGGTCTCAGGAGGAGACTCTCCCGGCTCTATCACCACCTTCACCTTAAGAGGTGTACCATCATCAAGGTGTTCTTCAAAGGTGCTCTCAAATCTCTGCCCTTGCTGGATCAATCCATAAAGTGCAACCTTTATAGAGTACTCTGCATTCTCCTGGATATAGGCCATATATCTTTTTACTGTCTCATACCCGTATCTCTGTATAAGCTCCTTAAGGAGCCTCTCTCCCTTTCTGCATGCAGCCACCTGAGCAGTAATATCAGCAACACTCTGTTCTATGTCTCTCACTGGATAGGGGCCTTCTGAAAGAAGCTTTCTCAGTTGTTCCTCACGAAAATGACCCTCTCGCATGAGAAGAAAACAATCAATAACAATACCTTCTTCAGTAATATCTCTTACCTCAGGAGGCATTGAACCTGGGGTCTTACCCCCGATATCAGAGTGATGCCCTCTTGAAGCAGTAAAAAACAGCAGTTCTCCATCCTCCGAGAACACAGGATAAACCACTGTGAGGTCTGGCAGATGAGAACCGCCCCTGTAAGGGTTGTTAGTGAGATAGACATCTCCGGGTCTTATATCATCTCCCCTCTCTTCAAGGATCGCCTTTACAGTATCTGCCATCGAGCCGAGGTGTACAGGTATATGGGGGGCATTGGCGACAAGCCCTCCCTCAGGATCAAACACTGCACAGGAAAAATCGAGCCTCTCCTTTATATTTACTGAGTGGGCAGTGTTCCTCAGGGTGTGTCCCATCTCAGTCGCAATTCCTGAGAAGAGATTATTAAAGACTTCCAATAGCACTGGATCAGGCCCTTTATCTTCTCTGTATTTTATTCTGAGCTTGTCTTTAAGGATGCCGAGATTTTTTGCAATGATAAAACTGCCCTCTTCCACCTCGGCCTCAAAGCCCTTTTCAATTATAATCGTGGTAAAGGCATCCACTATCATGGCAGGACCACTAATAGCAAACCCTACAGGCAGGGTATCTCTTCTGTAAACAGGGGCTATCAGAGGCCCTTCTTCTGTATACATTTTCTGAAAAAGCAGAGGCTCTGGATTTGGTGCATCTCTGAGATAAGATTCGACTTCAGCATCTTTAATAAAATCTGTCAGAAGCTGAAATGTAGATCTTATAGCAGAAACCTCTATCTGTCTGTCCGGTCTGTAAAAGCCATATATCCTTGTATGATGCTCTACAAACTCTCTCAGTGTCTCTTCATACTCACGGTATCTGACAGTTATAGAGGTATCAGAGCCTTTTACCCTTAGGTCAACCTCCCTCTTCAGAATAAAAGGGCCACTAATGCCCTTTTTCAGAAGATACTCCATCCTCCCGAATTCTTCTTCCAGCTTTTTGTGTGTCTCTGGCGTATAAAGGGCTATATAGGACCTTGAAACCTTCTTTACAGGTCTTGCTATTGCTATACCATAGGCAGACATGAGGCTACAGAGGGGATGAAAGACCACCTCTTTCATCCCAAGAAGTGATGCCACCTGACAGGCATGCTGTCCTGCTGCACCACCATAGCATACAAGACTGTATTCCCTCACATCAACACCCCTCGCTACAGAGACTTCTCTTATGGCTACTGCCATCTTCTCATTTGCAACCTTTATAAAACCCATAGCTACATCTTCAGAAGACAGATTGCTGCCAATTTCACGGTTTATCCTCTCTGTAAGCTGTGCAAACTCTTTTTTTACTACCTCTACATCCACGGATGAGTGTCTGTCTCGACCAAAGGTCTTGGGCAGAAACTCTGAAATTAGTCTCCCTGTGAGTAGGTTTGCATCAGTTATCGTAAGGGGCCCTCCAAAGCCATAACAGGCAGGTCCTGGATACGCCCCTGCAGACTCTGGCCCTACCCTCATCTTTCTTCCATCAAACCAGAGGATTGAGCCGCCTCCAGAGGCTACAGTGTTTATATCAAGCATCTCTGTCTGCACCTCTATGCCACTAATCTTTTTCTCAAAGACTCTCTCAAGGTATCCATCATAGCGGCATACATCGGTGGAGGTACCACCCATATCAAACCCTATTGCTCCTCTGAGGCCGAGTTTCTCTACCGTATCAGCCACTGCCAGCACACCACCTGCAGGGCCTGACAGAAGGAGATCCCTCGGCATAAACTCGTTGAATCCCACAGTGCCACCAGAGCTTATGAAGAACTCTAATGGGATCTTGCCGATCTCCTTCCTTAGCGTCTCCATGTACCTCTTGAGCACAGGGCTCAAATAGGCATCCACAAGGGTGGCCTGTCCTCTCGGGACGATCTTGATCTGTCTGGATGTCCGATGCGATAGATATATGTTCTTAAAACTCCTGTTCTTTAGTATCTCCTCGCAATAGAGTTCATGAGCAGGATTTCTCCAGGCATGCATTAACACAACTGCAACGGCATCATACTCATCTGGAGCAATTGTTCTCACTTTCTTTTCAAGCAACTCTCTGTTAAGCTCCTGTACCACCTCACCAGAAGGCCCGATCCTTTCTTCAACCTCTATAACCCTCTCATATAAGACCTGGGGCTTTTTTATACAGAGACTGAATAGGTCATCTCTGCTCTGGTAGCCTATCTCAAAGAGGTCTCTGAATCCTTTAGTGACCAGAAGTAGCACCCTACCGCCTTTTCTTTCAAGTAGGGCGTTGGTAGCCACTGTAGTGCCCAGTCTTATACACTCAATCTCCTCTTCAGAAAGGGGGCTACTGTCTTTAAGTCCTAATATTCTTCTTATCCCTTCCACCGCAGGGTCAACATATTCGTCTGATTGAGAAAGGATCTTTATGGTGTGGATATGACCTTCAGGGTCTAACCCTATTATGTCTGTAAATGTGCCTCCCCTGTCAGCAGCAAACCGCCATCTGCTACTCAACTTCTGCTGACCCCCTGTCCAGAGGCAGGATTAGTGTAACAGTGGTACCCACACCTCTGCTGCTTCTGAATTCCACTCTACCACCGTGCTCTTCAATGACCCTCTTTGTCATAGCAAGCCCAAGCCCCACCCCTTCAGGCTTTGTAGTAAAGAAGGGCTCAAACACCCTCTCTTCCACTTCTGGCTCAACCCCTTCTCCTGTATCCGATATTATAATATGTACAGAATCCTCTTTCTTGTCCACCTTTATACTCATTCTTCCACCGTTGTCCATAGCCTGGAGAGAATTCTGAAAGACATTCAGCAGACAGGTCTTCAAGAGCTCAGGGTCTGCGTCAATGTTCAGAAACCCTAAGATCTCATAATCTCTTTCTATCTTTATGCCCTGTTTTTCTGCCTTTGCCTGCACAAGGGACAGGGTATCTCTGATCAACTCAACCAGCTCAATGGGTCTTTTCTTCAGTTTCAGGGGCCTTCCATAAGTGAGGAAATTGTTCACAAGGTGATCAAGCCTCTTTATCTCCTCTTTCACACTCTTTAAGAGTTCCTCTCTGTTTTTGTCCTCACATCTGCTGATCAGGTGGTCAACCGTAAGATTGATAAAGTTTAATGGATTCCTCAACTCGTGTGCCAGTGTCCTTGAGAGTTCTCCGATTGTTGAGAGGTGCTCTGTCTGTCTCAGCCTCTCCTCAAGCCTTCTGAACTCTGCTAGTCTTCTGGTCATTTCATTAAAACTTCTTTTGAGCACCCCGATCTCATCACTCTCATTCACAGGCAACTGTACATCCAGATCACCTGATGCCACTGACTCTACAGACTTCACCACATCTCTGATCGGTTTTGTGTATCTTGAAGACAGCCATACTGCAACCGCAGCACCCAGGATAAAGACAATAAGTGTTGCTATCAGTCTGTTTCTGGTATGAGACCTAAGAAGCATCGCCAAATCCTCGGTACTTACGATCATATGTATGTATCCTTGGTGTTCCCCTCTGGCAACTATAGGAAGCACAATATGGTAGAGATTACCTTCAGCAGTCACAAACTGTCCCATTTCAGATTTAAATATAAGTTCGGTAATCTTCTCAGGAGTGGTCTCTCCTATTTTGAGAGGATTCGTACTCGCCTTTACCCTTGTAGCCCCATCAATTATGTCTATCTCTTTTACTCCTTCGGGCTGGAGCTTCTTCAGTTGGTTGTACAACTTCATATAATCCCTCTCCTCAGACTTCATTATCTCCTCAATAGCCAGATGCACTGCCTCGGTAAGCTCAACAGTCTTCCTCTCTACAGCCTTCATAAGTGCCCTTTCAAAGTATATGTTAAGAACCACCATGAGGATAACAACCGTGGCACAGAGACATGTCATCATAAGGATCAGCTTCCTATTAAGGGTCCATCTCATCTTATAATGCCTCCACCTATGACCACATCACCATTATAAAACACAGCAGACTGCCCTGGTGCAGGTGCCCACTGGGGTTCGTCAAACAGAAGCTGAACCCTTTTGCTTCCGTCTTGGAGCCTCAGAGTGGCAGGTCTGTCAAGCATGGTTGACCTCACCTTTGCAGTCACTCTCTCTAAGGGAGTTGAGAGCCAGTTCAACTCCTCAACAACTACCTCTCTTCTGTACAGAGCATCTCTCCTCCCCAGATAGACTGTATGCGTCTCAGGCTCTATATTCACCACGTACAGGGGTTCTCCATAGGCCACACCAAGCCCTTTCCTCTGACCAATGGTGAAATTAAAGATCCCTTGATGTCTACCTATAATTTTACCCTCAGGCCCTACAATAGGACCAGGCACTCTTGATTCAGGCACCACCTCTGCTATGAACCTGGAGTAACTTCCTCCAACAAAACATATCTCCACACTCTCAGGTCTCTTGAAAGCAGGCAGCCCCACCTGAGCAGCAATCCTTCTCACTTCTTCTTTTCTATACCCTCCCAGGGGGAAGAGAATTCTTGCAAGGGTCTCTTTTTTGAGCACATACAGAAAATATGACTGGTCTTTATGAGGATCGATGCCCTTTTTCAAAAGATATCCTTCTGGGGTCTCTTCCACCCTTGCATAATGGCCTGTGGCGATGAAGTCTGCACCGATCCTGTCCGCCTCTTTTAGGAGATATGGAAACTTGATGTAGAGATTACAAAGGATACAGGGGTTCGGTGTAATACCTTTAAGATAGCCCTGAACAAAAGGCTCAATAACCTTATCTATAAACTCGGCCCTCGCCTCTACAGTAAAGTGCTCGATTCCTATATAATGGGCGGTCTCTCTTGCATCCTCAATTGCCTCAATGGTACAACAACTCCTTGGATGAACCCTGCCACGTGTCTCTATAAGGAGCAAACTCACCCCTACTACCTCGTGCCTCTGCTGCCTGAGTAGATAGGCAGCAACCGAGGAATCCACTCCACCGCTCATCCCTACCAAGACCTTGGCCATTTGTATTCTATTTTGATCTCTTCTCTTTTTTCTTCTTTATGTACTCATAGGATTTTGTAAGAAACACCATGGCTGTCTCAATACACTTCAGCATAAGGTCAAAAAGAGTGCCTTTCCTTGGCTTCACCTCAACACCTTCAAGTTCTTCAATAACTCTGCCTGGTTCCACATAGACTGAGGGAGACTTAGTCCTTACTATAACCTGAGAGGGATAGACACTTCTATGTCCAGTAAGAAGATAACTTATTATACATATGATAGCTGCATAGGGACCTATCTTTGCACCGAAAAGCTCCACTGCCATTATGCTTGCGGAGATAGGAGTATTGGCTGCGCCTGCAAGCACGCTTACCATTCCTATCGCAGCAAAGGTTGCTCTGTCTGCTCCTGTGATCGTTGCAAAGAGGCTTCCTGAAGCAGCGCCAACAAAGAACAGGGGTGTAACGATTCCTCCACTGCCACCAAAAGCAAGGGTGATAGAGGTAAAGAGCATCTTTATAAAGAAAAAGTACCACAGTATCTCTGCACCATCAAGTGCATCCTTTATAACTGGCAAGCCAAGCCCAAGAAAGTCCTTTCCGAAAACAAGAGTGAGGATCACGAGGCTACTGCCACCCAGAAATGCCTTTAAAGGCCGCCAAAGGATAATCCTCTTATTCATTCTATTAAAGAACTCCATTGTCTCCACAAACAGGAGCGAAACACCTCCGAAGAACAGACCAGAAAGGGCAACATCTATAACAAATGACTGACTGAAAAGAGGTGCTAAGGAGATGGGATTATGATAATAAGTAAGGCCGAGAAAATGGGCAACCTGGAATGCAACCATCCCTGAGACAAAAGAAGGGAAGAGGGCATCATAAAAGATATTACCCACATAGAGGACCTCTATCCCAAATATTGCACCTGCTATAGGGGTGCCAAAGACGGTTGAAAATCCTGCGCTTATTCCACAGATAACCAGCTTTCTACGATCATAATCAGAAAACCTGAAACAGTCTGCCAGAAGTGAAGCAACACCTCCACCTATCTGTGCACAGGGGCCTTCCTTACCCACTGAACCACCTGTAGCCAGTGTTACTATTGTGGCAACAAACTTTACAGGCACTACAGGAAAGCTAATCTTTCCTGCCTTCTTATGGACTGCTTCTATAACTTTTTCTGTACCATGTCCTACTGCCTCAGGAGCAACATACTTCACAATCAATGCACTCAGAAACATTCCTACTGGCAAAAGGAGAAAATAAAAACCAAATCGAGAAGTATACTGGATGCTCTGCTCAAGAGCAAATAGAAAACCGGTAACAGATATACCTACAATAAGTCCTGTAAGCACTGATAGTATTAACCATTTTAGAACACTTGTCAGGAGAACAATCTCTTCAACAATTGAGGAGGGAATCTTATCAGGAAGCTTAATCATAATGATTTATAACACAAAAGGAAGGCTTTTGGCTACCGAGAATTTCAATCTACTGAAGAAACCCCAGAAGGGTTTCTTCAGTAAGAGAATTAAAACCTTGATAATGACTGATTAGAGACTCATTGCTTCCAGTCTCGCAATCCTTTCTTCAATGGGAGGATGGGTGCTGAACAGCTTTATTAAACTTTTACCTGAAAGAGGATTGACTATAAACATATGAGAAGTTGCTGGATTGGCATTCATTGGTATCTTCTCAGCAGCCCATTGAAGCTTTCTCAAGGCACTCGCAAGAAACCTTGGATTACCAGCAATCTTTGCTCCTCCTTCATCAGCAGCAAATTCTCTCGATCTTGAGATGGCCATCTGTACAATAAGGGCAATAATAGGTGCTATAATCATCATCAGAAGTGCAACTATAGGATGGCCACCTTCATCATCCTCTCTACGCCAACCACCAAAGATAAGTGCCCATTGGGCCATCTGGGCCAGATAACTTATTGCTCCTGCTATAGTGGCAGCAATTGTACTTATAAGAATGTCTCTATGCTTTATATGGGCGAGCTCATGACCTATCACTCCTGCAAGCTCTTCAGGACTCAACAGCCTCATAATACCTGTAGTCACAGCCACTGCAGCGTGTTTTGGGCTCCTTCCTGTAGCAAATGCATTTGGTTGCTCCTCATGAATTATGTAGACCTTAGGCATTGGCATACCTGCCTTCTGGGCAAGGGTCCTTACAATAGAGTACAACTCAGGAGCCTCTGCCTCTGTAACCTTTTTTGCCCTATACATGGCAAGCACCACTTTATCACTGAACCAATAGGCAAAAAAGTTCATCATTGCAGCCATGATTATAGCAAATGTCATCCCTGTCTTCCCACCGATTAACCCACCAACCCAGACGAAAAACAGAGTTAATATTAACAGAAACATAAATGTTTTGAATGTATTCATCTAAGGTTAACCCTCCTTATTTACATAAATTTAATCCTTAGGGCAATGCCCTTATATTTTTATTAATACCAGGACAGCAGAGAAGATGTCAATACAAGAAAAATCCACTATATTGGCTCTTTTCATCTATAGAAGAGAGTTTCGGTGAAATAAGCCAGGCTTATCTTTCCTTAAATGTTATAATGCCCCTTTCTATATTATGTTCGGTTATTTGCCACCAGCATGTCGTATGTCTTTAACATAATTTTACCCTTAACATCTCATTCCCACCTTTCTGAAATTCATACTCAACTGGTAAAATCTCTACTGAATAGCCCTGTTGTTCAAGTATGTTCAGCACCAGCTCTGAATATCGTGACTTCCTGGAACCAAGTTCAAGTAGAGGAAATATTCTGACCTCTTCAGCTACTCTGCAGAGTTCAAACAGCGAGCCATCTTTTCCTGCCAACAATTCAAATTCATGACAATTGGTGCCTTTGAAGGATAACTCAAATAGAAAAAACTATTTCGGCATGGCAGAAAGAATATGCGTATCCATATTATCCTTTCCAATTTCAATGTCATTTGTTTGTGTATAAGGATAGGGACTTGTTGATCTGAAATTAATATTTTTTAATTACTTCAGATATGCCATCCCATTGCAAAGTAGGCTCTCCTCCAGTGAAACGAATAAATGTTTTAGAGTTATTACTTCATCAGGCTCAAGTAAAAATAACAGGATCTTGAGTCTCTTCTGGCCTGGACGCCGGACTCCAGCAAAAATGACAGGAAGATTAAACCTGACAAATCCCAGCGGACCTCATGATACATGCCTCTATAATCACAGATGCCTGGAGAATATTTTTGACGAATTCTAATTCATTATCGACCATTCTCTTAGAGTTAACGACTAAGTTCACATACCGCTATGGAGCGCCAGCGGAATAGAGGTCAGGTGCAGCGACTTGTTATGCTATCCTTTATCATTTTACTGGATACCGAATAATTGTCTTCATTTTATCTGAAGGCACTTTCCTAGGATCAGAAAGGTATATCTCATGATGTAATCCATTTACTGTTAGACCTTGTTCCTTGATGAATTTCATTAGCAGATTTACTGTTTCATGCTCTGTAGAGTATGGCCCGATATGCATTATCTGGACACATTTACCCTCGAACAACTCTTCGAATTCTATCTCACCGATCAATTCATTATTCTTTTTCTTAATTATATCTGGCTTAATTCTTTCAATTGCATCATTTATCACAAATTCTGGCATACGAATAAGTAGCTTCCATCTCCACTCTTCTCTTGAAGCCTCAAAAAAATCCTTCCCTTCATCAATCCACCAAAGACCCTCTAGTTTTGGAACAGCAAAATCATTCCCCTGGTCTTTATAATATCCCTTAACTCCATATGCCAATGGATATAACGCTTCAACCTTTTTTGTGAATTCTATCCCTGCTGGCTCTCCTTTACCAACTATTGTTAAATATGAGATTGGTTCAAATTCAACGATTTCTGGCTTTTTGCCAGCACTGTAGTAAGATCTATATTTCTTCACCAAATTCAATTTAGACATTTGTCCTCATTCTTTCTAACGTTTCTAATAATTTTTTCCCGCGAGAGACTATAGAAGGGCTACCTTGCTTTAACTGACTTTTTATCAACTTAATAACTTCTTCAATAATAGAATGATTTCTTTCTGCTAAAGTAGCAAGTGCATCCATCGCGGACACCCTCACGATTTTACTATTGTGACTCAAATATTGCTTTAATGCATTTATAACTCTCTGCTCCTCCATATATTTATACGAAAGCCTTGGCGCTATCTGTGCCAAATGCCAACATACTTCCTGCTGGTCAGAGCTTGCTAATAATGAGATGACATTATCTTTGAAATTATGTAATAATTCAGGCATTGAACGAGTAACTTTTTCAATCACATCTGCTGATCGCATTCTAATTATAGGATCATCATGATATAGGCCTTCAAATACTTTGGCAAACAGGCCTGTATCTTTTTTAATATCATTTACAACCTCGTTTGCCCGACCAATTGATCGTAAATCACCACCACGTAATTTATCAAGTATCTCGGCCATTTTTTAATACATAACGCCAATTTCTGCGGCGGCTACAGCCGTCCGCAGGAAAGGGTTGTTAGAATCATTCTGTCTCAAATTCTTCTTTTGGTATTCCTGATTGTCTAATAAT
>MTOU01000012.1 GCA_002011745.1 Nitrospirae bacterium JdFR-85
AAAGTATAGAGAGGATAGTGTATGCAGTAATAAGTTATTTGAATGAGCATTGGAGTTTACACCCTCTTAAAGAATTTACACAGAAAGATTGACATTACCTCGGAACAGTAATTTCTGGTACTAACTGGTTTCTTTAGGTTAGAATAGATAGTTAAAGATTTTAAAAGGAGTAAAAAATGAGACTCTATTACTTCTACAGGACGCCTGCCCTGAGCGAAGGTGTAGTAAGGCGTCTGAGAGAACAGATAAACTCCTTGACTAAAGAAGAGGTCCTTAAAATAGAGACGGAGTATTGCTTCTATGTCCAGTCTGAAGACCTTTTGACTGAGAATGAGATGTCTGTGCTGAGGTGGCTTCTTGCTGAGACATTCCAGCCAGAAGGCTTCTCCACTGAAAGCTTTCTTGAAAAAGAAACAGGGGATTCTCTTTTGATAGAAGTAGGCCCGAGGATGAACTTCACCACCTCTTGGTCAACAAATGCTGTCTCAATCTGCAATGCCTGTGGTATATACAAGATAAAACGGATAGAAAGATCAAGGAGGTACAGGTTCTATTTTAGACATCCTCTACCCCAGCAGAGGATCGAGGTATTGAAGGAGAAAATACTTCCCCTCATACACGACCGTATGACAGAGTGTCCCTATCCTGAAAGGCTCACAAGTTTTGATACTGGCATAAAACCAGAACCTGTAAGGGTTATACCGCTTATAGAGGAGGGTATTGAGGCATTAAAAAGAATAAACCGCCAGATGGGTCTTGGACTTGATGAGCAGGATATAGAGTATTATTACAATCTTTTTGTGAATGATCTCAGGAGAAACCCTACTGATGTGGAGTGTTTTGACCTTGGTCAGTCAAACAGTGAACACTCAAGACACTGGTTCTTTAAAGGAAGGTTGATTATTGATGGAAAAGAGGCTCCTTATACCTTGATGAACCTGATAAAAGAACCCCTTATGAAGAATCCTACAAACTCGGTTATCGCCTTCAAGGATAATTCCTCTGCAATAAGGGGATTTAGGGTAAGAATTATAAAGCCCAAGGATACCACAAGGCCTTCTCCGTTCAGAGAGGAAGAGCCTCTTCTGCACCCTATTTTTACAGCAGAGACGCACAACTTTCCCACGGGTGTTGCGCCCTTCCCAGGAGCTGAGACAGGCACCGGTGGAAGGATCCGTGATGTCCATGCCACAGGTCGTGGTAGCCATGTGATCGCAGGTACTGCAGCATACTGTGTGGGAAACCTCAGAATACCCGGATATGAACTGCCCTGGGAGGAGGACTTTCTTTATCCAGCCAATCTTGCCACCCCACTGCAGATAGAAATAGAGGCGAGCAATGGTGCCTCTGACTACGGGAACAAGTTTGGAGAGCCTGTGATACAGGGCTTTACGAGGTCTTTTGGGCTGAGGACACCTGACGGACAGAGGTGGGAATGGGTGAAGCCTATAATGTTTACTGGTGGAGTGGGCCAGATAGATGACAGACATACTGAGAAGGGAGAGCCTGAGATTGGTATGCTTGTGGTCAAGATCGGTGGGCCTGCCTACAGGATCGGGATTGGTGGTGGAGCAGCCTCCAGTATGATACAGGGCGAGAATGTGGAGGAGCTTGATTTTTCAGCTGTCCAGCGTGGCGATGCAGAGATGGAACAGAAGCTGAACAGAGTGATAAGGGCATGTATTGAGTTAGGGGAAGAGAATCCCATAATAAGTATACATGATCAGGGCGCTGGTGGTAATTCAAATGTGTTGAAGGAGATCGTGTATCCTGAGGGTGCAAGGATAGAGGTGAGAAAGATACTCCTTGGAGACGAGACACTTTCTGTACTTGAGATATGGGGTGCAGAGTACCAGGAGAACGATGCTCTTCTGCTGAGGCCAGAGTCTCTTGAGACTTTCAAGAAGATCTGTGAGAGAGAGAAACTCCCCTTTTCTGTTGTTGGAGAGGTCACTGGAGATGGTTATGTGGTGCTTTATGATGAGATGGATGATTCCACTCCTGTTAACCTGCCCCTTGCGAAGGTACTTGGTAAGATGCCTCAGAAGACCTTTAATCTGGAGAGTAGACCCCAGAGGCTTGAACCCTTAACCCTGCCCAAGGGATTGAGGGTAAGAGAGGCATTGGATAGGGTGCTGAGAAATCTGGCTGTAGGTTCCAAAAGGTTCCTTACGAATAAGGTTGACAGGAGTGTTACAGGCCTTATAGTTCAACAGCAGTGTGTTGGGCCTATGCAGCTTACACTTAGTGATGTGGCTGTGGTTGCACAGAGTCATTTCAGCACCACAGGGGTGGCTATATCCATAGGGGAGCAACCCCTCAAAACACTCATAAGTCCAGAAGCAATGGCAAGGCTTGCTGTTACAGAGGCCCTCACAAACCTTATGTGGGCAAAGATATCAAGACTTGAGGATGTGAAGTGCTCTGGGAACTGGATGTGGGCACCAAAGCTGCCTGGTGAAGGTGTAAAACTATACCGGGCTGCATATGCCCTAAGGGAGACACTCATAGAGCTGGGTATTGCCATTGACGGTGGTAAGGACAGCCTATCAATGGCAGCAATTGTACGCGCCCCTGATGGTACCTCAGAAGTGGTGAAGTCACCAGGTACCCTTGTTGTCTCTGCCTATGCCCCTTGTACTGATATTAGAAAGGTGATAACTCCAGACATAAAGAGACCTGGCAGCAGTAGACTTATCTATGTGAATCTCTCTGGATGGAGGTTCAGACCCGGAGGTTCTGCCCTTGCTCAGGTCTTCAAACAGATTGGTGATGAATCACCTGATCTGGTTTCTGCCGAGGCTCTCAAAGACGGATTCAATGCTGTACAGGAGTTGATAGACAGAGGACTTATTCTTTCAGGTCATGACTGCTCTGATGGGGGGTTAATAACATGCATACTCGAGATGGCCTTTGGAGGAAACGGTGGACTCAGGATAGAACTGCAGACCCAAGAGGCAGACCCTCTCAGGGTTTTGTTCTCAGAAGAACCCGGTTTTGTTGTTGAGTACCTTCCTGAGAATGAATCAGATGTGATCGGAGTGTTTGAGAAGTATAGACTGTCCTGGCAGAAGATTGGTGAAACCATTGAAGAAGATTCAATCATTGTTTTTCATAATACCCGTGAGGTGCTGAAGGAGAGCATGACAGAGCTGAGGTTGGTCTGGGAGGAGACGAGTTATCAGATAGACAGGCTACAGGCCAACCCTGAGTGTGTAGATGAGGAGAGAGAGACAATTAGAAGGAGTTATGTGCCACCTTATAGGGTCTCCTTTGAGCCAGAACCTACACCTCATGAGGTGCTCCTGAGGCGGGCAAAACCAAAGGTTGCTGTACTCAGGGAAGAGGGTAGTAACGGAGACCGTGAGATGGCCTCTGCATTCTGGCAGGCTGGCTTTGAGGTATGGGATGTGACGATGACAGATCTTGTGAGGGGTGAGATCAGTCTCAGGGAATTCAAAGGAATTGCCTTTGTGGGTGGCTTCAGCTATGCAGATGTCCTTGATTCGGCAAAGGGCTGGGCAGGTGTGATAAGGTTCAACAGGAGGGTGTACGAGGAGTTTGAAAGCTTCTACGAAAGGTCTGACACATTTAGCCTCGGTGTATGTAATGGTTGTCAGTTAATGGCTCTACTGGGGTGGGTGCCCTGTAAGGGATTAGAGGACCATCGCCAGGTGAGATTTATAAAGAACCGTTCTGAAAGGTTTGAGTCAAGATTTTCTACAGTCAAGATCTTGCCCTCTCCCTCAATAATGCTCAAGGGCATGGAAGGCTCTATACTCGGTGTTTGGGTTGCCCATGGAGAGGGGAGAGTACACTTTCCTGATGAGAAACTAAAAGATGATGTACTCAGCAGAGGTCTTGCCCCTTTAAGGTATGTGGATGAGAGGGGGGAGGTCACCACAGTATATCCCTTTAATCCCAATGGCTCTCCTGAGGGTATAACAGGCCTCTGTAGCCCCGATGGCAGACACCTTGCAATGATGCCCCATCCTGAGAGGACATTCCTCCTGTGGCAGTGGGCATGGATACCGGAGGAGTGGAGTAGAGGTATGAAGGCCTCTCCTTGGCTCAGAATGTTTCAGAATGCGAGAGTTTGGTGTGAAGAGGCTTAGTGTGATAAAATAATACGGCTTCCTGTAGGATTTAAGAAAGTCTCTCGGAGGTGTTCGGATGAAGATCAAAGGCAGGGTCTGGAAGTTTGGTGCTGATGTTGATACTGACGCGATCATTCCAGCAAGGTATCTCAACACCTCAGACCCGAAGGAACTGGCAAAACATGTTATGGAGGATGCTGACCCTGATTTTCCGAAGAAGGTCACCTCAGGTGACATAATAGTGGCAGATAAGAACTTTGGATGCGGTTCCTCCCGAGAGCATGCCCCTATAGCGATAAAGGCAGCAGGAGTACAGGCTGTGGTTGCAAAGAGCTTCGCAAGGATATTCTACCGGAATGCCTTTAATATAGGCCTTCCCATCTTTGAATCACCTGAGGCAGCAGAACGCGTTCAGGAGGGCGATATAATTGAGATTGATGCAAACTCTGGTATTATAAAAAACCTTACCAGAGATGAGCAGTACCAGGCAAAACCTATACCCTCTTTTATGCAGGAGTTAATCGCCTCAGGTGGTCTTATTGAATGGACAAAAAAGAGACTTCAGACACTATGACCAAGCTTCCTCCTTTGATCACAGAGTACGATCTGTATCTGTTTGGAGAAGGTAACCATCTCAGGGTCTTTGAGAAACTTGGTGCCCATATTGTAGAGACAGACAGAGGTAGAGGTGTACACTTTGCGGTCTGGGCACCGAACGCTGAACAGGTGAGTGTGATCGGTTCTTTTAATGACTGGAATCCTGACAAACATAAGATGCTTCCACTCGGGTCCTCTGGAGTGTGGGCTACTTTTGTGCCTGAGGCGAAGGAGGGAGACCTTTATAAGTACTTTATAAAATCCCGTTATGATGGAGTGATAAGAATAAAAACAGACCCTTATGGCTTCTTCTTTGAAGAGAGACCGAAGACTGCTACTGTGATATACGACATCAATAAGTACTCTTGGTCAGACAAGGAATGGATGGAGGCAAGAAGAAAGACAGACCAGCTCCGAAGACCCATGGCTATATATGAGGTCCATCTTGGCTCATGGATGAGGAATTCTGATGGTAGTTTTCTCTCATACAGAGAGCTTGCTGACAAACTTATACCCTATGTGCGTCAGATGGGTTTTACTCATGTGGAATTACTTCCTGTAATGGAGCATCCCCTGGATGAGTCCTGGGGATATCAATGCACAGGGTATTTTGCCCCTACAAGCAGATACGGTCCACCTGAGGATTTTATGTACTTCATTGACTGCTGTCACCAGGCAGGTATTGGAGTTATCCTGGACTGGGTACCAGGACATTTCCCGAGGGATGACCATGCGCTCAGACTCTTTGATGGCACCTGTCTGTACGAGTATGAAGACCCCAAAAAGAGTGAACACAAGGATTGGGGCACCTTGATATTTAACTATGCCAGGAATGAGGTGAGAAACTTTCTACTCGCCTCAGCCTTCTTCTGGCTTGATAAATACCACATAGATGGCCTCAGGGTGGATGCAGTTGCATCAATGCTATATCTGGACTATTCAAAGTCTCCAGGAGAGTGGGTGCCCAATGTATACGGTGGAAAGGAGAACTTAGAGGCAATTGATTTTATAAAGAGATTCAATGAGATGGTCCACAGTTATTTTCCCGGAGTCGTAACCATTGCAGAGGAGTCTACTGCATGGCCCGGGGTCTCAAGACCCACCTACTTAGGGGGACTTGGCTTTACCATGAAATGGAACATGGGGTGGATGCATGACACCCTTGAGTACTTCTCAAAAGACCCTATATACAGAAAGTATCACCACAGTAACCTCACCTTCAGCCTTCTTTATGCCTTTTCGGAGAACTTTGTCCTTCCCCTTTCGCATGATGAGGTGGTACATGGGAAGAGGGCCTTAATTGAGAAGATGCCTGGAGACCTCTGGCAGAAGTTTGCCAACCTGAGGGCACTTTATGGATACATGTACGGGCATCCTGGCAAAAAGCTCCTCTTTATGGGTAATGAGTTTGGTCAATGGTGGGAGTGGGACTGTAATGCCTCTCTGCAGTGGCACCTTCTTGAGGAGCAGATGCATGGCAAACTGAATCTGTATGTGAGAGACCTGAACCTTCTTTATCAATCAGAGCCTGCCCTCTACGAAGTTGACTTTACATCAGAAGGATTTGAGTGGATTGACTTTTATGATGCGGACCAAAGTGTGATATCATTTATCAGAAAGGCCAAGCATCCTGACAACTTCCTTCTCTTTGTCTGTAATTTCACCCCTGTTCCGAGATTCAACTATACAGTAGGAGTTCCGAGGGGAGGTTATTACAGAGAGGTTCTCAATAGCGATTCTGAACTCTACGGAGGTAGTAACTTGGGGAACCTTGGAGGAGTTCTGGCAAAAGAGAAAGAGGCCCACAACCGACCTTTCTCCTTAGAACTCACCCTTCCTCCACTTAGTGTGATTATACTAAAACCAGAGGAGTGATTATGCCATCTCTATCAGTTTTTCTGCTATTTGTATAGTATTAAGTGCAGCTCCTTTGCGGAGGTTGTCAGCAACAACCCACATATTGAGTCCATTCTCAATAGACTCGTCCTCCCTGATTCTACCTACATAGACCTCATCCTTGCCAGCAACATCAACAGGCAAAGGATAGACATTTTTGTCAGGTGCATCAAATACCACAATGCCTGGAAAGGCTGCAAGCAGTGCCCTCGCCTCGTTGGCTGTGAGTTTTTTCTCAGTCTCAATATTTATACTCTCTGAATGACCTCTAAAGACAGGCACTCTCACAGTGGTGGCAGTAACCCTTATTGAGTCGTCTCCCATAATCTTCTTAGTTTCATTCACCATCTTCATCTCTTCCTTAGTATATCCATTATCCATAAACTTGTCTATGTGTGGTAACACATTAAAGGCTATCTGGTAAGGATAGACATTGCATTGTATCTCTCTGAAATTAAGCAGATCAGTAGTCTGCTTCAGAAGCTCATCCATAGCCTTTTTGCCGGTACCAGAGACAGACTGGAAGGTGGTAACCACCACCCTCTTGATCTTTGCCTCATCATGCAGAGGCTTGAGTGCGACCACCATCTGGATAGTGGAGCAGTTTGGGTTTGCTATTATGCCTTTGTGCCAACTTAGGTCTTGGGGATTGACTTCAGGGACAACCAGAGGTACATCTGGGTCCATTCTCCAGGCAGAGGAGTTGTCAACAACCACACACCCCTCTCTCACTGCCACAGGGGCAAAATGTCTTGATCTTTCTGCTCCTGCTGAAAACAGTGCGATGTCCACTCCCTTAAAAGATTCCTCAGTTAGTTTATGTATTGTAAGAGAGTCTCCCTTGAAGTCCATCTTTTTGCCTTCAGACCTTTCTGAGGCAAAAAGCCTCAGTTCTTCTACAGGAAAGTTTCTCTCCTCAAGGATTGATACCATCTCCTCTCCAACTGCTCCAGTAGCACCTACCACAGCCACAATGTATCTTTCTTTTTTCTTTAACATCCTTAAACCCTCCTCCAGAGTTTTTATATAAATTATTAATGTAATTAAAATATCAAAACAAAATCAAGCCAAAGGGGTCACCTTCCAGTGGTTTCTTACTTTATACATTTTGTGGTACTATTACTACATTGAGGAGATAAGGATGCCATACATCATAGCTTTTGCAGGGAAGGGAGGAACAGGCAAGACATCCATAGCTGCTTTGACAGTGAGGTATCTGCTTCAGTTTCGTGGAGGTCCAGTGCTTGCAGTTGATGCAGACAGTAATGCCTGTCTGAATGAAGCACTTGGCGTACAGGTACACACCACTGTAGGAAGGTTGAGGGAGCAGTCTTTAAAGACTATACGAGAAGGAGACAACAGACCAGGTGGATTGAGTATGGAAGAGTTCTTAGAGTATCAGGTCCATCAGGCCCTTGTAGAGTCTGAGGGATTTGACCTCCTTGTAATGGGCAGACCTGAAGGGCCTGGTTGCTACTGTGCAGCCAATAATATTATCAGAAAATATACTGATTATCTCTCTGAAAAGTATCCCTATGTGGTGATAGACAATGAAGCAGGAATGGAACATCTCAGCAGGAGAACCACCCATCGAGTGAATCTTCTTCTTATAATATCTGATCCTACTGTGAAGGGTATAAAAACCGCTGACAGGATAAACCGTCTTGTGGATGAGCTCGAATTGGATATAAAAGAGAGGGCTCTTATAATAAATAGGGTAACAGGTGAAGAAGCAGAAGAACTCAGCAGTTTTGCTGAAGAGCTTGGTCTTACTGTTGCTGGCACTGTTCCTGATGATAAAGTGGTCTTTGAGTTTGACATGAAGGGTAAACCGGTCTTCCATCTGCCTGAGGATTCAGTGGCTCTTAAGGCTGTTTATGGTATTCTTGAGAGTCTCAATATTCCATGAATACCATTTAGAAATAAATAAATGTTAAAATATACTATTATAGATGTTCTTACTGGTGGGGTTGACTGATAAGTGCCCTCCTGGAAAGTGTATCTGCCTTGAGTACTCTGGCAGAAGATAGGCTTTTTTATGAAATAAGAGAAGAATGTGGGGTCTTCGGGGTCTTTGGACATCCAGAGGCAGCCAACCTTACATACCTCGGTCTTTACGCCCTCCAACACAGAGGCCAGGAAGGTGCAGGGATATGCTCCACAGATGGAAAACAGCTCTATATTGAGAAGTCTACAGGTCTTGTAGCAGATATATTCTCTGATAAGAGACTAAGAAAGCTTCCAGGTTTTGCAGCTATTGGACATAATAGATACTCTACAGCCGGAGGTAGCTCTTTAAAAAATGTCCAGCCACTTCTGGCAACCTTCTCTTTGGGTTCTATAGCGGTTGCCCATAATGGCAATCTTGTGAATGCGACTGAACTGAGGGAGCAACTCGAGAGAGAGGGTGCTATATTCCAGTCTACTGCTGACAGTGAGGTAATAGTACATCTTACTGCTCATTCCAGGGCAGATACATTTAAGGCGAGGCTTATTGATGCCCTCAGCCAAGTCGCAGGTGCCTTCAGTCTCCTGGTACTCAGAGAAAAGGAGTTGATAGCAGTCAGAGACCCTTATGGTGTCAGACCACTCTGCCTCGGGAGTTTTGATGGCGCCTATGTAGTCTCTTCTGAGACCTGTGCATTTGATCTGATCGGAGCAGAGTATATACGGGATATTGAGCCTGGTGAGATGGTTGTGATAAGTGAGGATGGGGTTGAGTCTCTGAAGGCTTTACATAGTCATAAGAAGGCGTACTGTATCTTCGAGTTTATTTATTTCGCAAGGCCTGATAGTTTTATCTTTGGAGGCATAAATGTGAATGAGGTGAGAAAGAGCCTTGGTAGAAATCTCGCAAAGGAGAGGCCTGTAGAGGCAGATCTAGTGATCCCTGTGCCAGACAGTGGTATGCCCGCAGCCTTAGGATATGCCACTGAAGCAGGTATCCCCTTTGAACTTGGTCTCATAAGAAACCACTATGTAGGTAGGACATTCATTGAGCCGAAACAGAGTATAAGACATTTTGGCGTGAAGATTAAACTAAATCCAGTGAGGAATATCCTTAGAGGCAAAAGAGTTATTGTAGTTGATGATTCAATCGTCAGAGGTACCACAAGTAAAAAAATAGTGAAGATGGTCCGTGAAGTAGGAGGTGCAAGGGAGGTGCATGTGAGAATAAGTTCTCCCAAGACAATCGGTCCCTGCTTTTATGGGATAGATACACCCACCAGAAGGGAGCTTATAGCTTCTTCGCATAGAGTAGAAGAGATAAGAAAGTATATTACAGCAGACAGTCTCGCCTATCTGAGCCTTGATGGTCTAAGGGCCTCTGTGCCCAATCCAGACGATTACTGTTATGCCTGTTTCACCAATGACTATCCTATAAGATTTCCAGGAGAGCAGGTGGAACAGATGGAACTTCTCTTTGTTTAAATCCAGAGATCTTCTCTTCCCATTTCTGCTTATAGCCTTATAAAAAAAATAAAATGATTTTTCCTTGACAATTCCATAATTGTTTTTTAATACTAACAACACTTTAAATTTCCAGTTAATAGAAAATCTTATTTTAGGAGGTAAAGGTGGAAGAGGGTGGTGTATTACTACATATTCCAGGGGTTCCTTCCTTTGTAACATATTCATGGCTTGCAATGGGAATTCTTGTAGTTGTATCTCTTGCAGTGAGAAAGTCTCTGAATCTTGTCCCAAGAGGTGTACAGAACTTTGTGGAGACCATAGTGGAAGCACTCTACAATTTATGTGAAGAGACGATTGGGCATCATTGGGCAAGGGCTCATTTTCCACTTATTGGTACTCTGGGGATGTATATTCTTTTATGTAACTTTATGGGTCTTATCCCAGGATTTGATTCCCCCACTGCAAATATCAATACTACTGCTTCCTGTGCAATACCAGTGTTCTTTGCAACCCATTATTATGGTCTAAGAGTCCATGGATTTAAGTATATAAATCACTTTCTTGGGCCTATACGTTCTGCTGCGGCTTTGCCGCTAATGATCATGATGTTTTTTATTGAGATTATAGGACATCTTGCAAGGCCTCTTACATTGTCTGTGAGGCTTTTTGGTAATATGGTCTCAAAGCACCTTATATTAATAGTGCTTGCGATCCTTGCGCCTGCAATTATACCGGTCGCAATACTGGGATTAGGAGTACTTGTCAGTATAGTGCAGGCATTTGTGTTTGTGCTTTTGAGTTGTCTGTATCTTGCTGGTGCCGTTGAAGAGGCACATTAATGAAAATATGTGAAAGGAGGTAAGGGGATGAAAAGGACAGTTGCCCTCCTGTTACTGACATTTGCAGTGGTTCTTTTTGTTACTCCTTTGGTATTTGCTGAAGAGGCTGCTGCTGAGGGAGGCGGAAAGGCTATTGACTACTATGCTATGGCAGTACTCGGATGTGGACTCGCCATAGGGCTGGCAGCCTTTGGTACAGGTATTGGTCAGGGTATCGGACTTAGCAGGGCCTGTGAGGGCGTAGCACGTAATCCTGGCGCTTCAGGTAAGATTACCACCACCCTCATAATCGGTCTGGCAATGATCGAGTCTCTCTGTATCTATGCCCTCGTCGTGGTCCTTATTGTGCTCTTCATGAATCCTTTCAAGGTGTAAAAGGGTTTGTTCTGCCCACCAGGCTTAAGCCTGGTGGGCTTTAGTATTTTTAATATTCCTCCCTGAATTTTTGTTACTCCTTTAGTTAATCTGTTATAATTATTAACTTTATTACTGCCCAAAAGAGGAGGTTTGTTTGGAAGAGATAAATGAGCTTATACTCCAGAGGAAGAAGAAGTTAGAAGAACTCAGAAGACTCGGTATTGACCCTTATGGAAGACCCTACGAAATCACACACCATGCCAGTGAAATCCATGAACAATTCAAGGACTGGGATGCCGAGAGATTAGAGAGAGAGAATATTACTTGCTCGGTTGCTGGAAGGATAATCGCCTGGCGGTCTTTTGGCAAGGCTGCATTCTCACATCTGCAGGATTTCACAGGCAGAATCCAGGTTTATTTCAGAAAGGATGTTCTTAAGGATAAATACAGTATTGTCAAGAAGTTTGATATAGGAGATATAATAGGTGTAAGAGGGAAGCTCTTCAGGACAAAGACGAATGAACTTACCCTGCTTGTTGAGGACTTTGATTTTCTTACAAAGTCCGTAAGACCTCTGCCTGAGAAGTGGCATGGACTAAGGGATGTAGAGCTTAGATATAGACAGAGATATGTTGATCTGATAGTTAATCCTCATGTAAAGGAGACTTTCATAAAAAGGAGTGAGATTATTAAATTTATAAGGGACTTTCTTGAGGGGGAGGGTTTTATAGAGGTTGAGACTCCAATGATGCAGCCAATCCCTGGAGGGGCGACCGCCAGGCCTTTCAAGACCCATCATAATGCTTTGGGTATTGATCTGTACCTGAGGATAGCACCAGAGTTGTACCTGAAAAGACTGCTTGTGGGTGGTTTTGAGAAGGTGTTTGAGTTAAATAAGAACTTCCGTAATGAGGGTATTTCCACGAAGCACAATCCTGAGTTTACGATGCTTGAATTTTATGTAGCCTATAAGGATTATAACTTTCTGATGGATTTCACGGAGAAGATGTTAACAGAGCTTGTAAAAAAGATCCATGGGACTTTAAAAATACCTTATGGTGATGAAGTGCTGGATTTTACACCTCCGTGGAAGCGTTTCAGTATGTTTGAGGCGATGAAGATGTACGGAGTACCAGAAGAGGTTATCGGTGATTATGAGAAGGCCAGAGAGTGGGCACTGAAAGAGGGTATTGATGTAAAGGATGCTTTTACACTTGCAAAAGTTCTTGATGAGATCTTTAAAGAAAAAGTTGAGCCTTATCTGATCCAGCCCACTTTTGTGATTGATTATCCTGTGGAGCTGTCTCCCCTGGCAAAGAGAAAGAAGGATGCCCCTGAGCTGGTGGAGAGATTTGAGCTGTTCATAGCAGCAAGGGAGATTGCTAATGCTTTTACAGAACTCAATGATCCTGAAGACCAGAGACAGAGATTCATGGAGCAGATGAAGGCCAGGGAAATGGGAGACAAGGAGGCCCATCTCATGGATGAGGATTTCTTGAGAGCCCTTGAGTATGGAATGCCACCTGCAGCAGGTGAAGGTATAGGCATTGACAGACTCGTTATGGTCCTTACTGATTCTCATTCTATCAGAGATGTGATACTCTTCCCACAGCTCAGGCCAGAACGGTGAGACTGCCCTATCAGTTATTCATAGCGCTTAGGTATCTCAGGTCCAGGAAGAGACACAGAAGTATCTCTTTCAATACCCTTATCTCCATAGGTGGTGTGGCTTTAGGGGTTACTGCCCTTATTGTGGTACTTTCTGTGATGAGTGGTTTTCATGAAGACCTTAAAAATAAGATTCTTGGAGTGAATGCACATCTTTTAGTACTCAGTTATACAGGCGGTATAAAAGACTATGAGGATGTGATAGAAAAGATTAAGGATATATCAGAGGTAAAAAATGTCTCTCCTTTTGTCCTTGGTCAGGTTATGCTTGCCAAGGGCAGAAGTGCCCAAGGGGTTTATCTTAGAGGTGTGGACCCCAAGTATGAGGCAAGGACAACAGTGCTGAAGGAGAGAATAAAGGCAGGAAGTTTTGACACCCTTAAGGATTGGGCAGAGAAACCTCCCCTTATTATTGGTTCAGAGCTGGCAGCGATTCTTGGTGTGTATCTTGGGGATGTAGTTCGTGTGGTCTCGCCTGTTCAGGAACCCGGTCCCTTCGGGATAGTTCCAAGGATTAGAGAATTCAGGGTGACAGGCATTTTTGAGATAGGTATGTACGAGTATGATGCCAGTCTTGCTATAACATCACTCAAGGCTGCCCAGGAGTTTTTCAGGACAGCAGGAGCTGTGACCGGAATAGAAGTGACCCTGTATGATATTTACAAGGCAGACAGAGTAAGAGAAGAGATACCCAAGGTCCTTGGTCCAGGATTCTATGGTAGAGATTGGATGCAGATGAACCGGAACCTCTTCTCGGCACTTAAGCTTGAGAAGTTTACTATGTTTGTAATACTCACCCTGATAATACTCGTTGCCTCCTTTAATATTGTGAGCACTTTGATTATGAATGTGATTGAGAAAGAGAGAGAGATTGCTATACTGAAGACAATGGGGGCGACAAATACTGCAGTGATGGGGATATTTGTATTTCAAGGCCTTATTATAGGGGTTACAGGTACTCTGATAGGAGTTATAGGAGGATATGTCCTTGGGTATATTATAAATAACTATGAGATAATAAAGCTTCCTGCAGATGTGTACTATCTCAGTCATCTACCAGTAAAGATGAAGATTTTTGATTTTGTTGTGGTATCTCTTTCTGCAATTGTGATAAGCCTTGTGGCAACCATCTATCCAGCACTACAGGCTGCGAAATTGAATCCTGTTGAACCATTAAGGTATGAATGATGTGTAAGTTACTTAAAAGACTAATCTGTCTTAGTATGATTGTGGTTATTGTATGGTTGGTGTTAAGTCTATCCATGGGTGGAAAACCCTTCAGATGGTTTGGACAAAAGGCAGAGGAGGCTGGTAAGACCATAAAACAGAAGAGCGAAAAGGTAGCAGAAGAGGCAGACAAGGTAAAGGAGCAGAAAAAGGCTATTGAGGAGGGGGTAAAGGAATTGGAGAAGCTTAAGGATAAGGTTTTAAAGAAATAAAATGGCATTGATCAGGGTCAGAGCTTTGAGAAAGGTTTTTCAAACAGAGGCAGGCCCTCTGGAGGTACTAAAGGGTATCGATATGGAGGTGGAAAGGGGTGAGATTGTCTCGATTGTGGGAACCTCTGGAGTGGGTAAGAGCACGCTGCTACATATCCTCGGAACCCTTGACAGACCCACCTCTGGTGAGGTGTTCTACAACGGTACTGATGTGTTTGCACTTGATGATAGGGCACTGGCATTGTTCAGAAACAGAAAGATAGGGTTTGTCTTTCAGTTTCATCATCTTCTACCAGAGTTTACTGCCCTTGAGAATGTGATGATGCCTGCCCTGATAGCAGGTGAGCCTTATCAACAAGTGAGAGAAAGGGCCTTAGATTTACTTGAGTCTCTTGGGCTTGGTGGGAGGGTTTCTCACAGACCTGGGGAACTTTCTGGAGGTGAACAACAGAGGGTTGCGGTAGCAAGGGCACTTGTGATGAGGCCCCTTGTTGTACTTGCTGATGAGCCTACGGGTAATTTAGACACTGCCACGGGAAGAGAACTCTTTGCACTACTCAAAAGACTGAACCGAGACAGAGGTATTACTTTTTTAATTGTTACTCATAATACAGAGATAGCACAGATGTGTGACCGGAGGCTAAGAATGGTTGATGGAAGAATCTTTAACGATTATTGACCTCCTAACTGGTAAAGCACCGCCATACGGACAGCTATCCCGTTTGTAACCTGCTCTAAGATCACAGACCTTGGAGAGTCAGCCACCTCTGTATCTATTTCTATACCCCTGTTCATGGGACCAGGATGCATAACTATTGCATCTTCTTTTGTAAGAGAGAGTCTTTCAGGTGTGAGTCCCCAGAGAGTAAAATACTCATTTTTTGAAGGGAAAAAGCCCCTGTCCTGTCGTTCAAGCTGTATTCTCAGCATCATCACCACGTCTACATCCTTTAACCCTTCTTCCATAGAGTAGTAGAGTTCCACACCTTCTTTCTTGAACCCCTCAGGCAGCAGAGTAGGCGGTCCTATGAGTCTCACCTCAGCTCCCAGTTTTTTCAAACAGTGGATATTCGACTTCGCCACCCGGCTGTGGAGTATATCTCCCACAATAGCCACCTTCAGTCCTTCAAATCTGCCTTTATGTCTCTTAATGGTGAAGGCATCAAGGAGTGCCTGTGTAGGGTGTTCATTTATACCATCTCCGGCATTTATAACAGATGCCTTCAGATGCTTTGACAGTAAATGAGGTACTCCTGAACAGGAGTGTCTTATAACAACAAAGTCGGCTCCGAGAGCCTGTATTGTAAGGGCTGTATCAATGAGACTTTCACCTTTAACCACAGCACTGGTCGGTACAGAAAAATTCACTACATCCGCACTCAGTCTCTTTGCAGCAAGTTCAAAAGAGGTTCTTGTTCTTGTGGAGGGCTCAAAGAATAGATTTACCACTGTCTTGCCTCTCAGGGTAGGCACCTTTTTAATATCTCTCTTTAAGACATCTGAAAAACCCTCTGCTGTCTCAAGTATTAGTTCTATATCTTCCCTTGAGAGGTCTTTTATGCTTAGCAGATGTCTGTGCATTATGTACTCATTCAGCCTTTGCAGAGTATAGTATTACCCTATCCGATGTCTCTTCCTCAGATAGTTCCACCTTTATTGTCTCATCTCTCGAGGTAGGAACCTCCTTCCCAATGAAGTCTGCCCTTATGGGTAATTCCCTGTGGCCTCGGTCTATCAGAACAGCCAGTTGTATCCTTGCAGGTCTTCCCATATCCATTAACGCATCCATGGCAGCCCTTATTGAACGGCCGGTATACAGTACATCGTCAACAAGAACAACTACCCTGTTGTTCACTTCAAAAGGTATATCCGTCTTTCTCACCCTTGGAAGGTCCTCTCTTATTCCAAGGTCATCTCTATAGAAGGCTATATCAAGGGAACCTACTGGAATGTTTTTCCCTTCGATCTCCTTTATCTTGTCCGCGAGTCTTCTTGCAAGGGTAACCCCCCCTGATTGTATACCCACCAGACAGAGTCCTTCAAGTCCCTTATTATGTTCCAGTATCTGATGGGCTATTCTTCTGATAGTCCTTTCTATATCTTCACTGTTAAAGAGGATCTTCATTGGAAAAATATTATACCACAAAAGCCATAAGACCTTATATAATAAAAATAAAAAAGTTTAAAATCGAGCTCATCTTCTTTTTATTCTAACCCTGAATAACTGTGTGATTTGAAACAGGTTGTGTAAAATCACTACATTGAGGTCTCTTATAGAAGCAGGAGGGGATTGGTAAAAGAGGAGGTATTATGGATTTTTATTTAGAGTGGCAAGTTAGAGAGGTACATACCTCAATGGCATCTTTTTTGCACAATTAATTCAGGTATGGTGTTAAAAACAAAAATAATCTCTCTTGTATTGATTGCAGTATTTCTGATACTCACGGTATCCACACTTGTGGTAGTTCAATTACAGCAGAACAAGCTTATTCAGGCAAAATTTGATGATGCAGAAATGATTGCGACTCTAATAGAAAACAGTATTGCCTCTGCAATGAGAAAAGGAGAAAGTACAGAAGTACAGTCAATAATATCAGAATTGGGGAAGAACAAAGAGATAAAGACATTAAGGATTCTATCGAAGGAAGGAAAGATTTTAAAATCAAATGATGTTAAGGAGATAGGAATAAAATCGAGGTCCTTTTTTCTGGTTGGGAAGAATGGTTTAAATAGACCTTTTCTGAAGGATGGACTTCTTTACGGATATAGAGTGATAAACAACAGAGAAGAGTGTTTTGGTTGTCATGATCGTTCAGAAAAGATTAATGGCATAATTGAGGTAGCTATAGACTTCAGTAGACATCAGCAGACTATAAAGACCTTGAAGAACACCCTTCTTAGTGTAAATATCTTTGCCCTGTTGTCTATAGCCCTCTTCTTGGGGATTCTATTGAGTATTTTTGTTATTAAACCCCTTGGTAAATTTCTCAGAACCATTAAAGAGGTAGAGAAAGGCAACTGGGATGCAAGGGTAGAAATAAACTCACAGGATGAGTTAGGCAGATTGGGAGAATCTTTTAATAATATGGTTCAGGAGATAAAGGCTTTGTATGATAAGAATTTAAAGAAAGAGAAGGAACTTTCAAGGATAAAGACCGAACTACAGCATAAGTTTAAGCTCGAAGAGCTAACCACTCAATTACAATACAAGATCAAGGAAGTTGAGAGTGCTAACAAAGCAATAATGTCATTAAGCAAGGAGATAAGAAATAAGAATGTGCAACTTTCTAACATGGTCGAAAGACTAAAGAAGATTAATGAAGTAGGAAGGCTTCTTACTACAATCATTGAATCCAGAGAGCTTGTAAAACTGATAGTAAAAACATCAACAGAACTATTGGATGCCGAAAAAAGTGCCATACACCTTAAGGATGAAAACAAAACAGAACTGTTTATTAAATATACTAAGGGGCTTGGAGTTGAAGAGATAGAGGATATAAGTGTAGAGTTTAGATCTATCTATAAAGAGGTGTTTGAGAAGGGGATCCCTTTATTCCTTTCCATCAATAATGATTCGAAGAAGACGGCAATGGCTGTGCCTCTGAAGATGAGAGGAGCTGTTGTTGGTGCTATTGTGGTAGAGAATAAAAAAGGAGGTTTAGAGTTTACTCCTCATGAATTGGAGATTCTTTCAACTTTTGCAAATCAGGCCATGGTGGCGATAGAGAATGCATGGCTTTATGAGAAGGTCAAAAGTAATTACTTTGCTACTATCCAATCACTTGTTAATGCCTTAGAGGCTAATGACAGATACACAAAGGGACACTCAGAAAGGGTTAGAATATTAGCTACAGAGTTGGGTAAGTATATTGGATTGGATTATAAGGACTTAGAGATTCTTGAACATGCAGCTATACTTCATGATATAGGCAAAATAGGAATTGATTCCATGATTCTCAGTAAAAAAGGCAAACTCACGGCTCCAGAGTACAGTATAGTAAAGTCTCATCCTCTTATAGGGGAGGAGATCCTAAGTCCTATTGAGACATTAGAAGATGTGAGAACAACCATTATTCAGCATCATGAGAGATACGATGGACTGGGGTATCCCTATGGTCTTGCAGGTGAGGAGATATCTCTTAAGGCTAGGATACTTGCTGTGGTAGATACCTTTGATGCCATGCTTACAGACAGGCCATATAGAAAGGCTTTTCCCTATTCAAAAGTGATAGATGAGCTACGGGCTGGAGCAGGCACCCAGTTTGATCCCTTTGTGGTGGAGTCTTTTATTGAGATGCTTCAGATAAAGGGGCAGGATTATCTAATGGAGATAGGTTATGCATTAACACTTTCATCGTCTAATAATTGATTATTCAGAGAATTTTTTATATAGCCAGCCTTTTATTTTCTCTGCGATGGTTGTCCATCTACTGCCTCAATATCACTCCTGCAAGGGATATTCCTTTGAGGAAAACCTGTTCAGCATTGTAGAAATTGTGCTTGATTTTGTCAATTCTAAGGAAACAAGACCCCTTCGTGTAGATTATTTTTGAGGAATGCGGTGCAGTTGACACAGGTAGAAAAAATCCTTTAAAATCAATTGTGAGCCACCGTAGCTCAGCTGGTAGAGCAGCTGATTTGTAATCAGCGGGTCGGGGGTTCGAATCCCTTCGGTGGCTCCAGAAAGTATAAAGACAATTGAAATATATATATATATAACAACCATAAAAAGAGGGGCACCTTTTCATAATGAAAAGGTGCCCCTCTTTTTCCCCTTTTATTCGCAACAGCAGCTAACTACTTCTTCTTCTTACCCCCCACAGCTGCCTTGAGTACAGCGCCAGGTCTGAATTTAGGAACCTTCTTCGCCCCGATTTTGATAACCTCCCCTGTTTGAGGGTTTCTACCCTTTCTGGCCTTCAGTTTTACCACATCAAAAGTGCCGAAGCCTACAATTGTTACCTTGTTGCCCTTCTTCAGTGCCTTTGTGATCGCGTCAAACAGCGCATTTACTGTCTTCTGCACCTCTGCCTTCGTCTGACCTGTTGATTTTGCAATGGCTTCTACCAGTTCTGTTTTGTTCATCTTCACTCCTCCTTGGTTTTTGAAATATTATATTGAAAAACGATTTAAATTTCAATACCTTTTTTTAAAAAATGAAAAATTTTTTCTCCTTCTCTATAAATTTTATCTCTTTTTCCATCTCCTATGAATCCATAACCACTCTGAAGGATTCTCTATAATGTATTTTTCAATATATGAATGCAATACAGAGACTGCTGATACAAGATTGTTCTCTTGAGGCCCATTCTGTAGACCTTCTATTTCAGGATATATCTTTATAGTATGTCCTTTTCCATTCCTCTGTATAAACACAGGAAGTACAGGAACTCCTGTCTTCTTTGCTATCAGTACAGGTGCCTTTGTTGACCAAGCAGGGCTTCCAAGAAAATCAATCAATATCCCTTCTGAAGGAACAACACTCTGGTCAATCAAGATCCCCACAGCCTTATTCTCCCTCAGTGTAGACAGTATCTGTTTTATAGCTCCATGTTTGTAAATGATGCTATTTCCGTAGCTTTTTCTCACTCTTTCTACCAAAGCGTTTATGTAGGGATTGTTGATTCTTCTTGCTACTACCCTTAGAGGTACAACTCTATAAGAGGCTGTGAGGGCAAGGAGTTCCCAGTTGCCACAGTGTCCAGTTATAAAAAGTATACCTTTGTTTTTCTGCTGTGCCTTTTTGATATGTTCAATTCCCTCGATGTTTATATTCTTAAGGACCTCTTCTCCTCTTCCATGATAGACCTTTATTATCTCTACCAATGAACGACCGAGATTCTGGAAGGTCTGTTTTACTACTAAAACAGGATTTGTACTGTTTGGAAGATAGCCTTTTGAGACAGCTCTTTTTACATTCTCTATAGCTATCTTTCTTCGTGAGCGCCACAGAAGAAATACCACTGTACCAATCATTGCCCCAATCATTCGGGCTAATCCGAGAGGCATAATGGCTACAGGCAATGTGAAGATATAGAGAATAAGGGCCTGCAGTAGAAATACACCCTTTCTTATCACTTCTTATTCTCTTCTCCCTCTTTATCCTTCTTCTCTTTTAATGCCTCTCTTATTTCTGTTAGTCTCTTTTCTACAAGATAATTAAAGGTTCCTTCTGGATATGAGCCATCAGGCTGAAGCTCTCCTGCAGGAATGCCCATAAGAAGTTCTATTCCTTCTTCTATCCTGTTTATGGCATAGATATGAAATTTTCCTTCTTTCACAGCCTCTACAACCTCTTCTCTCAACATCAGATTTTTCACGTTTCTTTCAGGAATGATTACTCCATGAGAGCCATCGAGTCCTCTCAGTTTGCAGAGATAGTAAAACCCTTCAACCTTTTCATTCACCCCTCCAATAGGTTGGACATTTCCATTCTGGTCCATGGAGCCTGTTATTGCAAAATTCTGTTTTATAGGTACACCTGAGATAGCGCTCAGCAATGCATACAGCTCTGCACAGGTTGCGCTGTCACCTTCTATCATTCCATAGAGTTGTTCGAATGTTATTGATGCGGACAGGCTGATCGGTTTATTCCTTGCATACATCCTACCAAGATAATTTGAGAGGATGAGTATTGCCTTCTCATGAATTTTCCCAGATAGTTTACTTTCTCTCTCAATATTCACCACACCTGCCTTTCCAGTATAGACAGTGGCTGTGATTCTCGAGGGTTTACCAAAACTATAGTCTCCCAAGTCTAATACAGCCAGTCCGTTTATCTGACCAACCTTTTCTCCCGAGGTTTCCACTATCAGAGTTCCCTCGGCCATCAGTTCCTGTAACTTTTCTTCTATTCTGTTATGTCGGTATATCTTCTCATTGATTGCCTTTTTCACATGTTTATCTGAGACTATTTTTGCCCCTTCTTTTTTAGCCCAGTAGTGTGATTCCCTAATAAGATCTGATATATCACTGAATCTGGAAGAGAGCTTTCCTTGATGCTCTGCCAGTCTTGAACCAAACTCTACCACTTTTGCAACACCTGAGCTATCAAAGGGTAGCAACCCTTCTTCCTTAGATTTAGTGGCTACAAAACTTGCGTAGTTAAGAACATTCTCTTCATTACGATCCATCATATTGTCGAAATCTGCCTTTACCTTGAAGAGTTCTTTGTATTCTTCATCAAGATTATAGAGGAGATAATAGATGAAGGGATTACCAATCAGTATTACCTTCACATCTAGGGGAATAGGCTCTGGTTTCAACATCGCAGTGGTAACAAGCCTATACTGTTCCCAAATATCCTCTATCTTGACCTCTCTGTTCCTCAAGGCCCTTTTAAGGGCATCATAGGAGAAAAGATTTCTTAGTAGATCAAGGGCATTTACCACTAAATAACCACCATTTGCCCTATGAAGTGCCCCTGCCTTTATCATTGTAAAATCTGTTACAGCTACCCCGTATTGGAATTTATGTTCTATTCTTCCAAATAGATTGTAATAGGTAGGGTTTGATTCAAAGATACAGGGTGCTCCCTTTAGATTTGCATTGTTTACTATAACATTCACTGAGTATCTGGCAAAGTTTGCTTCCTGTTTGGGCATCTTCATAAAAGGCAGAGGAGGGGAACTCTCCTCTGTCTGTGCCTTGAAATCATCAATATTATTTAGAATGTCTTCTTTTACCTCTTCAAGATAGTTTATCAGCTTCTCATTACCAGCATATTTGTTTTTTAATTCATCTATCAGACTACCCAGTACTGAAAGAGCCACTTCTCTTTCAAGTTTTTTCAAGAGTTCCTTGACAAGTTTTTCTCCGGCCTTAAGGGCCCTTACCACATCATCCAATTTTTCTTGTAACTGTTTACCTATCTGTTCGATTTTCTTTTTGGTTTCTTCATCCAATGACTGAAATTCTTCCTCAGTTAATGGTTCTCCCGTCTTTTTCACAGGTACGATAAAGAAGCCACCCATCGACCTCCTTATGGTAAATCCCTTTGATTCAGCTTCTTCCTCTATGGCTGAAAAGAGGTCTTTCTGTCGTTTTTGGAATTCTTCAAGTATTTTCTGTTTCTGTTTCTCATACTCCTTTGATTCAAAGACCTTTGGAATTTCCACCTTCAGAGAATGGAGTAACTCTTCCATATCCTTTTTGAATTCTATGCCCCTGCCTGGTTCAAGTGATATAGCCATTGGGCTATCCGGGTCTTTGAAGTTATATACATATACCCAGTCAGGAGGTACAGGCTCAGTCTCAGCCTTCTTTTTTATTAAGGCACGTATTGTGGAGGTCTTGCCTGTGCCTGGCTCACCAAGGACATATATATTGAATCCCTTTGACTGTAAAGACAGGCCAAAGTCAATGGCATGCAAAGCCCTCTGTTGACCAATGGTTCCTTCAAAAGGTGGAAGTTCCTCTGTAGTTTTAAAGGTGAATATCTTTGGATCACAACTTCTGTAAAGATCATCTGGTGAAAGTTTTCTTGCCATAAACCCTCCTAAGCCCTTGGATGATATTTTTTATATATCTTTTTTAGTCTCTCTGAAGTTACCTTTGTATAGATCTGTGTGGTGGAGATATCAGCATGTCCAAGCATCTTCTGTATAGATCTCAGATCTGCCCCTCCTTCAAGTAGATGGGTTGCAAAGGAATGGCGTAATACATGTGGGGTTACCTCTATACCAGAGATCCTTCCGTACTGTTTCAATGTTTGCCAGAAACGTTGTCTTGTTAACCTTTGCCCCCTTTTAGATAAAAACAGATATGGAGACTCACCCCGCTTCAGAAGTTTAGGTCTTAGATGCCTGAGATACTCCTTTAATTTGACAAGGGTCTGTTCACTCACAGGTACAACCCTTTCCCTTGAACCCTTCCCTTTTATTCTAAGAAATCCAGCCTCAAGACTAACATCCTCTATTCTTAGATTCACCAATTCAGATACCCTAAGGCCAGAAGCATACATTAACTCGAGCATTACAAGGTCTCTTAATGCAAGTTCTCCCTTGTTTACAGAATTCAAAAGTTTTATAACTTCTTCAATTGTAAGTGCCTTAGGTAGAGATTGCCATCCTTTAGGGTTCTGTATACCCTCTGAAGGATCGTCCTTCCGGAAGCCCTCCAGTATCATATAACGACAGAGACCACGAATACTGGATAGATATCTGGAGATGGAAGATACAGAGTAGTTTCTGTTTTTCATATCTATAAGGAAGTCAAGGATGTCGCTTCTTTGAAAGGTGGCGATATTTTTATCCCTTTTTTTCAAAAATTCTATGAATGCACGTAGATCTCTTTCATAAGACTGGACTGTATTAAGACTTCTCTGTCTTTCTACAGTCATATAATCTAAAAAGCTTTCTAAGATCTTATTGTCTAACATGATCTATAGATTTTACAAATTTATGTCTATCTTAATCCAGTAATTATAGATTTTTGGACAGTTGACTTTTAGATTCATTTATTGTTATAAAATTAAGCCACTTTTATTCAAATCAAAAAGAAGGAGGTGTGTGGCGATGAAATTAGCTGTATTTGTTCATGAGTACAGGGAGCCAGAAATCCTTGACAGGTTAAAGGCAGAGAAGTTTGGCATCATATTGGTACAGAACGGAGTTTATCACGCAACACTTAAGAAGAATGGTCAAACCTCTCCTCTTCTTTCAAAGGAGGCAGAGTTTTATGCCCTTTCAGAGGATCTGGCTTCAAGGGGATTGTCTGATGATAAGGTTGATCCGAAGGTGAAAGTGGTTAATTATGAAGGTCTTGTTGATCTTATCTTCAATGATTATGAAAAGATTCTCTGGTTATAAGGAGGTATATCATGGGTAAACTAACCATAGGTACTTTTTCATCACTTGTAGGTTCTTTATCACTGGACTTTGCCGTTAAGCTTGCTGAGGCAGCAGTAAAGAAGGGGCATGAAGTAGATTTCTGGCTTTCTGGTAATGCTACGATGCTTGGTAAAAAGAATCAGAGTAAATTCAGAGATTATTCCTATCTTCTCGGTACTATTGAAGAATTACTCAAGACAGGGAAGTTTCAGATAACACTCTGTGAGGCATGTGGAAAGGCAAGAGGAATTCATAAGGAAGACATTATAGAAGGGATGAATATTTATAGTATGGACTGGTATCTTGCAAGCATGTATAATGCGGATAGAGTTATACATATAGGAGGTGAATAATGGCAGTCAAAAAATATGCTTTTATAATTGAAAAACTTCCTTATAAGTCAGAGACATCGAGACTTGCCCTCACTCATGCCATTGCGAGTCAGACTGTAGAGATTCATCTGGAGGAAGGAGAGAGTGTAGAGCCTGTTATCGCCTTTGTGGGGGATGGAGTTCTTAATTGTCTTAAAGATCAGAAGGCGTTAGATATGTACGGTGTAACTAGCCAGGAGATGCATATCAAGAATGCCCTCTTGCTTGATCTAAAAGTGCTTGTATGTAAAGAGGACCTTGAGAAATATGGTCTTACTGAGGATGATATAATTATGGATGCAGAAGAGATTGGTGGAGAGGTGACCACAGAGATTGTGCCTTTCTCAGAGATCATGAATGTGATAGAGACAGCTGACCAGGTGTTGTTCTTTTAGTATTAGCAAAAAAGGGACATTGTCCCTTAACAGAATTGGTAAGGAGGAGTAAATAAGATGGCTGATCTAAAGACAATGGAACCCAAAGAGACACTTGATGTCCTTGGAAGAGTATGTCCTTACCCTTTGGTTTTGACTAAGAAGGCTCTTCAGAAGTTAGAAAGTGGTGATGTGCTGAAAGTGCTTACTGATGCTCCTGCTTCAGCAGAAGATACAATCCCCCGTTTCTGTGAAAAACAGGGGTATCCTGTTGAAGTGGTAAAACTTGAAGACAAAGGATATTGGGAGATTTATATCCAGAAGAAGTAGTTGATTAATAAAATTTATATAATAGAAAAAAAGAGGCTCAGTGAGCCTCTTTTTTTCTTAAATCTCTGTTATTGTGATTGCATCTGTGGGACACACACCGAGGCAGCTTTCGCAATAGAGACATTCTGAAGAGTTGGCAGGATTTGATTTTCCATCATTCATCTCAAATACCTCTTGAGGACAGATATTTACACATTCTTCACAGCCCTCGCATTTGTCCATATCCACCGAGACAAAATACAACCTTTCTTCACCTCCTTTCTCAAGGATTTTAGCCATCAAAGATTTATATTATAGCATCCAATGTCCTTCTTCAGCAATTATTTTCCAGTTTCTAAATTATTTTCTTCTTAGGGTCATTAGGAGGATTTTTGAGAAATTGTCTAATAAGAAGGGGTTGAAATCCTTGGAAGCCCTTGTTTTCATCATGGCCAGAATCTCTTTAGCCTCTAAAGCCCTCCTGTAGGGTCTTATACTCCTTAAGGCGTCAAAAAAATCTGATATTGCAACTATCTGGCTGCAGAGATGCTGTTTTCTATTTATAGTAGGGTATCCAGAGCCATCGTACTTCAAATGATGTTCCAATGCGACAATAGTTGCCAGAGGAGTAAGTCCTTCTATTCTGGAAAGATAGTTTGCTCCATAAATTGGGTGTTTCTTGATCTCTTCAAATTCCGGCTTTTCAAGTCTACCCCTTTTTTCCAGAACCTCTTGTGATACAAACAGTTTGCCCACATCATGCAGAAGAGCTGCAATTCCGATCTCGTGCAGCAGTTTTCCACTGAATCCAAGAGATTCAGCCTGAAACATTGAGAGTATTGCTACATTTGTAGCATGGGTATACGTATACTCACTGTAAGATCTGACTGGGCTTAGAAGCCGTAATATATAAGCCTCCCTCCTCAGGGTGATTAGAAAATTAATCACTATCTCTTCTAGTCCTGCAATATTTATGGGTTTAAATAAAGAGACATCATTGTATATCTCTCTTAGATGTTCTACTTGGGTTGAGGCAACACCATTAAAGGTTTCTTCATCAAGAGCCTCTTCTGCTCTGTCTGTAAGACTTACGTCTATTATGCCTGTCTTTATATGAGGATAGGCTTTGACTTCACGGGCTTGCTCAGCGAGGTCTACAACCAGTGCCTTTAGTTCTGAAATGCTTATGCCTTTAACAAAATCTATCCGTGAGATTCCCTTTCTCTTCATTCTCTTTATAAAACCTGCAATATGTAGACCTCCATTCTTAATAGGATTTTTATTTATTACAAGCTCATCTTCTATAATCAATATCTCAAGAGTTTCTCCTTTATCAAAAAATTGAGTCAGTAGCCCAAAGGCCTTCTTTACATAACTGTCTACTGAAGGATGATCACTTTTGTAGAGGGAACAATTTGATATTGCAGCCATAAGAGAATTTATAAAGGCTGTTGCTGTATTCATCTCCTCTACCTCATCTCTGATACATGCTTTTTATTTTCATCGATTCCCTTTTTATCACTTCATTTTTTGATTTTAGTCCAGCTTCAACCAAGTCTTTTATATCTGAATAGGGATAGTTTTTAAGGGTTTTATATATTTCTTCTTTCAGTTTTTCTATGGCTCCCCTATAGATAATACTCTTCATTGAGAGAATATTTCTTAACTCACCCAGTACCCTGGGGTCTCCTATCTCACCAAGGGCCCTGATTATAGGTATCTTATCATGAAAGTCTGCTCCAGTCAGCCCTCTCTTCCCCAGTTTCTTTAGTAGATCAGGAATTAATTCCTTAAGACGGAAGGTCCCTGCCAAAAATATTGCTTGTTCAGACACTTCTATGTTGTCTGAATTAATCGACTCTCTCAGTGTCTCTATTGCATATCGATCTTTGAACTTTAGAAGACATTTAAGTGCTTCTGTTCTGACCTTTATATTCTCATGGTGACAATAGTTCCTCACATGGGGAATTATATCTTCTCCTCCACACTCATTCATAATATAGAGCATATTCCTCTTCACATACCACCGATTATCCCCCAGTCGCTTAATTGCTTCGGGTATTGCAGAAGGCCCCAACTGGGTTATTATGCTCAAGAGGAATCTTCTTACACTTTTTGATTCTTCTTCAATGAGTGCATCATAAAGTGCAGGTATAATCTCTTCGCCATAATACTCAACCAGTTTGAAGGCATCCTCTCTGGCTTGTCGCCCCATAATCCTTAAGGAATCAATTATAGATAAAATAAATTTCTCCGAATGGATAAAATTTAGAATTGAAGAGGTGACCTGAGGAAATGTATTGAGGGATAAATTTCTTTCTATAGTCTCAATAAATTTTAGAATCTCTTTATATCTGCCTGTTTCAATAAAAATTTCAGAGAGTTCTTTTAATTTATCTGTTAGGAACTTATAATCATTTTCAGATAGTATTTTTGATGAAATGAGATCAAGTAAAACATAAAAGTACTGTTCTTCAATCTTTTCATCAGAAAACTCATCTTTTAGGTCTTTATACTCAGTATCTTTTAATTGAGAGACATCAGTCTCAAGAATCTTTTTTATCTCTTTATGATAGGTGTCTGACACAAATCGGCCAAATTGCTCCTCTCTCATCATATCTCTTAAATCTCTTGGGATAAAGAAATCATCGATAAATAAACCTTTTTCCCCAATTTCCAATGCGCCAAACTCTTCAGGAATACATTTGGCAAATTCATTTAAGAGATTCTTTAATGTCTCTGGTATAACAATGCCTTCTTCATTCAGGAGGGTGATCATCTCAACTACTCTGTCTACAGACATTTCTCTTAATGTATTGCTCATCTGATCTACTTTATTTGATGTATATTTTACTGTGGAAGACAGAAACTGCTTCTTTAGGTCGGGCCGGAGAGATTTTATCACTTCCATTAATTTTTTGATGCCTTCTGCAGAGAAGGACCCTTCTGATGTTCTTCTAAGGTAGGATGTTATTACCTCCTCATAAGCCTCTTCCTTTATTCTGTCAGCAGAGATTTTATTTATTATCCTTGCAACATCTGTAGGAGGTATCTCCTGGAGCTTGTCTTGAATATCTTTTATACGGAGAGTTCCTGTCATAAGACCATATATATACTTTTCCAGTAGTTTACCTCCACTTTTGTCCCTTTCTTTTTTGCCCTCTTCAAATACAAAGGCACTGTAGTCAACAAAGCCCACTCTGATATGAGTTATCTCATCTTCCTTTAGCTTTTCCTGGAGGTTTTCTTCTTTCTCTGAAATGAGCTTATGAAATCTATACAATTCATCAATACTCAGCCCTTTCAGAAAGGTAACATATGCAATATTGAGTCTACTTAGATGTAATGCAAACTCTCTAAATACTGGATTTTTCTTGTCAAGATAGTGTTCATCCACAATGATAGTGTCTTTTGCAATGGCAATCGTAATCTCTGATCTTAGTTCAAAGAGTCTCTGTAGGCGTTCATAGGCACGGCGAAGAGAGTTCTCTACCGCAGGATGGTCTTTTGGGTAAATAGCCACATTACGGCGTGATATATTCAACTCAATGATCGCATCACTTAGTAGACGAACATCGAGAAGTAAGTTTTCATCCTTCATGTAATATATTATCCTATAAATCATTGTTATTTTCCACAGTTTTTTACTAAAATAATATATACATGGCTTCAGTAAAGCTCAGAGTAGAGAATATGTTCTGTTATGAGTGTGTTAAAGCGGTTAGAAAGTTTATTGGCTCGATGGAAGGTGTTTTATCAGTGGATGTAGTAGATGGAGGTATAAGGATAGATTTTGATGAAGAGGTACTTAATGAAGATAGAGTGAGGAAGCTGGTTTCTGATACAGTTCAGAGGCTTGGCTACAGAATTTCTGAATAATGAGAGGAGGTATCTTGATGAAGGAGAAGATCCATCCAAAGTATGTAGAAACTCAGGTTATCTGTGCCTGTGGAGAGAGTTTCATTACAAGATCAACAAAACCAAAGATACAGATCGATATCTGTTCGAAGTGTCACCCTTTCTTTACAGGAAAACAAAAGCTTGTAGATAGTGAGGGAAGGGTTGAGAAGTTCAAGAGAAGGTATGCCAAATTCCAAGAAAAAAACAGTAAATAAGCTGAAAAACCTTTCTGCTTTTATTTTTCGTATGCCCCTATGGGCATCTTTTTTTGTTGAGAGAAAGAAGGTTGGTGGACAGGCAGTAATTGAAGGAGTGATGATGCGTTCCCCTGAACACTGGGGTGTTGTAGTAAGGGGAGCAGATGGGAGAATCCATAGATTTAGAGCACCTTTAAAAAAATTGCCCCTCTTTTTCAGACTACCCCTTATAAGGGGTAGCAGTGTGCTTGTGCAGTCAATTGTCTTGGGCCTTAAGGCAATAAATTTCTCTGCACAGAAGGCATATGAGGAGGAGGAAGAGATAGGGACAGTGGCTATGGCCCTCACCTTTCTGGTAGCCTTTGTACTCGGAATGGGACTATTTCTTTTTATACCTCTTTATATAACAAAAGGTATAGGTTATTTTATTCCTTTAATTGATGAAAATGCCTTTATTTTTAATCTAATTGAAGGTTTTTTGAGAATTGCTATTTTTATATCATATATCATTGTAATAGGTCTCTGGAGAGAGATGAGAAGAGTATTTGAATACCACGGTGCAGAGCATAAGGTTATTCATACATATGAAGAGGGTAAACCACTTCGGGTTGAGTATGCATTCTTTTACAGTGCACAACATCCAAGATGTGGTACAAGCTTTCTACTTCTTGTAATGCTGTGTAGTATACTAATTTTCTCTTTTATACCAACAGAGTGGTCTCTTACAGCAAAGTTTCTATCAAGGGTCCTGCTTATACCTGTAGTGGCCGGTGTATCTTATGAGCTGCTGAGGATTTCTGCAAGAAAGAGAGAAAGTCTAATACTGAAGCCTTTGATAATGCCTGGACTCATGCTTCAGAGGTTTACTACAAGAGAGCCTAACAAGGATCAGTTAGAGATCGCTATTCTGGCATTGAAGGAGGTGCTGTGAAGAAGGAAATGATAGAGAAGCTTGCTGCTGTAGAGGAACGATACAGAGAGATTGAGAGGCAACTATCTGATCCTGAGATATTTAAAGACAAGAATCTCTATACAAAGCTCTCTAAGGAGCAGGCAGAGATAGAGCCGATTGTACAGAAATTCAGAGAGTATAAGGAGGTTGTTAAGGGGATTGAGGAGGCTGAGGAGATACTCAGTGGAACGGATGAGGAGCTGAAGACCCTTGCCCGTGAAGAACTTGAGTTCCTTAAAGAGAGACTTCCTGAGATAGAGAAGGAGTTGAAGATTCTTCTTTTACCCAAGGACCCCAGAGACAACAAAAATGTTATTCTTGAGATAAGGGCTGGCACAGGAGGAGAAGAGGCAGCCCTTTTTGCTGCTGATCTTTTTAGAATGTATAGTAAATATGCAGAGAGAATGGGTTGGAAAGTGGAAGTAATTGATTCGAGTCCCACAGGGCTTGGAGGATTTAAAGAGATAATAGCCTCTGTACAGGGCAAAGGTGCATATAGCAGACTTAAATATGAAAGCGGTGTCCATAGAGTACAGAGGGTACCTGTAACAGAGACATCTGGAAGGATTCATACCTCAGCAGCAACAGTGGCTATTCTACCAGAGGCAGAAGAGGTGGATATAAAGATAGATGAAAAAGACTTGAGGATTGATACTTATAGGGCTTCAGGTGCAGGAGGGCAGCATGTTAATAAAGTCTCCTCTGCTGTGAGGATCACCCATATTCCTACTGGTATTGTGGTGCAGTGTCAGGATGAAAGATCACAACACAAAAACAGAGAAAAGGCAATGAAGGTCTTAAGAGCAAGGCTCTATGAGATGAAGATAGCTGAGCAGCAGAAAGAGCTTACAGAGGCACGAAGGTCTCAAGTAGGAACAGGTGACAGAAGCGAAAGAATAAGGACTTATAATTTCCCCCAAAATAGAGTGACTGACCATAGAATTGGTCTTACTTTGAAGAAGCTACCTGAGATACTGGAAGGAGACCTGGATGAGCTGATTGATGCCCTTATTACCCATTTTCAGACTGAGGAACTTAAAAAGGTAGCATGAGCAATGCAACAACACTTCTCAGGGCTCTTTCTTCAACACTGGAGACAGCAGGCTTTGAAGAACCCTTCAAAGAGGCAGAGGAGCTACTGCTTAACGGAGCAAATATAGGGAGAACTATTTTATACAGAGATAACCCATTCTTAGAGAAACCTCTACTTAAGAAGATAAAGTTTCTTTTGAAGAAAAGACTTAAGAGAGTCCCTCTTCAGTATCTCACTGGATATACTGAGTTTTTTGGATTGAAGATATTTACCCCCCCTGGCGTGTTTATACCAAGACCTGAAACAGAGACCATTGTGGAAGAGACATTAAGACTTGTCAAAGAGGAAGGACTTCAGAGATCATTAATTTTAGACCTTTGTACAGGTACTGGTTGTATAGCCCTTTGTTTGGCACAACATTTACCAGATACAATTGTGTATGGAGTGGATATATCAGAGGAGGCAATCAGGACTGCTCTGGCAAATGCATCAATAAATAGGGTGATGAATGTGAAATTCTACAGAGGAGACCTTTTTGGGCCTGTAAGAGATAAGAGATTTGACCTTATTGTATCGAATCCTCCCTATGTAAAGAGTACAGAAATAGGGGAGCTACCTCCAGAGATAAGACTCTATGAACCACTTGAGTCACTCTATGCAGGCAGTGATGGATTGGAGTTTTACAGAAGAATCCTTCAGAATGCAGGAGATTTTCTTAAACAGAAAGGACATCTTGTGTTTGAACTCGGTATAGGCCAGTCATATATAGTTTCAGAGATGGCTAAGAACAAGGGCTTTTCTCCTGTAAGGATTATCAAAGACCTTTCAGGGATAGAGCGGGTTATAATCCTAAGGAAGGGATAAGGATGGATAGGCTTATTATAAAAGGAGGCAGAAGACTTGAGGGAAAGATTAATATCTCAGGTTCTAAGAATGCGACACTGCCTCTTATGGCAGCAACACTGCTTTGTCCAGACACCCATAGACTTACCAATGTGCCAGATCTGAGAGATGTGCATACAATGGGGAACCTTCTTGCTACCCTTGGTGCGGAATACTCTCTCAAAGATAGTGTTTTAGAGATAAATACCTCTTCATTAAAAGAATTTAAGGCTCCCTATGAACTTGTAAGGACCATGAGGGCCTCTGTTTTAGTACTTGGCCCCCTGATAGCCCGTTATGGCATGGCTGAGGTTTCTCTTCCAGGCGGATGTGCTATTGGGGCAAGACCAATAAACCTCCATCTGGAAGGTCTTCAGAAAATGGGGGTTGAGATAACTCTTGAATTCGGATATGTAAAGGCAAAGGCTAAAAGACTTCAAGGGACCGATATCTATCTGGATATCCCTACTGTTACAGGTACAGAGAATCTAATGATGGCAGCTACCCTTGCAAAAGGGACTACCCGGATAGAAAATGCAGCAAAGGAACCAGAAGTGGTTAACCTTGCAGAGGCACTAAACAGGATGGGGGCAAGGATAAAAGGTGCTGGCACAGATCTCATTGAGATTGAAGGAGTGGAAGAACTCCGTCCCCTTGCTCATACCGTCATCCCTGACAGGATTGAGGCTGCAACATATATTACTGCGGTGGCTATAACAAGGGGTGAAGCACTTATAGAAGGCGTAAAGCCTGAACACTTAGAGGCTGTTATAGCTAAACTGAGGGAGACCGGTGTAGAGATAAAGACAGAGAAGGATAAGATCTTTGTAAGGGCGGATGACAGACCAAGAGCAAGTAATATTAAGACAATGCCGTATCCAGGCTTCCCCACAGATATGCAAGCCCAGTTTATGGCCCTTATGTCTGTGGCAGAAGGAACAAGTATAATAAGAGAGACAATATTTGAGAATCGGTTTATGCATGTAGCGGAGCTAAGAAGGATGGGAGCTGATATAATTGTAGAGGGCTCAACAGCTACAGTAAGGGGGAAGGAGAAACTAAAGGGGGCTCCGCTGATGGCCACAGACCTCAGAGCGAGTGCCTCGCTGGTTATTGCTGCACTTGTGGCAGAAGGAGAAACCATAGTCGACAGAGTTTACCACCTTGATAGAGGTTATGAGAAGATAGAAGAAAAACTCCGTGCTGTTGGTGCGGATATAGAAAGAGTCAGAATATAATGCTTACCATCGCCATATCAAAGGGGAGATTAATAGAGGAGAGTCTTAATCTGCTTCATAACCTCGGAGTAGAGTTTAAAGAGGACCTCATCAGCTCAAGAAGATTAATCCATTACTCAACTGATAAATCTTTAAGAGTACTTATAATCAGGGCAAAGGATGTCCCTACCTTTGTAGAGAATGGAGGTGCAGATCTCGGAATTGTTGGTAAGGATATCCTGGTTGAAGAACCTGCCGATGTCTATGAGATGCTTGACCTTGGATTTGGTTATTGCAGGATTGTGGTTGCAGAATCTGAAGACAGAGAAGGTAAATGTTACCAGAAGGGTTATCTAAGAATTGCAACAAAATATCCCAATATCACAGAGAAGTTTTTCTCACAGAAAGCAGTACAGTTTGAGATAATTAAACTCTATGGCTCAGTAGAGCTTGCTCCTCATGCTGGTATCGCAGATCTTATTGTAGATCTTGTCTCTACAGGCAACACCCTGAGGGCAAACAAGTTAAAGGAGGTAGAGACGATTCTTGAATCAACAGCAAGATTGATTGTGAATCGCATCTCTTTTAAGAGCAATAATAAAGAGGTGGTCCAGTTTATTACAAGATTAAAGGAAGGGCTTGATAGGAAGAATTCTTAGAGCATTTTTGGTTATAATTAAAAATGCGGCCAAGGTTGTATCTTAGAGTTGGAGACAGGGTAAGACATATAAGATATCATTACTGGGGGGAGGGGGTAGTTATTGAAGAGAGGCATTCCAGCCTGGAAGGGGGGTTTTGTTTTGTAAAGATACTATTTGAAGATGGAGAGGAGAGGCTATTTATCAATGACCTTGACAATGAGTGTTGTTGTTATTATGCAGGCATTAGACTATTATCAACCCTGTAGACATTTAACAAGACTCCGTCTATAGAGCCTACCTTGATAGATTCCTTTTTCTTCAAGATATCTTTCAATATCTCTAAGTATCTCCTGTTTGCTCTTACCCCACTTAGGAGCTACAAGTATACTGTCTGGTGCTGTGGCGAATAGTCTCTGTATGACTATCTCGGGAGAGAGTCTCTCAAGAAATCTTGCCAGAAAGTCTAAATACTCACTGTAGTCAAAGATGTGGAAGGGATGAGTATTGTAATATTTTTCAAGGGCTGTATGTTTTATAACCTGTAGCTGATGTATTTTCAAGAATTCTATAGGCAACTCAGAAACAACGTCAGCCATATGCAGCATCTCTTCCTCAGTCTCTGTAGGGAATCCCACAATGATATGGGCACCAATCTTTATCCCTCTTCCATGAGTCATCTCCACAGTTCTGACAAATGTGGCATAATCATGCCCTCTGTTTATAAACCTGAGTGTTCTGTCATAGATGGACTGAAGACCGTACTCAACAAGTATGAAGTAATCTTTTGCCAGATTCTCAAGAAGCCTTATCTTTTCTTCATCCACACAGTCAGGCCGTGTCCCGATGGCCAGACCAATCACAGAAGGCTCTGAAAGAGCTTCTTTATACAGCGCCTCTAACCTTTCAACAGGTGCATAGGTGTTTGTGTAGGGCTGAAAATATACAATAAACTTTTTGGCACCATATCTTTTGCTGAGATATTTGATCCCTTCCTGGATCTGTTCCTTAAGTGGTCTTACTGCTCGGCAGGAAGAAGGCCGAAAACTGTCATTGTTGCAGTATATACAACCTCCATATCCCACTGTACCATCCCTGTTGGGGCATGTGAAGCCCGCATCTACATTCACCTTATAGACTCTCTCACCAAAAAGTCCTTTTAAGTATACTCCAAAGGAGTTGTATCGTTTTGCCATATTCCTAAGCACTCACTTTCATGTAGAGTATTTATTAACTATTTTAACAAATTCCCTGGCAGTCCTGTATATGTTATCTGAGGTAAGTATTCCCGAGGCTACAGCCACAGCCTCTGCTCCTGCCTTTATAACCTCTTCAAGGTTGTCCAGTTTTATTCCACCAATGGCAACAACAGGTATACTTACCGCATCTGTTACCTTTTTAAGGACCTCAATCCCCCGTGGTGTACCAGCAGCCTTCTTTGTTGAAGTGGAAAAGACAGGACCAAACCCTATATACTCAGCCCCGCCTTCTTCAGCCTCTTTTGCCTGCTCAAGGTCATGAGTGGATATGCCTATTATCTTGTCCTTCATTACCTTTCTCGCTTCCTTTAGTGGAAGATCGTCCTGTCCAAGATGTACTCCATCTGCACCAACAGAAAGGGCTATGTCCGCATGATCATTAATTATAAAGACAGCTCCATATTCCTGAGTAATCCTTCTCAGTCTCTCTGCAGTAAGGTATATCTCTCTCCTTGTAAGCTCCTTTTCCCTGTACTGGACCCACTTTACTCCTGCATCAAGCACAGCCTTAACAGTATCCTCAATACTGAGTGCAGAAAGCCTTCTGTCAGTAATAAAACATATACCTCCAAAAAGCATCTCTTACACCTTATATTATTATTTAAACATAAAAATAAACCTATACTAAACTCGAATGATAATACATGTTTTGAGTATACCTTATAGGAGTTCAAACACTATGCTGTTTCTGTCTTCATAAACCTTCTTGGCATAGGGATCATTTATTAACTGTTTATAAAAAGAAAGATGAACTCTATCGAGAAATACAAACCTGGAATGAAACTTTTCCTTTATTATCTTTGCTGGCTGCTCTATTTTACCTCTTGTTATAGATTTGTATAAGAGATAGAGCTCCTTATCATAGGAATACATATACATTGGGTCAAGGCCAACAATGTAGTAATTTTTGTGATTATAGAAGAATAGAAAAGGAAAATCATCCCAATCAGCATTAAAGACAATCTCGCCTTCAGAGGTGTGTTCTTCAAGCCATGATGCAGCTCTTTCATAAGTCTTTGGATTGATGGACTTTTTTATCTCCATTTTTGTCTCTTTTAAATTGTACCAGAGCAGGGGCAAAAGTAACAGACCTGTAACTACCAAATATCTTGCCTTCAGATTTTTACCAACGATTAAGGCAGTACTAATGAATACAAAAGGCGGCCAGTATTCAATAAATCTACGGGATTTCATAGTTAAGAGGAGAAAAACTATACTTATGATTAAAGAGGCATAAGCTTCTGGAGAGAGTCTTTTTGATAGAGGGATTGATAGAATACCCACAAGAAATACTATAAACACAGGTAGTGAGTTTGTCAATAATGACCATGTATCATAAGGCTTCCATTCAATACCCAGTTGTATGTCAGGAGTTTTAAGAAAAAGGGTCCTATAAATATTATAAAAGAAAGAGGTTATATTTTCAGGAAAATAAGGATTTATCACTAAGGCAATAATAATGCTTATAGATGTAAATAGCATAGGCCTCCATTCTAATCTTCGGTCAATTATCCAGACAGAAAAGGTATATACTCCCGATATCAGCAGGATTAAAGGAAAGGCATCATAGAGCCATACAAACAGTATGGAAACAACCAAAATAAGAAGGTTTTTTCTCTTTACATGACAGAGCAGTATTATTATCAGAAAGGCCAGCGAGAGAGTGTGTACTCTCAGCAGTGATACTCTATAAAGAAAAGGTTGCGAGGAAAGCAATGCACTGATAACCCATACTGAGGGGAATCTGATACCTGAGTACTGAAACAGAAGATACATAGCAAGTGATGGAAGTATAGAGAAAAACAAGGCTGCTATTTTCCCACCATTTATAAGGTCTTCGCCGAAAGTGAAAGGTATAAGAAGATAATGAAACAGAAGGTGATGGTCTCTGAAATATTCTTTGTGTATTGTGAATTGAAGATATGGTAGAGATTCTATAAAACCGGTTTTACTTAATAGATAGCTGTACTTTATATGAAAATAGCCATCAAAGCCTATTAACCAAGGTACAGTGAATTGGACAGTAAAAAGAATTGCTCCAGTAATTAAGAGAAAGAAAAAAAGAGAGACACCCTTAGGTGACCAGGGTGTCTTCCAGATTTTAACTGCTTTCCCATTCAATTTCAACAACAGTTGCTATAATTATAGAACCATTCCATATGCCCTTTACCTCTACAGTCACTCCTGGAGCCAGGTCATTACTGCTGCAGTGTTTAAACCAGGCAGTAGAAATATCTATCTCAATAGTGTTTGAAGGGGGCACAAAGTGTTCAGCTTCTGTTATTGATACTATAATGGTATTTGTATTAACAGTCTGTACTGTTCCTTTAATCTCAACATAGTTTATGCAACCATTGTTGTTACTATTAGTATTCATATTACAGTTCTGATTTCCATTCGTATTTGTGTTTGTATTGGCGTTTGTATTACATTCTCCACAGGGAGCTCCTTCAATCTCAATAACAACTGCGGTAAAGACGGCTCCATCCCATGTGCCTTTTATTTCAACCCATTGTCCTTCTGCCAATATCTCAATACTGCCCTTAATAAATTTGGCACTTGATACATTCACGGTGATTGTGTTAGAGATGGGCACAAAGTGTTCTGCCTCTTTTACGTCTACTACAATAGTTGTTCCATTTATTGACTGTATGAAGCCTTCCACTTCTGCCATATGTTCAGAGGAAGATGTTTTCTCGATTTTTACACTAATAGCCTCTAAAGTCAGTGTAGAAGCATCATAATTACCATATACCTCCACCTTCTGTGAAGGTTCCAGCAGTGAAGTATCTGAGCTTACAGCACCTGTGTTTTCATCAAAAACTACAGCTGTAACATGTAAGGTAACAGTGATAACTACACTTGTATCTTCTATCTGGAGTGTGAAACTCGAATCATTTAGTACCTCGACCACATAGCCTTCTATCTCAGCATAGGACTGATAAAGATCCTTTAATTCATTCTCAGGTTTAAATATAACTACTGCACTCACAAGCCCCGTGGTAGGATCATAGCTGAACTGCTTTGTATCAAAATCAAGGGCAAAAGAGGTCTTCCGTTCAGCAATGATTGTAAGAGTACCATGTACATCTATTACATACTGCTCTCCTGTAGTAGCAAACTTTGCATTGATAGTGTTACCATTATGGTCAACAAGAACTATCTCATTTTTTACAGTGACTTTAATATCATTGTAAATACCTTCAGGGAGTGTGGTTATATTAAGTAGGGCCCCAATTCCAGACAGCTCCAGCAGATTGAAAACCTTTCCAACGGTATCCTCAAAAAGTACATATTCGACTCCATCTGTTGATATGGCTGTTATTTTCTGTATAGTTATCCATGCCTTTGAGTAGTCTCTGCTTATGTCATCTGTTATAAAGACCGAAACTGTACCTACAGAACTGGAAGAGCCACCTCCTCCACAGGAAAACATTAGAGGAAGGATAAACATAATTACTAAAAGGACTTTAATTTTCATAATTCACCTCCATTTCATAGAAATATATGTTACTTTATTATAAAATAAATTATATCAAAAAATAGCCTTAAGGGGTGAGCTTATTAGATCAACACTGGGAATAAAACTACTATTTGTTCTTCTATTAAGTATTTTGTTTTCTTTCAGTATTCTCATCTTTTTTATTATCAAAAAAGAGAGAGCTATACTCATAGAATTCAACAATGAAAAATCCTCTCTACTTGCCAGAACTATTACAGAGAGTCTAAAAGAGGCTATGCTTGAAAGAGATCCATCTATTCTAAAGCGTGTGATAAATAGTCATAATAGTATAGGTGGAATGAAGGCAGCAGTATTTAGTAATAATGGAGAGCTTGTTTATGGAGAATTTGATTATAGAATACCAAAAGAAGCCTTTACCTCTCCTGTGGAAAAGACTTTGAAGACTGACAAGAGTCTTATCTTCCTTAAACCACTTCTTAATGAGAAGAGATGTCAGCCCTGTCATACTGCGAAAGATATGATGAGAGGGGTAGTGGCAATAGAGATCTCTAATGAGAATTTAAGGAAGGAGTTAGATGAAACAGTAAGAAGAATAGTATTATTTGCTATTGTGGTTGTTGGGTTTAGTGGTTTAGTACTTCTATTTGTTCTGAGGAGAATGGTAATCAGTCCAATCAATCTTCTCAAGGAGGGTTCTTTAAGACTTAGAGAAGGCAATCTAAGCCATAGAATTAAAGTAATCTCAAAAGATGAGTTGGGTTCTCTTGCAGAGGCATTCAATCAGATGGCGGAAGAGATAGAAAATGCCCAGAAAACCTTAGAAGATGCTGTTAATAGACGGACAAAAGAGTTGAAGGTTATTGCTGAATTATCAACAAATGTCTTCAGAGCAGATCTCCAACTAAATGAAATAATGGCGAGATTTGTTAACTCAACAGTAGATGATCTTGGTTACTCCTTTTGTATATTAAGTTTTCTTGACAGAAAGAATGGATTACTGTTTCATAAATACAAAAGAGGAATTGAGAACACCTCTTTTTTAGATAAACTTTCTCTGGAGAGTGATAACCCTATTATAAAAGCCTTTTATGAAGTAAAATCTATTATTGAGAAAGCAAAGAATATAGGAATATCAGACAGATATGGATATGTAGCAATAATTCCTATAGTCTCTCATCATAGGAGCAGATGTAGAGAGATAAACCTTTGCAACAGAAGAGACTGTCCAGCTTTTAATAGTGTTGATGAGAGATGTTGGCTTTTAAAAGGGGTACTTTGTAATAGCCACAGAGATTTTGGTCCTGCTTCTAATCCTTATGAATGTATCGATTGTGACGCCTTCCCATTAATTGGGGTGCTCATAGTAGGAGTAGATAGCGAAAGAGAAAAGATTTCTATTCATTCGCTTGAGATTCTTACATCTGAAATAGCCTCTGCAGTAGAGAATTATAGATTGATAGAGCGCCAGAGAGAGAATATTGAGACTCTTATAAAACTTCATGATATAGCTGTTGAAAGGTTTCAATATCTAAGCATGGAAAAACTTTCAGAATCTATTGTTTCTTCATCCATGACGTTATTCTCCAAGTTTGATGCTTCTGTGCTATGGTTAAAGAAAGAAGATGGTAGATTGTATTTAACAAAAGCCTCTGGAATTGATGAAAATAAAATACCTTCTTCAATCTCTATGGACAGCCAAAATTCTATAGTAGAGGCGATCAAAAGTGATAGGATTGTGGAGGCTTCTGACATAGTCACTTCAGGTCTTCTGAAAGTACTTGTTGTTCCTCTGAAATTGAGAGACTCTGTTATTGGTTGTCTTGCGCTATTCAGAGAGAAGGATCTTTTAATAAATGAGACTGAAAGGGTGATGCTTACTCTCTTTGCAGCTCAGGCTGCCTCTTCTGTGTCTGCTGCAAGGATCTATGAGGAGTTAAAAGATGAAAAAGAATTCTCTGATGCTATATTCAATCATGCAGTAAGTGGCATAATGGTACTTGATAAAGAAGGTAGAGTATTAAAGATAAACAAGGCAGCCTTAGAGATGTTGGAAGTTTCACCAGATGAGATAATGAATAAAAAAATTGAGACAGTCTTTCCTGAGTTGAAAAATATGCTCTCTATTACTACAGGAAGTGCTGAGATAGAAATGAAAACCAAAAAAGAAGGTATAAAGACGATAGGTTATATTAACTCTTATTTGTTTGATAAGAAGGGTGTACAGAAAGGGATTATAGTAATCTTTAGAGATATCACAGAAATTAAGAAACTTCAGGCTGAGATAAGGAAAAAACAGCATTTTGAGGCACTTGGTAAGGTAATATCTGGAGTAGCTCATGAGATAAGGAATCCTCTTTTTGCTGTACAGTCAATGACCCAGATACTTGAAAGAGAGATTGAATCCCCACAACATCAGATCTTTATACAGACAATGCTTAAAGAGATCCAGAGGATTAAAAGACTGGTAGATGAACTGCTCTTTTATAGTAGACCTTCAAAACTTCAGATTGCAGAAGTTCCGTTAGAAGTGCTTTTTGAAGAGCTTAAAAGTTATATAAAGACAAAATATCCAGAGGTAGATCTGTCAATATCTATACCAGAGCCGATTATATTGAAAGTTGATAAAGACAGATTAATACAGGTTTTCAGGAATCTTTTCGATAATGCAGTAGACGCTAAGTCTAAGAAGATTAACGTAGTAGCTGAAAAGAGAAACAAAACAGTGGTGATATCCATAACAGATGATGGTATTGGTATTAAGAAGTCTGATTTGGATAAAGTCTTTGATCTATTTTTTACTACAAGAAAGGAGGGCACAGGGCTGGGGTTAGCCATATGCAGAAAAATAATTGAGGAGCACAATGGAAGTATAGAGATTGAGAGTACCGAAGGTAAAGGTACCACCGTAAGGCTTATTTTTAGAATTCTCAACTAAGCCCTTTTTAGAATCTCTTTTGCCATTTCATCAATAGATACAACTTTATCTACTACACCCCTCTCTATTGCCACTTTTGGCATTCCAAAAATAACTGAAGTCTTCTCGTCTTGTGCAATTGTTATTCCTCCTTTCTCTTTTATCCTTTTCAAACCTTCCACTCCGTCTGACCCCATTCCAGTCAGTATTACTCCTATTGCACGTGCACCGAATGTTTTAGCTACTGATTCAAATAATACATCCACAGAGGGTTTATGTACTGAATCCTTAGGTTCTGGATCAAGCCTCACAAGAATGTCTTGATCTGAAGAGCTATCTTTTTTCAGTTTCATATGTATACCAGAAGGTGCGATTAATGCTAAACCAGGCACTATTCTGTCTCCATCTGTTGCCTCTTTTACATCTATAGCAGATAGACTATTCAGTCTTTTTGCAAGAGACTTTGTGAACCCTTTAGATATGTGCTGTACTATAAGGATTCCGAAATTAATATTCTTAGGAAATTTTGGTAAAAGTACTTGTAAGGCTTGAGGGCCTCCTGTGGATGCACCTATAGCTACAACATCTACAACTCTGTCGCCTTTTGTAGAATAAAGAGGCTTCTTCTTATCTGTTACCCGAATAGGTTTGCCAATAGCGATCGTCTTTACCTTTGTTAATATCTCTGTAGCAAGTTCAGAGAAACTCATATATCCTTTTGAGGATTTATCCACAAAATCCATGGCACCCAGTTCGAGCGCTTTTAGTGTAAGATCAGCCCCTTCCTTTGTGAACTGGGAAAGCATTAATACCGGCGTGGGTTGTATATCCATTATTCTCTTAAGAACTTCTAATCCATCCATCTCCGGCATCTGCACATCAAGTGTTATCACATCAGGTTTGAGAAGGAGTGCTTTCTCAAGACCTTCTCTGCCATTGGATGCAGTGCCTATAACCCTTATCAGTGGATCTGCATCAAAGATTCTAAGAAGGGCCTTTCTCACAAAAGGAGAATCATCAATAACCAATACTCTAATCTTATCTATCTTATCACTTTTGGACATTCAAGCTTTATTGTGAATATAGGGATTCTTTCTATACACTATAACACCATCTTTGTACTCAGGAATAAAAAGGTCTGTTTTATGTATAAGACTTTCTGCTGAACCTATTATAAGATATCCATTGTCTGAAAGGATATTAAAGAAATTTTGGGTGACCTTTTTTATGGCACTGTCAGTCATGTAAATAAAGACATTTCTACAGAATATTACATCCATGATATCAAGTGATTTGAAAGACTCAGGTGAGAGTAGATTGCCCTGAATAAACTGGACATTCTTCTGGTATATCTTTTTCAGAATATAACGTTCTCCTTTTATATTAAAATACTTTCTGATAAATTCTTTGTCTCCATTGAATGGCCTGAAAGAGTTTTTTGTGTAAATGGCGGTTTCAGCTTTCCTAATAGCGGTCATACTCACATCCATTCCTATTACTTTTACATCCCATCCCCAGGTAAAGAGTCCGCTCTCCAATATTAATATATTTAATGTATAAGCTTCCTCTCCTGAAGAACATCCCGCAGAAAGAACTCTTAAAGTGTATTCTTTGCTACTTGATTTATAATTTTTGATTTCAACAAGAAGTTTTCTGAACAGATCTAATCTCTCCTCTTCTCTCATAAAATAGGTCTCATTGTTCACAATATGAGATACACAATGTAGTAATTCCTGTCTGGATGGCTCATTGATAAGATAATTATAATACTCTCCATAAGATTTGAACCCCAAGATGCTCAATCTATGAGAGAGCTTTGTATGTAGAGTCAGTCTTTTATCTCCATTGATATTTATTCCAAACTCTTTCTTTATTAAATCCTTAAGACGATTAAAATCCTCTTCTTTTAGTTCCGGTTCTTTTCTACCAAGCTTCTTCATTTCTGGATTAATATTTTTTTGGGGCAAGTTTTTTTATTGATTTTTCTGCTGCCATTCTCACTTCATCCTCTGGATCATGGATCATTTCATTGAGAATTCTATATGCCTCTTGGGAGTCAATAAAGCCAAGAGCAAGAGCAACCTCGGTTCTTACTTCTGGATCAATATCATTGTAGAATTCCATCAATGCCTTGTATTCACCTAAGGAAGAGATAAGTTTTGCAATTATGAATCTATGGAATCTGCCTGTATCTCGTAGTGCATTAATAAGGGCAGGTATCGCCTCTTTTCCAATTTTTAATATAGCTTCAATTGCATACTCCTGGAGTTTTTCATCTTCTAAGGCATTTATATAGTAGGTAAGCCCTCTTCTGTCCTCTGTCCAGCAGAGGGCTATAAACGCTGCCCTTCTGATTTCAGGTTGGGGAGATTGCTGTAATTTTATCAGAAGCTCTATCCGGTCTTTAAGTTTTTTAATATCAGGTATGATACCCTCTCTAAGAGAGATAGTTACTATAGCCTTTAAAGCAATCTCATTGAGATGAGGGTCTTTCAAAATAGGTAGAAGATATTCTATTGAAGATATATTCCCTGATTCTTCTAATGCCTTTATGATCATTTCCCTGTATTCGTCTCTTTTGAGGGTTTCATGTAGTACCTTTAATGCTACTTCACCTCCAATATCACCAAGTGCCTTAATTGCTGCCATTGCAACCCATGGCTCATCATCTTCTATGGCAATGGCCAAAAATCTCACTGCTTTTTTGTCTCCTATTTTACCGAGGGCTTCAGCAGATAAAGTCCTTACATTTACAGAGGGGTCCTTTAGTCCTTCTATAAGTACAGGCACTGCAGAGGGGTCTTTTATATCGCCTAAAAGGGTTGCAGCAAATATTCTGACCTCTTCATCTTCGTCTTTCATTAATTTTAAAAGTGAGGGTAATGATTTAGAACCCACAATTCTGTAAAATTCCATTGATGCATTCCTGAGAGTATCGTTTTCATGGTCCTTCAGTGCACGTTCTAAAAAAGGGATATAGAGCTCTTCAGGATACTGAAGAAGTTTTTTTATGATATTGTTTCTCTTCCACCACTCCTTACTATTTAATCCTTCAAGTAAAGTTTTGATGTCTTCCATGGAATCTCCTTAATTTCCATCTATTCCTTGTATAACTCTATAGGCATCACAGGTTATGCAGGTACGAATTTTTGTCTTGAAATCACCCTGTTGTACCCCTTTACACCATGTGCCTTCAATAAGCCAACATCTTTCATCTTCTGAGTTATAGGCAGGACACCTTTCTCTTACTTCTATAGGACAATTGGTGATCTGCCAACACCTTTTATTGCTATTATGCGAAATTCTGAAATGGCTAAGTTTATAAGTCAGGTTCTCAACCTCAAGTAGTGTCTCCTCCGAAAGATTCTTCATTTCAGTGGCAAGTTTAAGGTTCTCAGAGGCTATATGGTTTATACTTTCCATTGCTCTGACTATGGCCTCACCACCAGCCCTCTGTTCTGTAGTAGCAGAGGCGATCTGTTGAGTCATGCTATTCATTAGCTCTATTGACTGTACCACCTGTCTTATACCTTTTACCTGTTCCTTCACTGCCATATTAACTTCATTCACCATCATTTTCATCTTCTCTAAGGCCTCTCTGATCTGTTTCCCTCCCTTTGCCTGTTCCTTTACTGCTATATTTACATCTCTTACATGATTATTCATTGTTTCTATACTGTTCCTTATAATATCTGCACTGTCTGCCTGAGTTTTTACTGCAATTGCAACCTCCTCAGCTGAGTTGTTCATATCTTCAATGTATCTTATTGCCTGTTCTGCTCCTTTGCTCAGTTCTGATGCAGATCTTGCTATATCAGTCATTATCTCTGAGTTCTCTTTCATTGATGCCACAATGCTCTGGAATGCCTCTTTACTGCCCGCTGCTAATGAAATACCAGCCCTTCCTTCATTGAATGTTTCCTCTATTGCCTTTACTGCTGTAGATGTTTCCTGTTGTACCTGTTTTATCACCTCACTGATCTCTTTTGTGGCTTCCATAGAACGTTCTGCAAGTTTTCTGATCTCTTCTGCGACCACTGCAAAGCCTTTGCCTGCTTCTCCAGCCCTTGCAGCCTCTATGGCTGCATTCAGTGCCAGAAGATTTGTCTGATCAGCTATTTCATCAATCACTTCCACAATAGAACCTATCTCTTCAGAACGCCTTCCTAAGCCTTCTATAATAGACATAGCCTTTTCAGTAGCCTTACCCATGTTCTGGAGGCTCTCGATTCCTTTATATATGGACATACCTCCCTTTTCAGCCTCCTCATAAGCCCGTCTGCTTAATGTACTGGCACCCTCTATCTTTTTTGCCACCTCCTGAATAGTGTAGATCATTTCATTGATTATATCTGATGTGTCAGAAACTAAATGTTTCAGGGAATCTGTGCTCTTTGCTATCTGTTCTATAGAGATAAGAAGGTTTTCAACAGTTAAGGAAGTATCATTAACTGCCTCTGTCATTGATGAGGCATTCTTAGCAGTATCCTCAATAGAGGATATCATCTCTTCTACAGTTGCAGATACTTCTTCTACTGAGATGGCCATATTATCAGCATTCTTCCCCACCTGCTCTACTGATACAGCCATCTCATTAACAGTTGCAGAGGTTTCTTCTACATTTATTGCTAAGGCTTCTGTATTTTTAGCTACTTCAGAAATGGATGCAGCAATCTGTTCAATTGAGGATGTGGTCTGCTCCGTTGCAGAGGCCTCCTGATGCACACCATCGGCTATCCGGTTTGAGCTTTTAACCACATTTTCTGTTTTTAAGGCTATATGATATGACGAGGTTATGACACGAGAGATTAAATCTCTCAGTTTTTTTACAAGATTGTTAAAGGCAAAGGCCATTCCACCCATTTCGTCAGAGGAATTTAAGGATACCTCTGCTGTAAGATCACCTTCTTCTGCATGGTTTATCACCTCATTCATTGTCTCAATCGGCTTTATTATAAGCCTATTCAGAAGAAACAGTAGCAGAGCAGATGAAAGGGTAAGAGCACCAAGCATCATGACAAAAGTCTTTGTTATATTTTTTTTCAACATTCCATGAGCCTCTTCTAAGGAATAACCAATAATTACATTTCCTGCTTTATCTCCTGCAACAATAATAGGTGTCTTTACCTCAATATAGTGTTTGTCAGATCGTGTCTTTTTCCTTTCTCTTAGAAGATTGCCTTCCTTCCCGACAACCTTGATATAAAGAATTTCTTTTTCCTCCATCACCTTCTGTATTGTTTTGTCCAGAAAGGTAAAATCCATAGTAAGAAGAGTATAAGCTCCCACACCGCTTATCAATCTACCAATTGTAGCAACCCTTTCTTCTGCTTCTCTCTTAGTTTCTTTGTACTGATTCCAGTAATAATAACCCCAGATTAAACTCAGAATTACAGCCAAAAGACCAACCACCAATATACTTATTTTTGATTTCAGACTCTGCAATCGAACTCCTTTCATGATAACCTCCATATTTTATTTAACTCTTACAAAACCATTCTTTTCTATGAGGGCTTGACCTATTTCAGAAAGCATAAACTCTATAAATTTCTTTGCCTTTCCAGTTGCAGGTCCTTTTGTAACAAGATTTATTTCTCTTACAACTTTGTATTTTTTGGTTTTTATATTTTCAGAAGTTGGTGCTACTCCATCTACTTTTATAATTTTTACTTTCTGTTTATCGATTACTGCAGTGGCAAGAGGACCAATGGCTCCAGGTATATTTTTTACTGTTTCACTCAATGTTTCCATTGGTGAAATAATAGCTTTTTTCACATAAGGTTCACCGTTCATTACTATTTTCCGGAACTCTTCTCTACAGGCACATCCAGGTGTGCTTGTTACTACTTTAATTGGAAGATTGGGGCCACCCACTGCTTTCCAGTTTCTGATTTTACCAGTCATGATATCTTTTAACTGTTGTTTAGTAAGATTATCAATAGGAATATCTTTATGAGCCACTACTCCAATTGCTCCATACCCTATGGTATAGGGTACAAGGCCTTTTTTTAATTCTTCTTCTTTCAACTCTCTGGAAACTCCTCCTATATCTATAATTCCTGCAAGAGTGGCCTTAATACCTGCTAAAGAGCCACCTCCACTTAGGCCGATTTTTATTCCCGTTTTTCTTTCAAATAGAGGAACGGCCTTCTTCATAATTCCTTCCAAGATAGTGACTGAACCTCCATATTTCAGGTCTACTGCTACTGCAACTGTTGAATATAGGAGAATAAAGATCGTTCCTATTATTAAAACTACTCCTTTCATTTCAGTTTCCTCCTTAACTGAATTTATGAGAAGTTTTGTTCACTTTCCTGCCATCTACTTTTATTTTCATTTCTAAAAAGCTTTTCGAGATCCAAAATAATGATGATTCCTTTAGAGGTTTTTCCTACTCCTATTATATAATCTGTATCTATATCAAGTACTTCATCTGGAGCTGGTTCAACAGCACCAGAAGGAAGTTTCATAACATGTGAGACTGCATCGACAAGAAGTCCAATAATTTTATTACCAATCTCTGCAACAATAATCCTTGAAGATTTTGTTAGTTCCCTGTCAGGCAGTCCAAGCCTTTTCCTAAGATTTAGAACAGGTAGTATCCTTCCTCTCAGGTTTATCACACCTTCCATATAGTGAGGAGAGTTCGGGACCCTTGTTATATTCCCAACTCTTATTATCTCTTGTACCTGTGTTATAGGCACACCATATTCTTCATTAAGAGAAAATACAACAATCTGGAGTTCTTCCTCTGATTTTTCGATCTCAGACAGAATCTCTTCAGCAAGTCCTGAAGGTGGCAGTGTTATCTTAGACATCTAATGTCCTCCTTTTCTCAAAGAATGTTGAGATGTCTATTATCAGTACTATTCTTCCATCTCCTAAAATAGAGGCACCTACTATGCCTTGGGTCTTGCCAATAGAATCATCCAGTGGCTTTATAACTATCTCCTGTTGTCCTCTTAGTCTGTCCACTGTTATAGCAAGACGTTTATCAGCTTTACTGAGTATAACGAGATAAAATCTCCTCTGTCTTCTGGTGTTTATTCCAAAAAATCTGTCGAGCCTTATAACAGGCAAAAGTTTTTCTCTAAATTTTATAACCTCATGATTGTTTATATAGTGAAGGTCCTCTTCTTTGACCTTTATTGTCTCATCTACTGCGCTCATAGGTATAGCATATATTTCATCCCCGATCTCTGCCATAAGAGCAGGGATTATGGCGAGACTAAGGGGCAATTTGATAATAAAGGTTGTCCCTTTCCCAGCAGAGGAGTCAACTATTACATGGCCATTCAGTCGAGTTATATTTCTATTCACCACGTCAAGACCCACCCCTCTGCCCGAGATTTCTGTAGCCTCTTCTTTGGTACTAAAGCCTGGAGAAAAGATAAGAGAAAGAAGAGATTCTCTGTCAGGAAGTGTGTCAGGACTTATTAGTCCCTTCTCAATAGCCTTCTTTTTTATCTCTTCTATATCTATACCCCTGCCATCATCTGAGACCTTTATAACTATGTAGTTTGATTCCTGGAAGGCTGATAGGGTGAGCTTACCAGTAGGTGGTTTGCCTTTTTTTACTCTCTCATCAGGTGGTTCTATTCCATGATCAATCGCATTTCTTATCATATGTAGAAGTGGCTCACCCAGTTCATCTATAACTGTCTTGTCAAGTTCTGTATCCTCTCCCTCAAAAGTGAGTTCTATCTCTTTTCCCTGCTGTCGTGCAAGGTCTCTAACCATTCTGGGGAATTTACTGAATACATGTTTTATAGGCAACATCCTTGCCCTCATTATTCCTTCTTGAAGTGCTGAAATTGTTTTGCCCATTATATCGAGGGTGTCCTTCAGCTCTTTTGCCAGATATTTGTCCTGTATAATCCCTCTCAATTCCGTTTCTATCTGATTTAGCCTTGTTTTATGGATCACGAGCTCTCCCATAAGGTTCAGAAGTTCATCGAGACGTTTGAAATCTACTTTTATTGTGTCGGTCTTTGTACCCAGATAAGAGGAGAGTTCTATAGCCTTTTTTTCTCTTTCCTGTGGAACGCCTTTAGAAAGTCTCTCTATCTTGAGGATATCATCATTAAGGTCAACATCCTGTTCTGGTCTTTTTTCTATTTCCTGCAGGGCCCTTCTTATGACATTAGAACTCTCAAAAAGGATATCCATCACATCAGAAAAGGTTTTCTCTTTCTCAAGCACTTTCTTTAGAATCTCTTCAACCTTATGAACGTAGGTTTTGAGTGATTCATACCCCATCATTCCAGAGTTTCCTTTTAGGGTATGAAGGGCCCTCAGGGTATTCTGAATAACCTCTCTGTTGTAACCCTCCTTCTCCAGAGACAACAGGGCAGCATCAAAGACTTCCAGATGCCCTTTTGATTCATCGAGATATTCGTTTAAGAGTGCTGAAAAATCCATCATTGTTCTGCCTCACCCTTCTTGCCAACCAATTTTTCAATTAGACTATGAAGCATCTCTGGTTTAAGAGGTTTTGTGATATACCCCTTTGCTCCAAGTTTGAGCATTTTTAGAGTGTCCTCCTCTCTCCCCTCTGTGCTTATTACAATCACAGGTATATGCTGAAATCTACCATTTTCTCTGAACTTCTCCATGAATTGGACTCCATTCATTACAGGCATATTAATATCAAGCAGTATAAGATCAAAATCATTTTCTCTTGAGAGAATCTCCAGAGCTTCCAGACCATTCATTGCATCTACTATCTTACAGTTCTTATAGCGCATAAGCAGAATTTTGTACATCTGGTGGACCAGTTTTGAGTCATCCACAATAAGGACCTTATTTAGTGAAACAGCCATTTTTAACCTCCTCTCTTATCTGATATTTACTGGAATACCACACTCCCGAACCTTCAGGAGTAGGTCTTCCATATCAATGGGTTTTTCGTAATACCAGTAGGCACCTCTTCTCAGAGCAGAGTCCCGCATCTCTTCAGAACCATAGGCTGTCATAATTATCACAGGAGTCTCAGGACTCACCTTTTTGATATAACTTAAAAGTTCAAGTCCTTCTATTCCGTATACACCACTCAACCGGATATCAGCAATCACAAGGTCAAACTTATACCTCTCTATTGCCTCTTCTGCCTCTTCAATTCTGCTACAAGTAATAACGATAACCTTATTATTGCTAAGAAGATGAGAAAGACTTAAAAGAATAGAAGGTTCATCATCAACTATTAGTATCTTTTTGAGGTCATTCTTCATGCTACCTCCATAATTCGCTTTTTTATGATTTAATAAGCAAGAAGAATGCCAGAGCCTAAGATATTGATATTTAAAGAATTTTAAATAAGATGTTTATCTCAGGTGTCCGAAAATTGGTCAGAATGAATGAAAATCGGTCAACTGAGGTTATACTGCTTTATTTTTTCGTTCAAAGTAGAGCGAGATATGCCCAAGAGTTGGGCTGCCTTTGTACGATTTTTGCCTGTGAGCTCAAGAACTTTTTTGATATGGAGGCGTTCTACTTCTTTAAGAGAGAGAGGTTCTGTATCCCTTGAGGATGAGGTCTCTGGTTGCAGTAGCTCAGGTATCCTTATTACACCTTCAGTGGAGAGGATGGCAGCTCTTTCAAGTACATTTCTGAGTTCTCTTACATTTCCTGGCCAGTGATAGGAACAGAGAATGTGTATGGTCTCGGTGTCTAAAGGTCTGAATCTTTTATTCATATTTTTTGAGAATTCTTCAATAAAGTACTCCACAAGAAGGGGTATATCTTCTGGTCTTTCCCTAAGGGGCAGTATCTTAAGAGGCATTACATTTAATCTGTAATAGAGGTCCTCTCTGAAGGTGCCTTTCTTTACACATTCTGCAAGGTCTCTATTGGTAGCTGCTATAACTCTTACATCTATCTTGATATCCCTTGTACCACCAATTCTTCTGAAGGTCTTGGTTTCAAGTACTCTAAGGAGTTTTGCCTGCACTGGAAGGGGCATTTCTGCTATTTCATCAAGAAAAATAGTGCCTCCATCTGCTATCTCGAAAAGCCCTTTCTTGGTGGTCTTTGCATCCGTGAATGCACCTGCTTCATATCCGAACAGTTCTGTTTCAAAGATATTCACCGGGAGAGATGCACAGTTTATATCTACAAAGGGTTTATCTCCTCTGTTGCTAAGGATATGAATATTTCTGGCAACAAGCTCTTTTCCTGTACCAGTTTCACCTTCTATTAGTACTGTTGTGGAAGGATTACTTGCCAATAGATTTATAAGATGTATAAGTCCCTGGATATGTCTGGACCTTCCGATTATTGGATATGGTCCCTTCTGTAGAAGTTCTTTCTGTTTGAGCTTTCTCGTATCCAGGGCCCTTTCAACAATAATAATAATCTCATCAAGATCAACAGGTTTCTGCAGATAATGCTCAGCACCGAGCTTTATGGCCTCTACAGCCTCTTTTATCTCTCCATATCCTGTCATTATAATAATGGCTATCTCAGGATGTTTGGATTTCAGTTCTTTAAGTATCTCAAGGCCATATATATCAGGCAGCCGCAGATCCAGAAGTACTACATCAGGAAGTTCCTTCAAGGCAAGATGTAGCCCTTCTCTGCCTGTATAGGCATTTATAAAGTCATAACCTCTTCCTTCAAATAGGGCTTTGAGGCTTAGGGTTATACCCTCTTCATCTTCAATTAACAGAATAGAGGCCATTTTGAAAATCATTATTTCAGATACAAAGATAATGTGTCAACTCTATTTGGTTTTAAAGAGTATTACAGAAAGCCCATTTGAGTTTTATTTTCTTCAAATCTACCTGAAAGTATGGTGATTGTAGTATAATTGTAAGGTTTAACTTCAATTGTAAAAAAACTTTACAGGAGTAAGGTAAATGAAAAAGAGGATACAGAAGATACTGATTGCGAATAGGGGAGTACCTGCAGTAAGAATAATGCACACCTGTAGGGATAGAAAGATTCCTACAGTGGCAGTTTATAGTACACCAGACCGTCTTGCACATCATGTATTTATGGCTGATGAGGCTGTACATATTGGAGAGGCACCGCCTTTGGAGTCTTATCTTAATATGGAAAATATAATAGAGGCTGCTTTAAGTACTGGCTCAGACGCTATTCATCCTGGATGGGGCTTTCTTGCTGAAAATGCAGAATTTGCTCAGATGGTGATTGATGCAGGGCTTGTATGGATTGGGCCACCTCCAGATATTATTAGAACAATGGGAGATAAAATACAGGCAAAGAGGCTTGCCCAGAGAGCCAATGTGCCTACTATACCAGGTATCAGTGATGTGAAGAAGATAGAGGATATCAAGAGGTGGCTCAGAGAGGAGGATGTACAGTTTCCTATTATGATAAAGGCGGCTGCGGGTGGAGGCGGAAAAGGGATGGTTAAGGTTGAAAATGAGGAGATGCTTCCGACAGCTTTTTCACAGGCTCGTTCAGAAGCAAAGAAATCCTTTGGAGATGATACCCTTCTTGTAGAGAAATATATACAACGGGGTAGGCATATTGAGGTGCAGGTTGTGGCAGATCAGTATGGTAGTGTGGTGCATTTATTCGAAAGAGAATGTACAATCCAGAGACGGAATCAGAAGATTATTGAAGAGGCTCCCTCTCCAACACTGAACGAAGATCTCCGTACAGAGATATGTTTTACTGCTGTAAGGCTTATGAGAGAGATAGGATACCACTCTGCAGGCACAGTAGAGTTTATTTTTGATTCCAGTACCCGTAAATTTTATTTTCTTGAGGTTAACACACGGCTACAGGTTGAGCATGGTATTACAGAGCTTATAACAGGTCTTGATATCGTCAATATAATGATAGACATAGCAGAAGGGAAACCATTACCTTTTAAACAACTTGACATCTATCCTAACCGCTGGGCCTTGGAGGCGAGACTGAATGCAGAAGACCCCAAGACATTTAGTCCTTCTTTTGGGACAATCACAAGGCTCCAGGTTCCCCATGGTCCAAATGTAAGAGTTGCTTCAGGTGTAAATGAGGGAGATGATATACCACCCTATTATGACTCACTCTTTATGCTTCTGATGACAGCAGGTGCAAATCGAAGAGATGCTATTAGGGTCATGGACAGGGCATTAGGCAGGAGTCTGAGAGTGGAAGGGGTTAAGACACTGCAGCCCTTGTTGTTGAGCATTATAAGGCATCCCAAGTTTATAGAGGGTGAGTTCTCTACCCGTTTTATTGAAGAACACATGGAGGAGTTGATCTCCATGTTTAAAGAGAGAGACAGTGAGGATGAGGTATTAAAAATTGCGAGATATGTAGCAGAGGTATCTGCTCTGGGACCACAGCAATGGATGTGAGGTGAAAGATGAGAAACAATAAAAACAATAATGATTATAGCAGTATCTTTGTAAAACCGGGCATGACCCCCAGAGAGATAGTTAAGAAAGTGAGAGACCTTGATGCAGTTGCAATCACCTCAACTGGCATGAGGGATGCTGGGCAGTCAGACTATAAGAATCGTTTAAGAATACACGATCTGGCAACTCTTGCAGATCATTACAACAGGATGGGTCTTTTTAGTGCTGAGTGTCATGGTGGTGCCCGCTGGCATGTAGGAATAATGAATCGTCGAGAAAGTCCATTTGAAGAGATAGAGATTCTTCGTGAGAGAATGCCCAATGTTCTACTTCAGACTCTTATAAGAGAGACAAACCTCTGGGGTTACAGGCCCTATCCAAAGAATGTAATAGAGTATGTGGTACAAAGGGTAGATATTGATGTATGGCGATGTTTCTCTTTTCTGAACGATATAAGAAATATGCGGGCAGTAGCAGAAGTGGTGATGAAAAGGGGTAGATTATTTGAGCCGGCCATCTCCTTTACACAGGCGGAATGGGCTACAAATGATTATTATCTAAGGGTGGTAGATGAAATAATCACTCTGTGTGGTGGTATGGATGAGATAATTCTCTGTATAAAAGATATGGCAGGTGTTGGCAGTCCTGAAAGAATCCGTTCTCTGGTGGATGCCATTAAACAAAAGTATCCAGATCTGGTAATTCAGTATCATAGACATACAACGGATGGTCTTGCCTTGCCAGCTCTGCTTGCAGCAGCTCAGGCAGGGGCAAAGATCCTTGATGCCCAGGAAGACTCACTTGCCCGTTTTTATGGACAGGCACCTATACTTGCACTGCATGCTTATTTAGAGGAGGCAGGCATAAAGGTTCATCTTAACAGAGCAGAGGCTGAAGAAGCAGTACAGAGGGTTCGTGAGTGGATATCTCATTATGAGTGGGCAGAATCACCTTTCAGGGGCTTCGATCATAATGTTACCAAACACAGAATGCCAGGGGGTGCCTTCCCAAGCTCTTTTGAACAGGCTGAAAAGGGTGGCTTTCTCCATCTTATGCCCGAGATTCTGAGAGTCATGTCACTTTACAACAGAATAATAAAGTATTTTGATGTAACCCCTGGGTCCCAGATTACCTGGGTAACATGCAGTGGTCTTGTGAATCGTTATGAAAAGGAGTATGGTCGGGCAGGTGTACAGCATCTGATTCAGCTTCTTACAAAATTCGTGGAGGAAAAGAACCAGGACTTTGAGGCAATGGACAAAGAAGAGCAGGAGGAGTTACTACAACTCTTCCGTACAGCACCGGGTGATTTTAAGAACCTACTGCTTGGTGGCTATGGTAAGCTGCCTGTGGGCTGGCCAGCAGAATGGGTCTACAAGAGTACCTTTGGGGATGAATGGAAAAAGAAATTGAAGGAACGTAAGGAACTGTCACCACTTGATAGTATTGAGGAAGACGACCTTGAAAAGCATAGACAGAATTTAAGAGATGCCATAGGGAGAGAACCTACAGAGGAAGAATATATCTTGTATTTAATGCATCCCAAGGATGCTGTTGATTTTATTCAGTTTAGAGAACGCTATGGAGAGGCTCCTTTGGTTCTTCCCACAGATGTTTGGAGACAGGGATTAAGGAAGCCAGGTGACCGTGTGGAATTTGAATTATGGGGTAAACCTTACAGTATTGAGCTTGTCTCAGTAGGCTCAGAGCACGAGGGTTTAATACATGTGGTAATGCGGGTTAATAACAAGACCCGTGTATATACAATAGAAACCCCAAGATTAAAGAGAAGGGTCGAGGTAAGAATGGCCAAGAGACCCAATGAGATTGGTGCACCAATAAATGGGAATGTCTGGAGAATAGGAAATCCACAGAGGGGAACACTTAATGTGGGAGACATTGTTCATGAAGGTGAAGAGATTGCAAATATTGAGGCCATGAAGATGGAGAATGCAATAATTGCTCCTTTTGATGCACAGATTGTGGAGATATGTGTGAAATTGAATGATACGGTTCAAGAAGGTCAGTTGCTGTTTGTTCTTGAAAAAATTAAAGAAAAAACCTAAGAGTATGTTGACTTTCAAAAAAGGGGGTTGATAAACTTTATTTTATTCTTGGAGAAATAAAAACTTTGGTGTTTCTGTTAAAGTATGCTCAAACATATTTTTAATTTAGCAATAATCACATTTAAAGGGGGGGTAAGAACAAGGGTTTTTATAACCCTGATAATCCTTTCAGTAGTTGCCTTTCTGGTGTTAATACCTTCGGCTTCCTTCTTTTCAATGCGTCAGGTGCGAGAAGTGGCAACCAGTCTCTGTCTCTCTTTAATATCCTTTATTCTGCTTGTATCAACAGTGTTCCTTGGAGTAAGTATTATATACAGGGATATAGACAGTAGGATAGCCTATTTTGTGCTTTCACAGCCAATCTCGAGAGGAAGTTATATTATTGGGAAGTTTGTGGGTCTGGTGTTTATAATTGTCCTTTCTGGAATTCTTCTTACAAGTTTTTCCTCAATAACACTGCTTATATCTGATAGTTTTTATGAGGGAGACCTCCCTATAAAATGGGACAATTATCTTATATCAGCCTCATTAGAACTCTTTAAGACCTTTATTGTTGCTGCCTTTGCTATATTCTTCTCAAGCTTTGCAACCAATCTGTTTTTACCTCTCTTTGGGACAATCGGAATATACATAATAGGTAGTGTCACACAGTCAATATACGATTATATTAACACTCCTTATGGTGAAGAGCTTCCTTATATAACTGTACTAATATCCAAGCTGACCTATTATGTCTTTCCTAATTTTACTGCCTTTGATATAAAGTTTAAAGCAATTTATAACCTTCCAATAGAAGGAAAATATGTTTTAAGTGTGCTTGCCTATGAGTTGCTTTACATTGTTATTATACTTTCCCTTTCTGTCTTGATCTTCAGAAAAAGGGAGATGTTATGAAGCAGAGATTACCCCTTCTGCTGATTGTATTCTCGATTATATTACTCTTTTTTGTGCAGGGCTATATTAGTTCTTTTCTTAGGGGCAGAACCCTCGAGGAGAAGCTCGGATATGTCCCTTCAAAAAGGGTACTAAGGATGGTGGTCCTTGATCATCAGAGTCTGATGAGTAGCTGGCTTTTATTCAAAGTAATAACCTATTATGGAGGAAAGATAGATCCCAAGATAGGTTCATTTAAGGATATTGAATACTACAATATGTACAGGTTTATTGATGCAGCTACAGACCTTGATCCATATAACATTGATGCCTATTATTTTGCTGAGGCTGTATTCACATGGGGGCTTGGTAGGATAAAAGAAGTAAACAGAATACTTGAGAGGGGATTGAGATACAGAACATGGGATCATTACATTCCCTTTTTTATGGGTTTTAACTACTTCTATTTTTTGAAAGACTACAAAAGAGCTGCGAAGTATCTAAGGATTGCAGCAGGTATTACAAAGAGTGCCTTTTTTACAAGCCTTACATCAAGGATGCTCTACGAGGCCCAACAGACAGAAGTGGCTATAGAGTTTATTCAACAGATGATCAAGGAGATCAAAAATAACAATCTACGGAGGTCTCTTGAGGTAAGACTTGAGGCCCTCAAGGCAATTGCATATCTTGAGAAGGGTGTTAAAGAGTTTAAAGAGAGATATAAAAGGCTTCCCCATAATTTAGAAGAGATGGTTGGAGTAGGTGTAATAGAGAAGATTCCTCATGATCCCTATGGAGGAAATTTTTATATTGACAGTTCTGGTAGAATCAAGACCACCAGTAAGCTGGCAAGACAACCAAAAAGGAGAGGATGACCATAGAGGTAACAATAAAGACAATAGGTCTTACTAAAACCTACAAGGGAAGAAAAGGACGACAGGTTGAGGCCCTTAAGGACCTCAACCTTGAGATTTACAAGAGTGAGATTTTTGGTTTCTTGGGACCAAATGGTGCTGGAAAGAGTACTACAATAAAGATATTAATGGGATTGATATTTCCTACTGAAGGTAGATTTTTAATAAATGGGATAGAAGGCAATGATATCTCTTACAAGAGATTTATAGGATATCTGCCTGAGAATCCATCTTTTTATGAATACCTTACGGCTGAAGAACTTCTCACTTTCGTGGGTAGAACATTTGAGATGGATGATAAAAAAATAAAAATAGAGACAGAGCGTCTTTTGAAATTACTTGACCTTTTTGATGCAAGAAAGAGATATATCAGAAGTTATTCAAAAGGAATGGTACAGCGTCTCGGTCTTGCACAGGCCCTTATTCATGACCCTGAAATATTGATACTTGATGAACCAATGAGTGGACTGGACCCTCTTGGAAGAATACTTGTAAAAGATATTATACTGGAACTGAGAGACAGAGGCAAAACAGTCTTTATGAGCACCCATATACTCAATGATATTGAGATACTCTGTGACAGGGTTGGCATCATAGTACAGGGTACCTTAAAGAAGATCATTAATATGGATGACCTTATGACAAAGGGTATAAGTAGTTATATACTGAAATTTAGTAAGCTCTCCGCAGATATGAGGAATAAACTTAGAGAGTATAATGCCGTTGAGCTGTCAGAGACGAGATTTAGGGTGTCTAAGGAATACATAACTGATATTCTATACTCATTGAAGCTTGACGAGAATACCGAACTTCGCCTTATTGAGCCTCAAAGAAAGGGCTTAGAGGTTCTGTTTAAAGAAGTTATAAGGGAGACATAACCAAAAATGAGATACTTAAAACTACTTCGCCCTCACCACTGGATAAAGAATTTGCTGCTTTTTGCTGCTCCCTTTTTTGGTGGAACACTGTTTCGGACAGACAATCTTCTGATGGCCTTTCCTGTATTCCTCGCCTTTTCTCTCTGTGCAAGCTCAGTATATATCTTTAATGACTTGATGGATATTGAGAAAGACAGACTCCATCCAAGAAAGAGATTGAGACCTATAGCATCAGGAAGCATCAGTAAGGATGTAGCCGTAATCTTCGGGATGGTCCTTGTAGTCCCTTCTCTGAGTCTCTCTTTCTATATTTCAGTCTCTTTCTTTAGTTTTATACTTACATATATTCTTATACAGGTCTTCTATACTCTTTATTTGAAACATATTCCAATTATTGATATCTTCAGTATAGCAGCAGGTTTTGTTATTAGGGTTCTTGCTGGTGGTGCTGCCTTTGATATTAAGGTGTCTCCATGGCTTTTCCTTACAATGTTTATGATCTCTGTTGTACTTGCAACAGGCAAGAGACTCTCAGAATCAGAACTGCTTGAAGATAATGCCTCCTTACATAGAAAAACTCTTATGCATTACTCTGTAAGTACCTTGAAGGAGATTCTCTTAATAGCCTCTGCCTCTTCTTTGATTACCTATGCTCTGTATACAGTAGAGCAATCACAACAGCTTGTTTATACAGTACCTATAGTCACCTTTGGGCTATTCAGGTATATCCTTATCTCACAGAAAGGTCTTGGAGATGCTACAGAAGCATTATTTAAGGATAGGTGGCTTGTGTTAACAGTGATTGTATGGTTAACAATAGTGGGAATGATGAGATATTAGAGGTTTTAACTTGAGAAACGGCTGTTATGTTCAGGTATCTCATTATTGAAGACGAGAGAGAGGTTGCATCTTACCTCAAAGAAGTTGTTGAGACCATAGAAGGGACTGCCTATATCGCCTATACAGGTGAAGAAGCTCTGAGTTTAGCAGAATCCTATATTATAGATATCGCCCTTGTTGACCTAATACTGCCTGATATTGATGGAATAAAATTGATAGCTAAATTGAGAACAATTTCTCCAGAAACGATATTTATAGTAATAACCTCTGTATATGAGACTCAGAGCATAGTAAATGCAATAAAAGAGGGAGCTTCAGAATACATTACAAAGCCTTTTGAACTGACATATCTCCAGAAGGTGTTAAAAACATATCAGGAGTTAATAAACCTTAGAAAGAAGATTCATACTAAACCGGCAGAAGAGGCCCTTCCTCTGGAGAGAATAGTTGGTGAGAGTCCTCAGATAAAGAATATAAAAAAGATAATTAAGGAGATAGCATCTTATGACAGTACGGTCCTGATAACCGGTCCTACAGGGGTTGGGAAAGGACTGATAGCAGAAGCAATACATATGTTAAGCCAGAGAAGGAACGGTCCTTTTGTGGTTTTTGACTGCACAGTCGTTCCCGAAGGCCTTATGGAATCAGAACTGTTTGGGCACATGAAGGGTGCTTTTACAGGTGCCCATCAGAATAGGATAGGCTTAATAGAGAGGGCAGACAGAGGTACCCTTTTTATTGACGAGGTGGGAGACCTTAGTGTTCAACTACAAGCAAAACTCCTCAGAGCTATTGACACTGGAGAATTCAGAAGAGTGGGAGCTACCAAGGTCAGAAGGGCTGATGTAAGAATTATTGTAGCTACTAATAGAGACCTTGAAGAGATGGTAAAAAGTGGAAGATTCAGGAAGGACCTCTATTATAGATTGAATGTGATTCATCTCAGAGTACCACCTCTTTCAGAAAGAGGCGAGGATGTATGGCTCTTGGCAAATCACTTTCTCTCTCTTTATACCAAATCTACAGGTAAAAAGATAAGGGGATTCAGTAAAGAAGTAGAGAAGTTCATAAGAACCTATCACTGGCCTGGAAACATAAGGGAGCTCAAAAATCTTATTGAGCGGGCTGTGGTGATGTCAGAAGGTCCTTGGATAACCCTTGGAGATCTGGCTCCACCAGTGGAAAGATTACAGCGAGATGGTTTTGTTTTCCCCAAAGACATAGTTCCTCTCAAAGAGATGGAGAAAAGATATATAGAGTATGTGCTTAAACTCACAGGCAATAATAAATCTCAGGCAGCAACCCTCCTTGGTATTACAAGAAAAACATTGCGAGATAAACTCAGACGAAGTGGATAATTTCTACCCAATTGGATAGTTTTTAACCACCAATAATTGCTGTATAAGATTGACTTTGGTATAAGATAATTTGTATGCTTTAGTCTAACTCTTGGATTTTTAAAGGATTTTTATGTTTTTTAAGGTTAATGGTATGATTCTTGTTTTAAAAATATAAACTATTTAATAAACATTAATGGGAGGTAGTGGGCTTATGATGAATTGTTGGGAGTTTAAAAAGTGTGGAAGAGACAAAACAGGTGACTGTCCTGCCTATCAGAAGAGAGCAGGAAAGATATGCTGGCTGGTAGCAGGTACCATGTGTGGTGGTAAACCACAGGGTACATTTGCCCAGAAGATATCCTCTTGTATGGAGTGTGATTTCTATCAGTACATACATGAAGTGACTAAAAAGTCCAAGAAAGAATCCCAAAAAGAGTCTAAGAAGATGTAGTTACAAAACTTACCTCCCGAGGAAGGGAGGTGACGAGGTGTGTTCTTGAAAAGTCTTACCACAAGGCTCGTCTTGGTAGCTGCACTTCTTAGTATTCTGGTGTTAACTGTTGTCTTTTTTTATGACTACAGGAAACACTGGAGAATCATGGAGAATACTCTCAGCCACTTATTAGAAAAAAATTTAATGTTAATAGAAAAGATTGTTAAAACAAAAATAGTTGAACATAATATTGAGGCTCTTAGAGATGAACTAAAAATGTTTAAAGATGTAGGACTTTTGAAAGGAATTTATATTTTTGATAACACAGGGAGTGTCTGGTTTGCTGATAAGGAATTAGAAGGCTTTCTTCCTCCTTTCTTGTCCGGTGTCTGTGTAGAATGTCATGGAGCTATCTCTGAAAATATTCCTACAATTGCAACTGTTGAGTTTAAGAGGACATCAGAATGTATGGGTTGTCATGGTGAAGGAGATACCCCTATTGGCTATGCCACATTACTTATTGAACCTCCTCCAATGTTAAATCTGAGTGTAACTACGGAAAGAGGCCTCTTGATAGGATATATAGGAATCGTTTTTATATTTATAATTTTTGGTGGCTATATCCATTATTCGATAAATAGACGTCTTAGGAGATTGAGGAATGGGGTTTTAGCCTTTGATCCTAACAAATGGGAACCTTTTAAAAGAATGGGAAGGGACGAGATTGGTGAGATTGCATGGTCTTTCAACAGGATGGCAGAAAGGATGATACAGCATGAGAAGGCTATTGAAGAATCCAGAGCATATCTCAAGAATCTGTTTGATAATATCACTGATATGGTAGTTGTGATTGATCGTGAATATACCATCCAGTATATAAATGAGCCTACCTTAAGATATCTTGGTAAATCAGAAGATGAAGTGCTGGGCAATAAATGTTACAGAGTATTTCATAATGCTGAAAAACCCTGTTCTGAGACAGTTCCTGAAGAACACTGTGGTCTAAAAGAAGCATTCTCAGGCAAACAGGTACATACTGTGCATATGCATCATACCAAGGCAGGGAAAAGATGCTATTCTGTTAGATATCTACCTTTTTACATGAATGAAGAAATACCTTATGTGATAGAAATTGCCACTGATATTACAGAGTCTCAGAGACTACAGAAAGAGATAAAGGTCTTTAAGGCCTATGCAGAGGAGCTTCAAGGGATAAATACGCGTGAGGAATTTTTTGAAAGACTTGTAAGACTTGGAATAGAGGTTCTGGAAGCGGATGTATCCCTTGCTTCTCTTATAAATGGGCATAATGGTAAAATGCGTTTTCATAAAAAACTTACAGATAAGAGCAATGTTGAGAGAGACCTGAGAAGTATAGACCCTGAAGAGTGTATCTCAGTGTTTGGTATAAAATCAGGGAAGCCTTTTGTGTCTGAAAGCCTTGAGGGTTTTCCTCAAAGTAGATTAAAAGAGGTTCTGAAGAGTTTAGGATTTGAGACCTTGGTATCTATCCCTCTGAAAAGAACAGGGAAAGTGGTAGGAGTGTATAATCTTCTTTACAAAAAGAGAGGTATATTTAGAGAATCGGATAAAGAGTTTTTGAATCTTCTCACTGAAAATATAAACACTGTAGCAGACAGAGTATGCCATTATGAAGACCTTAAATCCCAGACCGAGAGGCTTAATGCATTAATCAATACTGTGGAAGTGCTTGCTGGTTCTGTAGAGCTGGATGATGTACTCAAGGCAATAGTATCCTCCACTGTAAAAATTCTTAAGCCCGATGTGGCTACTGTGATGCTCTATAATGATGAAAGAAATATATTGATCCCTGTTTCTGTCCACGGGATTGAAAAGGCAGTTTATGATGGATTGTATATACATCTTGATAAGATCGACTTAAAGTTTGACCCTAAAGACAATACTTTCAGCAGTCTAAATATATTCAATGAGAAAAAGTGGGCACCATTTCATGGTATTGCTTCCATGATAGAGATGAAGTCTTTTTATGCAAGATGCTTTTTTAATAAGAAGGGTGAAAAGATGGGGGTATTAATTGGTTTGTGGAAGGAAGAACATCTACCAAGTTTTGACGAGATAGAACTATTTAATGCATTCAGTTCCTTTGCAGAGGTTGCCCTTGAGAAGGCTATTCTCATGAAACAGATCATCACAGAGCAGAAGCACTGGGAGGAGACCTTTAATGCCTTTTCTGATCCTCTCTTTATTACTGATAGAGAATTCAAAATCCTCAAGGCCAATAAAGCCTTCTATGAGTTTTGTAAGATTAAAGAAGATATTACAGACAAGAAATGCTATGAGATTGTTCACAAACAGGAAAACCCGCTGAAAGACTGTCCCCATTTTGAGACTATAGAGAAAGGAGAGACTGCTATACGTGAGATGGAAGATCGAGCAAGGGGGATAACCGTTCTTTACACTACCTCACCTATCTATGGTGAGACAGGGGAGGTTCAGAGCATAATTCATAATATCAAAGACATTACATTTGTAAAGAAGATGGAAAGAGAAAGAGAAGAACTCCATCAGCAACTCCTTCATGCCCAGAAGATGGAATCTATTGGTACACTCACCGGTGGCATAGCCCATGACTTTAATAATATACTTACTGCAATAATGGGTCATGCAGAGCTTGCAAGGCTGAAATCAAGAGACTCTTCCATAGAAGGTAATCTTGAGATGATAATAAGTGCTGCTGAAAGGGCAAAGGAGTTTACAACACAGCTACTTCTGTTTGGCAAAAAGGCTCCAATGGACAGAAGGGTTTCTGACCTGAATCATGTTATTGAAGAGTCGTTGAGGTTGCTTAAAAGAATCATAGGAGAGGATATTGTAGTGGAATTTAAAAAGGGAGAAGAACCTCTTTATGTTAATCTTGACAGAGCGCAATTTACACAGGTATTGATGAATCTATGTGTTAATGCAAGGGATGCTATGCCAGAAGGAGGTAGTCTAATAATAGAGACAGGCAGAAGGATTGTTCAGAGACCTCCATATGGGAAACGGAGTGGCGAATATATAATTTTAAAAGTCTCAGATACGGGCGTTGGAATACCAGAAGACATAAGAGACAGAATATTTGAGCCATTCTTTACCACAAAACCAGAAGGCAAAGGAACAGGACTTGGCCTGAGTGTGGTTTACTCAGTGGTGGACGCCCATGATGGTTTTATAGAGGTGTACTCAACTGTGGGTAAGGGAAGTATTTTTGAGATATATCTACCAGGAGTTGATTTCTATGGAACGATTGCTGAGAAGGTGATAAAAGAGGAAACCCTTCCAAGTGGTAATGAACATGTTCTTCTTGTGGATGACGAGGAGATGATAAGAGAAACAGGGGCAACTATTCTGAAGACTCTGGGTTATAGAGTAACAGTTGCCTCCTCTGGTGAAGAGGCATTACAGTTGTTCAAAGCAGACCCTGAAGAATATGATATTGTAATCTCTGACCTCATCATGCCAGGCATAAGAGGTTCAGAACTTTATGACGAGATAAGAAAGATCAAGGATGTACCCTTTGTTCTTATTACAGGATATGGAAGACACTTTCTAAAGGATGCCCAGATGTATAGTTTTAATGGAATAATAGAGAAACCTTTTAATGTAAAAGAGCTTGCCTACAGGTTGAGATATATACTCGATAGAATTAAAAGAAAATCGTAAGTTTTTATTGTTTCTTATCTATGAGTTTTATTATCTGTTCTGCCTTTATTGCGCCGTTTACTACTCTTCCATCCCCAAATACAATAGTAGGTGTACTTCTGATTCCAAGCCTTTCGGCAAGCTTTATATTTTTGTCAATTGCATCTGTCTCACAGTCTGGCTCTGGAATAGACTTCTTTGCATATACATCTTCAAGGAGCTTTATCGCCTTTTCATTTGATTTCCGCTTTTCACAAACTATTGTCTTTGATTTACTGTACGCCTGAGGATGAATGCTTGTGAGGGGAAACATTTTTAGATAGAAAACAATATCATCTCTCATCTCTAAAACCCTCTTCATCTCCTGATGAAGTTTAGCACAGTAAGGTCAGTCAGGGTCATCAAAGACAATTACCTTGTGCTTTGCCTCTGGATTGCCCATTACAAGGGCATCATCAAGAGGAATTTGGGATACGTCTATTTTGTTTATCTCATTATATTTTTCCTTTGTAATATTTTTACGTGTCTGGAGATCGATTATTGAGCCGAGGATGATATTTTTTCTCTTGTCATCCATATAGACAATAGACTTTCTCCCACTTACCTCAACCACTATCTCCCATAATCCATCAACTACTGCCTTCTCTACTGACAACACCTTTGCACCAGGTACAAGTTTCTGCAGTACCTTTGTCGCCTCTTCGACAGTGAGATTATTTGCAGAATTAGTAGAGCTTACTCCATAAAAACCAAAAATTAAAATAACAAATAAAAAAATAGCTAATTTTCTCTTCATTCGGTTTCTCCTTTCAGTTTTAATTTTACTAAAAATAAAGTCTAACATTCAAATATGAAAAAAATATGAATTCTAAGTTATTCTCTTATAAGCCTCCATAACCAGTTCTTTGAGTGTTGCTATAAGCAGCTTAGAGGTATTGAGAGACTCTGTTCTTTCCAGTGCAACACCATATCTGTCTGCTAACTCTCTGTAGAGGATGTCAATCTCATAAAGGGTTTCGATATGATCAGAAACAAAGCTTATAGGTACAACCAGTATCTTCCTTATCCCTTCTTCAGCTGCCTCTACTATAACCTCGTCTGTTGAGGGTTCAAGCCATTTCATAGGTCCACTTCTGCTCTGAAAGGCGAGTCTATATAATAAGGCTCCATACTCCTTGGAGAGCCTTTTCATTACCAGTTCTGTGGTAGTTTTAATTTCATCCAGATAGGGGTCTCCCTCTTCAATAAACTTTACTGGAAGACCATGGGCACTGAATAAGATAAGAGTATCCCTATCTTGTTCTAATTTCGCTTTTATCTTCTCAACTAATGCTTCTATATAAAGGGAATGATTATGCCACGAGTCTATACCTGTGTATTTGAGTCCTTCCTTTATACATGCTCTTTTAAATACTGACATGGCAGAGTAGGTTGTGGCTCTGCTGTAATGAGGATAAAGACTCAATCCAATAAGCCTTTTACAACCCTCTTCTGAAGCTTTTTTTACGCTGTCTTCGATAAAAGGATGCCAGTATCTCATTCCCACATAAACGGGAATATCTCCAATATCTGTTAGTTCTTTCTGGAGTGCCATTGCCTGTTCAGAAGTAATTTTCAAGATTGGGGAACCGCCTCCTATCAGAGAGTATGCCTTTTTTGTCTTTGGAGCCCTTAGAATGGATATCATCCATGCCAGAGGTTTCTGAAGGGGTTTTGGTCCCAAAGGAATTATATCCCTATCTGAGAATAGATTGAAGAGAAAGGGTCTTACAGCATCAAGGCTATCAGGACCTCCAAGATTCAATAGCATCACTCCTGTCTTCATTTAGCCTCCATAAAAATTCCTTCCTTAAATATGGGTATCAATCCTTCCTCTGATGCCTTCAGTAGCAGTCTCCTTATAGCCTCTTCACCTTCCTCACCAAGCTGAAGGGTGAAATCGTTTACATAGGTCTGAATGTGTTTGTCTATGACATCATCACTAAGTTCTTGAGCATAGGATTTTATATACTTCTTAAGACCAGGAGGATTGCTATAGGCGAATTGTATACTTTTTTTTATCAGATTCTCAATCTCCAGCATCTCGTCCTTAGGAATTGTACTCTTTACCATTATTCCTCCCAAAGGAATCGGCAGACCTGTTTCCTCTTCCCACCACTGGCCAAGATCAACAATGAGCCTTAATCCATACAGTGGATAAGTGAATCTGCCCTCATGGATGATTACCCCAGCATCTACAACCCCCTTTTTTACACTCTCCATTATCCTGAAGAAGGGCATTTCAATGGTGTTCTTAATCAGGTCTTTGTTAAAAAGCCCCAGTAGCAGGGCTGCTGTGGTAAGTCTACCAGGTATCGCAATCCTTCTGCCAATTAGATCTTCTATATCAAACTCCTCTTTTACCACAATTAAAGGACCACAGCCTCTACCCACTGCAGCACCTGACCTGAGAAGCTTATATTCCCTCAGCAGATAGCCAGTGGCATGTATTGAGACCTTTACCACATCCAGGTGTCCTTTCAATGCAAGCCTGTTCAGTGTCTCAATGTCTTCAATCCTCTCTCTGAATATGAACTTATTACTGCCTATCCCCCCTTTTATGAGACCATAAAATATGAAAGTATCATTTGGACAGGATGAGAATCCTATATCCAGTTGTCTCATTAGAATTTGACCTTTGGTGTCTCTTTCTCAGCTTCAGGCACTTCATAATACTCTGCCTCAGAGACTCCTGCAAGAGAGGCAAAGAACCTTCCGAAGACTGTTCTACGGTAGGTGTTGAGCTCTCTTACAGCCTCATTATAACGTCTTCTCTCTACAGCTATACGGTTTTCTGTACCCTCAAGCTGGTCTTGGAGCTTTAGAAAAGACTCATTGGCTTTAAGTTCAGGATAGGCCTCTCTCAGGAGTAACAGTCTTGAGAGCACCCCTTCCAGTTCACGGGATGCCTTTATCTTGTCAGGTACTGTCTTTGCCTGGAAGTATTTTGTCCTTGCCTCTGCAATCTTCTCAAAGAGTTCTCTTTCGTGCTTTGCATATCCCTTCACTGTCTCAACAAGATTGGGTATCAAGTCATAACGTCTCTTCAGTTGATTCTCCACCTGTGCCCACTGGGCCTTCACCCTCTCATCCATGGCAATAACCTTGTTATACTGACTTACTCCCCAGCCAATCACAGCAAAACCCAAAATTGCTATAACCACAAATACTATGAGAACACCCTTTAATGCATTGCTCATTTTATAACCTCCCTTAATTTATTTTTTAATTTAAGCTTACCAGCCACCAGAAGCACCCCCGCCCCCAAATCCACCTCCCCCACCTCCACCGAATCCGCCAAAGCCTCCTCCACCAAAACCTCCACCAGAGTACCAGCCTCCTCTTCTACCAGTGCCAGACAGCAGTAGCATGAGCAGAAACAATCTGGGATGTCTTATAAAAAGCCAAGCTGCAATTATAAAAAATAGTACTCCTGCCACAGCCTCTAAAACACCCGCTTTCCTTTTCTGTACCTGGACAACCCTCATCCCTTCTGGAATACTCAAGGTCACGCCTTCGGAGCTTGCTATTCTTTCCGCTATTGTTATTGTAGCCTTTAGGATACCTTCAGAGAACTTTCCCTGTCTGAAATAGGGAACAAAGTATCTCCTTCCCAGAGTGCCTACAAAGCCATCAGGCAGTATCTCCTCTAAGCCATAACCTATCTCAAAACGGTACTTTCTGTCTCTGAGAGATACAGTAATAATCACACCATTGTCTTTGTCCTTCTGACCAATCTTCCACTTTTCTGCCAGTCTAATAGAGAAATCTTCAATACTTTCACCCTCAAGGCTCAATATAGTGAGTATTACAATCTGGGCTGTGGTCTTTCTCTCAAGCTCGCCCAAGTAGAGATTAAGGGTCCTTTCTACATCTGGTGTGATGATATTGGCAAGATCCATAACATAGGCATATGGCCTTTCAGGCACCTCAGGCACTACTGCATCTGCAGTGTTTATAGTGAACAGAACAGAAAAGATAAAAAACAGGAGAGTCTTTCTAAGAAAGTTCATCCACAATTCTGCCAAGCCTTTCTGTTGATATATAATATTCTTCAAAATACCTGTCAAGTTCATCTTTTCCAGGAGATATTCTCCCTTTCTTAAGCATAAATATCTTTTCATATATAAGACAGTTGACCTTTGTAATCTCTTCTAACTTTTTAATTACCTCCAGAGATGCCACAGGCACCTCCTCTCCAAAGAGTGATATAATTGCCCTGAAAAGGGGAATATATCCCTTTATAGAATTTTTCAGATTTTCAACAAGCAGTCTCCTATCACCCATTGTAGAAATATAACCCTGCCTTAGCCAAATGAGTTTTGTCTTCAGTTCCCTCTCTACCTGAAGCCTCATATGTCTATTCTCAATAGAGAGGTCTTTCAGAAGATCTTCGCCATACACAGTCTCGTGTATAAGTTTGAAATTAAAGAACTCTATTGGAAAGACATCAAGAGAATTTTGTATATACTCTGGGGTCATTATTAAAGGTGCAGCAACACTTCTCTTTTTGTATTTTCTGCCAAGGGGAGCCAAAAACTCTACAAAACCGAGATTCATCTCTTTGAGAACCACTATTGAATTGATATCAGAGGTCTTTTCATCATAATCAGGAGTTAGACAGCTTCCCACAATATGGACAGAATGAATCTCCTCTCTGTAGGATTCTAGAATCTCCTTCAGAAAGGGTTCAAATACCTTTTTTATACTCTCCCTCACAGCCATAAAATTATATCATATTGGAGTTTCTATACTACTGTCAATACATTCTAAATTTTTAGCCCAGCTTTCTATTTGTTAAAAAACCCTCTTTCAGGTTAAAATTATAATTCTATGGAAGAAAGAATTCAGAAAATTCTATCAAGAATGGGTATCGCCTCAAGGCGGAAGGCAGAGGAGATGATACGTGAGGGTAGGGTGACTGTAAATGGTCAGATCGCTACCTTAGGGATGAAGGCTGATCCTGACAGGGACCATATCAAAGTTGATGGAAAACTTCTTATCAGACCAGAGCCAAAGGCATATATTATCATGAATAAGCCGAAAGGTGTTCTTACCACCCTTGAGGATCCAGAGGGAAGACCTACTGTTAAGGAATTGCTGAAAGGGGTGAAATTCAGGGTTTATCCTGTAGGCAGGCTGGATTTTAATTCTGAAGGACTGTTGATCTTTACAAATGATGGTGAGCTTGCATACAGGTTGATTCATCCCAAATTCAAGGTTCCAAAAACATATCTTGTGAAGGTAAAGGGTATTGTGGAGGAGAAGAAGCTTGATTTGCTGAGGAAGGGTATTAAACTGGAAGAAGGTATTACAGCACCAGCAGATATTAAAAAGGTCTTTATGCCAAAAACAAAAAACAATACATGGCTTGAGATAACCATCTATGAGGGCAAAAAGAGACAGATCAGAAGGATGTTTGAGAAGATCAGGCATCCTGTGCTTAAGTTAAAGAGGATAAGGATTGATGGTATTGAACTGGGCAGACTCGAGCCTGGACAGTGGAGATATCTTACTCCCACAGAGGTTAAACGATTGAAGGCATCAGTTGGATTATAATAAATGTTGAGGTTTATCTGACCTTAAGATATAAGAAGGAGGTGTCTTGATGTACAGAGACAAGGGATGTGGTGAGGTAGAAGAGGCAGATATAGGTAAGATACTGACCCTTTCAGGATGGGTGTTCCGTAGAAGAGATCATGGAGGACTTATATTTATTGACCTGAGGGACCGTAGCGGGATATTCCAGGTAGTATTCTCTCCAGATGTATCAGGTGATGCACATGAGCTTGCCCATTCCCTAAGGGCAGAATATGTAATTCAGGTTAAGGGAGAGGTGAGGAGGAGACCAGAAGGTACTGAGAATCCAGATATACCAACAGGCAATATTGAGATGTATGTCTCAGAATTAACAGTTCTCTCAAAAGCTGAGCCACTTCCATTTATGCTTGATGAGCCAAAGGAGGTCTCGGAGTCATTGAGGTTGAAATACAGGTATCTTGACCTGAGAAGACCTGAGATGCTCAGGAATTTACAGATGAGACATAGAGTGACAAAACTGATCAGGGATTTTCTTGACAGTAGAGGTTTTCTTGAAATAGAGACTCCCATGCTCACAAAGTCTACCCCTGAAGGGGCGAGAGATTATCTCGTGCCGAGTCGTGTCAATCCCGGGCATTTCTATGCCCTTCCCCAGTCTCCCCAGTTATTTAAACAGATACTGATGGTGTCTGGAGTGGAGAGGTACTTCCAGATTGTGAAATGTTTCAGGGATGAAGACCTGAGGGCTGATCGTCAACCAGAGTTTACCCAGATCGATATGGAGATGTCTTTTGTGGAGACAGATGATGTTATTGCAGTAGTGGAAGAGATGCTTTATTATGCTTTTAAAGAGGCATTGGGGGTAGAGATAGACATTCCTATGCAGAGGCTAACTTTCAGAGAAGCTATGGAGAGATACGGTACAGACAAACCTGACCTCAGATTTGGGCTTGAACTCGTAGAAATGGAAGACCTTGCAAAGGAGGGTAACTTTAAGGTGTTCCTCAATAGTCTTGAAGAGGGGGGACGTGTGAAGGCTATCTGCGGGAAGGGACTGGCAGGGCTTTCAAGAAAGGAGATTGATCTTTTAACCGAAGAGGCACAGTCTTATGGTGCAAAGGGGCTTGCATGGATAAAGATAAAGGATGGATTTGAGTCTCCCATAACAAAGTTCTTCCCTCAGGGGGTGCTCGAGGAGATGGCCAGAAGACTCGGTGCTGAAGAGGGAGATATGATGCTTTTTGTTGCTGATAAGGAGGATGTGGTTCTTGATGTACTTGGCAGACTCAGGCTCTCCATTGCTAAAAGACAAGATCTGATAAAAGATGGATTCAGATTTGTATGGATTGTGGATTATCCACTGCTTGAGTGGGATGATGAAGAGGACAGATTTCAGGCAATGCACCATCCCTTCACATCTCCCAAGGAAGAAGACATACCAAAGATGCTTAAGGGAGATATTGAGGACAAAGAGTTGCTTGCTTCGCTCAAGGCAAAGGCATATGATATTGTATTGAATGGGTATGAGATTGGTGGAGGGAGTATCAGAATCCACAGGCCTGACCTGCAGAAAAGGATGTTTGAGATACTCAGAATCTCTGAAGATGAAGCCCAGATGAAGTTTGGTTTTCTACTTAATGCATTGAGGTTTGGGGCGCCACCTCATGGAGGAATAGCCCTGGGCCTTGACAGACTTATTATGTTGATGATAGGGGAGGACAGTATCAGAGATGTAATAGCATTTCCAAAGACCCAGAAGGCAGTATGTCTGCTCAGTGGTGCTCCATCACCTGTAGAGGAGAAGCAATTAAAGGAGTTACATATAAGGCTGGATATATAAAGTGAGGTGAAAGATGGTAAAACTCAAGGATCCATTTACAATAACAAGAAATAAAGTAATATTTGATTACTCCACTCTTTACTGTGAGACTCCAGAGGCCCTTTTAAGGAGCAACCTTTTTGAGGAGATTGTTAAGAGGTTTGTGGAGAAGAATGCAACAAAGGGGAGTTCTATCTTTGCCTTTCTGAGCGAATCATTACACTGGCTGTCAAGGGCTGATATACCTAAGGAACTTGTAAAGCTCTTCAGACTCCTTTTCAGTTATACCTCTGATGAAATATCCTCAATGCATGAGGAATACAGGCCTATCATGTCAGAAAAGGATCAGATGTATGAGCTTGTAGAAGAGCTCTATAACTACTGGAGAAGGTTTGAGAGGTTTTTCTTCATTGAGGCTCCTGAGAGGTCAAACTTTCCCAAAAGCAGTATCCATCATGCCCAGTTTATTAAGGCGAATGAGGAATTAAAGAATCTGGTCCTCTATGTATACAGACGTGTGAGTGAGCATATTACAGGAAAGAATCCACGTGTTTACAGACAGCTACCCGCAGGAGCCAATATGGGGATGCTTCTTGAGAGGATTCAATGGGACTGTCCAGTAAGATATCTGCCCCTTACTGAAGTGCCTTTTATACGGCTTGCACTGATGGAACCCCCTCTTATTCTGTATCCTGAGATGAACAAGAGAAAGGGTAAATTTGTTGAGATACATGAGCCACCTAAGCTCCTCTCTGTAAATAAGAAAGAGTGGTTCTGTTTCCCTGCCAAGGTAGGAGAGTTGACAGCTTTTATCTACTTCCATCAGGACTTTATATCCCTTGGATTGTCACTCAGTAATCTCTTTGAGATTGCAGAGTATGAAGAGATATATTCAAAAAGGCCCGATCTTATTCTGGTATTTGGACTAAAGGAGAACTTGCCTTCAAAGACCGTCTTTTATGATGACAATGAAAGCAATATTATTATCGGATTCGTAGCACATGACAGAGAGGTTGATTACTTTGGCTATTTTAAGAAGATGACCCTTACCCTGCATAATATTGTGATGATAAAAAGGGGAAGGTTGCCTGTACATGGGGCAATGGTCTGTCTCAAACTGAAGGGTGGAGAAAGTGCAAATCTGGTTATTGTAGGTGATAGTGGTGCTGGCAAGTCGGAAACACTGGAGGCATTCAGAGTACTTGCTGAAGAGTATATATGTGAGATGAAGATTATATTTGATGATATGGGCTCTATTGCTCTTGATCAACAAGGTAGGGTTGTGGGTTATGGTACAGAGATAGGTGCCTTTGTAAGGCTTGATGATCTTCAGCCAGGGTATGCCTATGAGGAGATAGACCGGAGTATCTTCATGAATCCTGATAAGACGAATGCCCGTCTGATTATACCCGTAACAAGGTATCACCATGTTATTAAGGGTTATCCCCTTGATTTTATGTTATATGCAAACAATTATGAACAAGTGGATGATGACCATCCTCCAGTAGAGTTCTTTGATAGGGTTGAAAAGGCACTGAATGTATTCCGCAGTGGTGCCAGACTTGCCAAGGGGACGACTGATGAGAAGGGTCTTGTCCATACATATTTTGCCAATCCCTTTGGTGCACCTCAGAGGGAAGAGGAACATGAGAGGCTTGCACAGTATTATTTCCAGTTGATGTTTGAGCAGGAGATTCGTGTGGGGCAGATAAGAACGAGACTCGGGATAGAGGGATATGAACAGGAAGGTCCAAAATCTGCAGCCTTGGCCCTTTTTAATGTGATAAGACAGAAGGCAGGCTGGTAAAAGGAGCTGATTATGAAGATTACCCTCACTGACGGTAGAGTTTTAGATATCAAAGAGGGAGAGACTCTGTATGAGGCATTCACCCGTCAAGAGGTCTATCTCACAGCCTCCTGTGGCGGGAAAGGGGTTTGTGGAAAATGTAAGGTGAGGATAATAGAGGGTGATTTTGAGTGTCGTAACTATGGAAAGCTAACACAGGAGGAGAAACAAGAGGGGATTGTTCTTGCCTGCCAAAGCGTTGTCCATTCTGATCTTTTCATAGAGATTCCCGAAGAGTCAAAACTGATTATCGGAGACAAGATTGCCATTTCCCGTACAAAGGATCTTTACAGAATACTGCAGGAGTATGGAGTGGAGCTCTCGCCGCTTGTCAGCAGATTGAGTCTTCAACTCCATCATCCCACTCTTGATGATAATCTGGGAGATCTTGAACGTATCAAGAGAGAGCTTCAGACTCATGGATTGTTGCTCAGGTTCCCAAAGAGGTTTGTGGATACCCTTGCAGAGCAGCTCAGAAGCAACAACTGGTCAGTTAATCTCTGCTGGCAAAAAGACAACAATGAGGCCCTTTATCTGGAGCCTCAAATACAGAAGAAGAGCTATGGCCTTGCAGTGGATATTGGTACCACCACAGTTGTAGTTTATCTTGTAGATACAGAAACTGGAGAAGTCCTGGATGTGGGTTCTACATATAATTCTCAAATCCGTTATGGTGACGATGTGATCACAAGAATAGTGAATGCAACAGAAGGGGGTCTGCTTTCAGAACTCAGACGTGCAGTGGTGACTGATATTAATGACCTGCTTGAGGCGATCCTGAAAAGAAAAGGGATCAGAAGAAATGAAGTGGAATCTATGGTTGTTTCTGGTAATACCACCATGAGTCATCTTTTCTGGGGATTCAATCCAGAGAATATAAGGCTTGAGCCCTATATACCTACTGTAAATATATTTCCTGTCTGGTATGCACGTGATGCAGGTGTGAAGATAAACCCTGATGCTCCTGTTTATACCCTCCCCTCTGTTGCCAGTTATGTAGGAGGAGATATTGTCTCAGGTGTGCTTGCCACAGGCATGCATCGTAGGGCTGAACTCTCTCTATTTATGGATATTGGAACAAACGGAGAGATTGTTGTAGGAAACAATGAGTGGCTGATGACTGCTGCCTGCTCTGCAGGACCTTGCTTTGAAGGCAGTGGTATAAAATATGGGATGAGGGCTACAGAGGGTGCGATCGAGTCTGTCAGTATTGATCCCGAGACATTGGAGCCAAAGATAAAGGTCATAGGAGACAGAAAGCCTATAGGAATCTGTGGTTCTGGAATGATTGACGCAGTTGCTGAGATGCTTCTTAAGGGTGTAATAGACCAGAAGGGAAACTTACAGGATGCTCCAAGAGTGAGAGAGGGTGAAGAAGGGCCTGAGTACCTCTTTTATGCTGACTCTGGCAAAGAGATTGTACTTACACAGGCTGACCTTGATAATCTTATCAGGGCAAAGGGGGCAATCTATGCAGGAGTTTCTCTTCTCCTTAAAGAGGTAGGATTGGATGTTGAGATGATTGAGAAGGTATATATTGCTGGAGGATTTGGAAATTATATTGATGTGAAAAAGGCGATAATAATGGGGATGCTTCCTGATATACCTGAGGAGAGGTTTCATTTTGTTGGTAATACCTCTGTGGCGGGTGCCTATCTCTGTCTTCTCTCAGAGGATATGAGGAAGGAGGCAGAGAGGGTGGCATCTATGATGACATATGTGGAGTTGTCAATGAAGTCCAATTATATGGATGAGTTTATGTCTGCCCTGTTTCTTCCTCATACGGATATATCCCTTTTTCCCTCTGTAAAAGAAAGGTTGAAAATATAAAATGTTTTCGTATTTTGTCATTCTCTCTCCTGTTATGCTATAATCCCCTCCATGAGGGAGGCCACCCTTAAAGTAATCCTTTTAAGACATACTCCTGAGCCAGAAGAGACGATTGCTATGGCAGCAAAACTCTGCTATAGCCCTTCAGATGTGGAGACATTAAAAGAAAGAATCAGAAGGAAGGACCAGAAAGAATTTGTAAAAAAACTTATGAAGATGGGACACCTAAGCCCTGTAGAACATGCCTCCTTTACCTTTGCCATAGAGGGGATTTCAAGGGCCTGCTCTCATCAGCTGGTCAGACATAGGATCGCCTCCTATAGTCAACAGTCCCAGAGGTATGTGAGTGAGACAGCAGGATTTGACTATATTGTGCCTCCCATAATAAAGGAGGATCCAGAACTTGAAAGGTATTTTCATAAATTTATGGAGAAGGCACAGGAGGCATATAACCATATTGTGGAGAAATTAAATGAAAGAGGGATAAAAGGAGAGGCAGCCAACCAGGATGCGAGATTTGTATTGCCTAATGCATGTGAAACAAAGATTATGGTTACCATGAATGCGAGAGAACTGCTGCATTTCTTTAGACAGCGATGCTGCCTCAGGGCACAGTGGGAGATAAGGAGACTGGCAGAGGAGATGTTGAAGATTGTAAAGGGCATTGCCCCCACAGTGTTTGAAAAGGCAGGACCTGCTTGTATCTCTGGTCCATGCCCTGAGGGAGAGTATTCTTGTGGAAAAATAAAAGAGGTGCGCAGAAGATATAAAACAGAATTTTCTTGACAAAAGCCTAAAAATGTTATATAAAGAAATTAATGGCTAAGAAGACCCAGAGGGTGAAGCAACGTCTTGGAGAGTTGCTTGTGGAGGAGGGGTTAATAACTTCTAACCAACTTAAGGAGGCCCTCCGTAGACAGGCACAGGTAGGGGGTCAGATCGGCTCAATCCTTATCGAGATGGGTTTTATCACCACAGACCAGTTACTCGAATACCTGAGCAAACAACTGGGAGTCCCCTATGTGAATCTGATGAAGATAGATGTTGATCCTGAGATACTGAAAATACTCCCCTTTGAAAAGATAAAGACAATGAAGGTACTTCCACTGGGGATAGACAAGGATGCTGTCACCCTTGCTATGGTTAATCCCCATGATATGATGGCACTGAATGAGATAGAGTTTCTTCTCGGAAAGAAAGTGAATCCTGTGGTTGTCCCCTCCTCTCAGATGGAGGCAGCGATCAGAAGTCTCACATCCCGACCTGATAAAGGGTTGAAAAAGGAAGTAATTTCAGAGGAGGTCAAAAAAGAGAAGAAGAGAAAGGCTCCTGATCTCTTTTCTCTTCTCAAGTATCTCTCCAAGACCAGAGCCACAGATATGCTTTTAAGTGCGGGAGTGCCTCCTTCTATAAAGATACAGAATGAAGTGAGAAGGGCATCAATGGAGATACTCACACCTGCTGAGTGTGAGGCTTATGCAAGACAGATGATGACAGAGGAACAGTGGGAATATTTCAGCAAAAAAGGTGATATAGATTTTGCTGTCACCTATCCAGAGATTGGTCGTTTCAGGGTTAATGTTTACAGACAGAGGCATTCTGTATCTATTACAATAAGGCATATTACTGATATTGTGCCTTCTCTGAAAGAACTGAACCTGCCTGAGTGGTTAAAGGAGTATGCCTTAAAACCTTTTGGTCTGATCCTGATCTCAGGACCTGCAGGGCATGGAAAGACCACCACAATGGCTGCCCTTATTGATATTATAAATACCCATAGAAAGTGTAATATTATTACTCTTGAGGATCCTATAGAGTATTTACATAAGCATAAAAACAGTAATGTAAATCAGAGAGAGATAGGGCTTGATACTGAGTCCTTTGCAGAGGGATTAAGATACATATTCCGTCAGGATCCTGATGTGATTGTGATAGGTGAGTTGAGAGATATGGAGAGTTTTGAGATTGCTATACATGCAGCAGACACAGGGCACCTTGTATTAAGTACTGTCCAAGCAAGTAACACCACTGCCACGATCGAGAGGATTATAAATGTATTCCCTCCTTATCAGCAGAATCTTATCAGAACAAGACTTGCAGACTCTCTGCTTATAGTTTTCTCTCAGAAGCTCATTCCCATGAAACATAAGGACGCCAGGATAGTAGCTTATGAGTCTCTGGTAAATAGCTATCGGATAAAGAATCTGATACGTGAGGGCAAAACACATCAGATAAGGACTCAAATGCAGAGTGGTACTGAGGATTTTATCTCAATTGACATTTCTCTTGCTAATCTCTATAAGAAAGGTATTATCACTTTTGAGGATGGTCTTATGTTTGCTGATAATGAACAGTTTTACAGGGAACTGACAGAGGCGTAATTTTTTACTCTAAGATAGGCTCTTTTTTGACTGTATAATAAAATTTATTCTTGAATTCAGTGGGCTTCATTCGTGCTACAAGAGCAAGTTCTTTGAGTCTGTCTCCTTTGAAGTCTGACTTCTCAAGTCTTATCATATACTTTCTTGCTACCTGATAACCTTCTGATCTGATGCTTACCTGTCTTATTCGGGTCTTGTCTGTGGCAGGGTCTACAAGATCCTTGAGAGGGATTGCCCTTAGATGACCATCATAGAGTACTATCATGGCACCTGAGCCTCCATTCAGCAGATATCTGACAGCTCCATAACCGAGATTTCTTGTATATTCTATATCAAATGGAATAGGGTCAGCAGCCCTGAGTTCATATCCTATGTTTTTGTCGACAATTGTAACCTTTATTCCTCTGGATTCAAGACTTTTCTTTACAAAGTGCTTCATGATTCTGCCCAGCTGTATTTCTGATAGTCTGATTCTGCCTGTCTCGTCCATTGTTATCTCCTCATACTTCTTAAGCTCATCCATCCTGAACTTGTAGGATATCCCTTCTGCAAGAACTGCTACTCCATGGTCTTTACCGAAGTAGAGTCTCTTTATTATTGCACCTTCAAGGATATCAGCCACCTTACGAATAGAGACCTTCCTTTCAGTAAACTCTTCTGGTATTAATGCGAGGGTCGCTCCTGCAGCCTTGCATATTCCGAGGGCAAGATGGCCAGTATATCTTCCCATTGTAGTTACGAAGTACCAGCGTCCCATTGTCCTTGCATCTTCCATGAGGTTTTTAACGAGCTGAACTCCCACATCCCTGGCAGTCTCATAGCCGAAGGTGGGCATACCTCCAGGCAGAGGAAGATCATTGTCTATGGTCTTAGGGACATGAACAATAGATATCCTTCCCATTGATTCCCGTTCTATAAGGCGGGCCATATAGGATGTGCCATCGCCACCAATTGTGATGAGATACCTTATGTTCAGTTCATAGAGAGTTTTCATAAGGGTCTTCATCCGGGTCTTAAGACGGCTTGGATAGTCCCTGGATGTTCTTAATATAGAACCACCTTCAGTATGAATACGGGATACATCATCAATGTGGAGAGCTACTGCAGCAGATTTATCACCAACATAGAGTCTCTTAAATCCGTCTCTTATGCCTACTACCCTGAGTCCAGAGTTTATTGCTTCAATGGTAGCTGCGCTTATAACACCATTTATCCCTGGAGCAGGGCCTCCTCCCACAATTATGCCGAGTGTTTCAGACATCAGTTTATATTATAACAAAAATCCTTTTATCTCTTGAGATTATAAAAGGCCTCAAGTCCAAGGTATTCAGCTGTGTCAGCAAGTTCCTCTTCTATCCTCAGGAGTCTATTGTATTTTGCAATTCTCTCACTCCTTGATAGAGACCCAGTTTTTATAAACCCTGTGTTACAGGCGACAGCAAGATCTGCTATAGTGGTATCCTCTGTCTCTCCTGAACGGTGAGACACTACTGCAGTATATGATGCCCTTGTGGTCATCTGTATTGCTTCAAGGGTTTCAGTAAGGGTTCCGATCTGGTTCAATTTTATCAACACAGAGTTGGCAATACCCTTTTTAATACCTTCTCTGATTATTTTTGTATTGGTCACAAATATATCGTCTCCTACTAACTGTATCTCATCGCCAAGTGCCTCAGTGAGGAGTTTCCATCCATCCCAGTCTTTCTCGCTAAGGCCATCCTCAATTGAGAGTATAGGATATTTCTGTATGAGCTCCTTATAGTATTCTATTAGCTCTTCAGAAGAGACTTCTCTACCTTCGAAGTTATATCTGCCATTGTTGTAGAATTCTGAAGCAGCTACATCTAAGGCAAGGTATATATCTTCTCCAGGTCTATAACCTGTAGACTCAATTGCACTCATTATAAGGTCCAAGGCATCTGTGTGTTTATTCAGGTCTGGAGCAAATCCTCCTTCATCACCAACTGCAGTATTCAGTCCCTTGTCTTTGAGGATTTTTTTAAGGGAGTGGAAGACCTCAGAGCCTGCCCTGAGCGCCGAGGAGAAGCTGTCAGTGCCTGCTGGCATGATCATAAACTCTTGAATATCCAGGTTATTGTCTGCATGGGCACCACCATTCATTATGTTCATCATAGGCACTGGTAGCTGTCTTGCATTACATCCTCCGATGTATCTATAGAGAGGCAGTTCAAGTTCTTCAGCAGTAGCTTTACAGACTGCAAGGGAAACCCCAAGAATCGCATTTGCTCCAAGGTGGCTTTTATTTTCTGTACCGTCCATCTCAATCAATAGTCTGTCAATATAGACCTGATCTTCGGAATCAAGTCCTATCAACCTTGGGGCTATCTCTTCAATCACATTCTTCACTGCCCTTGTTACCCCTTTTCCATGATATCTGTTTTTGTCTCCATCTCGTAATTCTAAGGCTTCTCTTTCGCCTGTAGAGGCACCTGAGGGGACCGCTGCCATTCCAATCGCACCTGAGGCAAGCACCACCTCTACCTCTACAGTAGGATTTCCTCTTGAATCCAGAATCTCCCTTGCATGAATGTCAATAATCTCTCCCATAAGACCTACCTCCTTGAAGTATTTTAAATACCAAAAAATAATACCAGAAATAGGCGGTTGCTATCAAAATAGTTTAAGTATTCTATAATAAGTGTCTCTCTGGGCAGGTCTGAAACCAGCACTTCTTATAGCCTCTATAATCTCCTCTTTATTGACTCTATAACTCACTCCTGCTGCTTTCACCACATTCTCTTCTATCATTGTGGAACCGAAATCATTTGCTCCAAACCTGAGGGCCACTTGGGCCATCTTAAGCCCCTGAGTTACCCATGATGCCTGAATGTTTAAGAAATTGTCCAGGTATACCCTGGAAAGGGCTAAGACTCTTAAATAGTCTACAGCAGTGGCAGGACTGAGCCGGATATCACTGCGCGAAAGGAGTTCTGTATTGCCTGGCTGAAATGTCCATGGTATAAAGGCTGTGAAGCCTCCTGTTCTGTCCTGAAGTGACCTTATCGCATCCAGATGCTCAATTATATCCTCTGGAGCCTCCACAGAACCGAACATCATTGTTGCAGTAGTTTTCATCCCCAGTCTATGTGCCTCCTCCATAACCTTGAGCCATTGAGATGTCTTAATTTTCTTAGGGCTTATTATCTCTCTTATCCTATCAGAGAGTATTTCTGCACCTCCACCAGGAATCGAGTCTAACCCCGCTTCTTTCAGTTTAATAAGGGTTTCTTGGATAGATATTCCCTCCCTTTCTGCAATATACACTATCTCTGGAGGCGAGAATCCGTGTATATTTATAGCAAAGTGAGATTTAATAAATCTGAGCATATCTGTATAGAATGTAAGACCAAGATCAGGATGAAGTCCTCCTTGTAGTAGTATCTGTGTGCCCCCGAGATTTATGGTCTCCTCTATCTTCTGTTTGAGTTCATTCTTGGTTATCACAAATGCCTCAGGATGGTCTTTATCCCTGTAGTATGCACAGAAGCGGCATCTGTTTATACATATGTTAGTGTAGTTTATATTCCTGTCTATTACAAAGGTGACGATTCCCTCAGGATGGAGATTACTTCTTATCTCATCAGCCATCTTGCCCAACTCTGTCAGCTCAGCTTCTTTATAGAGTCTCAGTGCCTCTTGCTTTGTTAGTCTACTCATCATATACCTTTAAAGGGTTATAAAAACTATCCCTCTGTACAGGAACTTTGCCAGTCCTTTTTATAAGGTAAACAAGTTCTTCCTTTTTCATACCTTCTGCTGAGGTAGCTCCTGCAGAATGGGTTATCTTCTCTTCCAGAACCGTTCCCTCTAAGTCATCAGCACCAAAAAGGAGTGCTATCTGAGAGAGTTTCTCACCGAGCATTATCCAGTAGGCCTTTATATGGGGAATGTTGTCGAGGAATAGTCTGCTTATGGCAATAGTCTTCAGGTCATCAATACCAGATGCTATAGAACTGCTCATATTTGTATCTGTTGCATGATAGGCCAGAGGTATAAATGCCTGGAATCCCCCTGTTTCGTCTTGTAGCGCCCTTAACATTGACAGGTGTCTGATCCTGTCTTCTAAGGATTCGATATGACCATAAAGCATTGTGGCATTGGTTTTGATGCCCAGTGTGTGTGCTATTTTGTGAATTTCTAACCATCTGTCTGCCGAGATTTTTTCAGGACAGAGCCTCTGTCTTATATTATGAACGAGTATTTCTGCCCCTCCTCCTGGCATAAGATCAAGACCATTGTCTTTAAGTGCCATAAGGACATCTCTTATGCTAAGACCACTTATTCTGGAGAAGTAGTCTATCTCAACAGCAGTAAATGCCTTGATCTGGATTGAGGGGAAGTGTTTTTTTATGCTCGTAAGTATTCTACAATAATGGTCAAAGCTCCAGTAAGGATGGAGTCCTCCTACAATATGTACCTCTGTAAGCAGTTCTTCTGAAGAACTGATTTTCTCTAAAATTTCTTCAATCGTTAATTCATAAGCACCCTCTTGTCCCCAGGATCTACTGAATGCACAAAAACGACATCTGTTTACACATATATTGGTGGGGTTTATATGTCTGTTGACTATAAAGTAGGCATAGCTTCTGTTTATTCTTCTGTTTACAGTTTCTGCAGCCTTGCCCAGGGTGTGAATATCATCGCTTCTGTAAAGAAGCAGTGCCTCCTCTTCTGAGATCCTCTCTTTTTCCATTGACTTATTAATAATTTCTTCAAATTTCATTATTAAACTATTATACTTAATAGGTTTCTGAGGAAGGAAGTTATTGACTTAATAAAGGGAGATACTACATAATTTTTTATATCCTGAAAAAGAGGAATAAAGGAGGGGAAGTGAAGAGATTTTTCCTCTTCAGTGTTTTATTCTTGTTATTAACTGATAACCTGTATTCCTCTCAAAATGAACTCTTTTTTACTATTCAGATAGGAAGCTATAAAAGACTTTCTCCTGCAGAGAGGACTTATGATGCTCTATCAAGGTATTTGAAGGAGAAGAATGATCTGGATCATCTCAGGATTGAGAAGGTGAAAGGATATTATACTGTCAGACTGGGAAAGTTTAAGGAGAGGGTTTTGGCAAAGGAGTTATTAAAAAAAATAAGGAATAAATATCCGGATGCAACGATTCTTTCAGCTTATGTGCTTGAGGAGAGAATTGTAAAAATATATACTGAAGGTTCTTCTACAAAAGAGCTTTCTATTAGAGAGACAGACTTAATTAAAGAAGAAAGGGAGGGACTCAAGAAGTTTGATAAAGAAGCTGTTGAACAGAAGTTGGATTATCCAAAAGAGAGGGTATCACTTAAAGAGTTGATCCAGATAGTCAAGAGATTGATAGACAAAGGTCAGTTTACTGAGGCTATGGCACTGCTTGATATAGGATTGGAGAAATGGCCGAATAATGCAGAGCTGTTATGGCTGTATGGTTCAGCATTAATGAAAATGAGCAAACCTTCAGAGGCCCATGATTATTTTTCTCGAGCTGTAAAACTGGCTCCTAATAAGGCAGACTATCACAATGGTCTTGGTTATAGTCTCTTATATCTTGGCAAGGTTTTCAGCGCTATAAGTGAGTTTAGTAAGGCTATTCTGATAGATCCCCAACATGTGGATGCACTTGCAGGGTTAGTTATAGCTTACACAGAAGCAGATATGAGAGATATAGCACAAGAGTATTTTGATAAGTTAAAAAGACTGGATCCTGTTGTAGCAGAAAGTATTTCTCTGGTAATGAGAAAAAAATGAAAAGATTTAAAGGATTTATTATTCTCTTCTTTATTTTATTGTGTATATCACCCTTACAGGCCTCAGAGGAATACTACACAATACAGGCTGGTAGCTTCAAGAGTATTCAAGAGGCAGAAAGGAAGTATGCATTATTAGAAGAGAAATTGTCTCCTGAGAAGAGAGACTTTCTGAGGATCGAGCTTGTTAAAGGTTACTATACCCTAAGGATAGGTAAGTTTAATAGTTTCAAAGAGGCAAAGGTTCTATTGCCAGAGATAAAAGAGTTATTCCCTAGTTCTCTTATCCTTAAGGCATTTGTGCTTGATAAGAGGATAAAGAAACTCTACAGATACAAAGAGACAGAATCTGTTGCTGCTGTGCCTATTGAAAGAGAGAAGGTGCCTTTAAAGACAGAGGCAAAAAAGACAAAAGAACGACCTAAGTATGTAGAAGCAGATACCGAAAAGGTTGAGCCTGCTCCTACCGAGGTAAAGAGATATGCTCCTGTATCAAAGGTTGTACCTTTCAAGTTTATTCTTCCTGTTGTCTTTATTGTGGTTGTCGGGTTTGTAATATATTACAACAGAAGAAGAATTCTCATAATGATGGAAGAAATAACAGGAACCTCCAAAGGTGTGAGAAGGATACTTAAGAAGAGTGTAGACAAGGATTACAGGCATAGTTGTCTTGAAGCTCCACGTTATTTATCAAGTCTATTGGTCGAAAGGGTGAAGAATATCATGCAGGATACGGATATAAACAGAATAGATATGCCTGTGCAGATAAGAGTTGATAAACCCGTAAAAGACTCTTTATGGATATGTAAAGAATTGAATAATACCTTGAAAAGGTCAACAGGAACAATAATGGTTTTAGATGATCTTGTTATTCCAGAAGGAGAGAAGGTTCTTGGAGAAATGCTGGTGAAGGGCGATGTGAAAGTATCTCGTACTGCTACGGTGAGGAGTATCGTATCTGAAGGAGAGATAAAAATAGGTAAGAGGGCGAAAATACTAAAGTACCTTGATGCTGATATGGGGATTAAGGCTGAGGATGGTTGTATATTAGGTGAAGCAGTATCCACTGAAAGGGAGCTATATATTGAAAAGGAGTGTCAGTTTACCTGTCTGTATGGTAAGCCTATAAGGACTTATAATTTTACAAGTACACTGAGAATGCATGAGACTGATAATCTAATAACACTCCAAGCCAAACACCTTAATGTGCCTGTTAAGTTTTTGAAAGATTCGCTACTTTTCACGAAGAAAGAACTGATAATTCCTGAGTTGATAAGAACAAATAAAAATGTTGTTACTACAGAGAGTCTCACAATAAAAAAGGGTTGTGTAATAAACGGATATATAAAGGCACAGAAAGATATTATTATTCATGATGATGTGATGATAAATGGAGCAATATACTCTTATGGTAACTTGGTAATAGGAAGAAATGTAAAAGTATATGGGAGTATTAGCTCAGAGGGTAGAATAGTAATCGATTCAGGAGTAAGAATAGGTGGAAGAGACAAAGAAGTGAAGGTTTTTTCTAAAAAAGAGATCGAGCTTATGGAGAATGTAGAGATTTATGGGACAGTTTATGCAGAAGAGGGTGGAAGAGTTATTTAACTTTTTGAAAGTCTTATCCAGAAGCGGGGAGCCTCCTTTCCCAGTCCTTCTACAACGACAGGATATAGAATCCCTTTTCCATTCTTAGAAAACTTTTTTACAAGTTTTTTGCTATTAATTGTTATCTTGATTCCTCGATCATCTCCTGTATTTACTGTTATCCCTGGAGGCACAAAACCTTTGAAGTTGATAGGATAATCTATATTTGATGCACTGTCTCCAAATACCTTCAGGATCTCGATTTCGTCACCATCTTTTAAGTTTAAAATCTCTTCTGATAGAATAGCTTTTAGCTGTTTGTTTACTCTTACAATAAAAACCCAATATCTTGCTTTGTTATTTTTTCTTATTTTGATGTCTACAGAACCAATCTTTATATTATCCTTTCTGAAGATTATCTTTGTACTATGGGAAATTCTTAGAGGTTTGCGATAATCATTCACATCACCTATACCAAGTATATCACAGGATAAACCCCTTTCACAGTTAGATTCAATATGTGTTACCATTATTTCCGATTCTGCCTCCAGAAAGACGGTTTCTCCATTTGTGACTATCAGCGGTCTTCCATTTATATTAAGCACCACATACTTCAGCACAGGTTTTATAAGGAGTACTCTCGGCTGTTCAGGCACTATCCCGAAAATCTTCATAAACTCATTTATCACATAATTATGGTGAAGAATCTTTAACTCTATATCTGGAAGATTTTTAGAAGTCTCGACACCAAATGCTAAAAGGCAATGATACTTAAGGGCATAGTAGGTAGCAGTTTTTTTCATCTCAGGGAAGGGTGTATCAGGTGCATCTGTTTTTGTATTCAGAAGATGCATATGGTATTTTTCTTCTTTTATCTTTTTGTTTACATTTTTAATTACTTGCTCTGCAATTTCTTTTAGACGGAGCTCTCTTCCGTTCTCGCAAGTATACACATCGGTGTCTATTATTATTGATTGACCAAATCTGTAAGGATTGTACAATTCATTAATATAAACAGGTCTGTAAAACCCATATCCATCATGGAGATTTAAAAATACATCAGCCTCTTTCATCAATCCCTTTATAATGGTTACAACTTTATCCATCATAGAATTGCCGTTTTCTTTATCAAAGATCCTGTTCATATCTCCATCTACACCACGTTTAAAAAGAATTATGGATTTAAAATTTGCCCTTGGAACTACTATTAGGTTGCCTTTTTCTAAGGTGAGTTCTGTGTACAGGTCTGCAGACAGAAACCCTCCTGGTTCGTCTCCCTGGATGCCGCCTATGATAAGCATGGTTTTACCAGGTTCTCTGCCATATATCTTGTATACATGAAGTTCATAGGATGTTCCTTTTAGATACACTAAGTGTTCTGTTTTTGTCCTGTTTTTTGCTATTACACTAACAGGGAATATCAGTGTGAATAAAACTATAAGATGTAGTAACACTTTCATAGTGGATTCCATCTTTCTACAACAATCTTATAATCTCCTGGGCATCCCTTTAAGACAAGTGTTTTTATGCCCTTATCCTTGAGAGTATCTGAACTGTACTCCTGTACGAAAGTGACTTTTACCAGAGAAGGTTTCAGAAGTCTAAAGGTAAGACCATTGAATTTTATAAAATTAATACTTGTTGTTGAGAATATTCTCTCTTTGTATTCTTCCCATTCCTTAAGCCCGCCTCTTTCAAACTTAAAAGATTCGTCATAGAATTTAATATATTTCATTATATCCTGAGTCTGCCATGTCTGGATCCACCTTTTTACAAAGTCTCTTATATAGGGAGCGATGGCTGTCATCACATTTTCAGGAAAGAATTCCTCTGCAATAACCTTGTATTGATTACTTTTATTATCTGCTTCAAAATATATCCTTTTGATTCCATAGTCTATATACCGGTCAGAACAGTACAGTTGTTTGAACTGATACATTAATTCAGACGAATTCTCTTTAAAGACAATAAGGTCAGAGATTTTTAGCCTTCTTTTTTTATCAATAGCAAATATTTTTCTCTTTCTTTCAAGGTATTCCCTTAATCCCTCTCCAGAATTATTTCTGAATTTTGTGTAGAACCTGGAGGCAAAGGCTTCAAAATTTCCTTTCTCCCAATCTCTTAAAAAGGTTTTAAGGATACTGAATACTTCTTTCTTTTTTTTCATATACTCCTTTGGTGATAAGAATTCTACTTGTCGGGTTATTAATACAGGGGTATCTACTTCTATATGTTGTTTGAGATACAGGAATGCATCATTTGGAAGAGAGATGCAACCATTGGTTCTTCTGTTGTTATTGTAAATACCCCTTCCATGAAGCCATATTCCATGTCCAGTTTTATTGTATATCCTGTCTACAATATTGGGGTAGTTAATAGGAAAGGCTCCGGCTCCATATAGATTTCTGTTTAATTTCCATTCAGGAATAAAACCTGTAACAAAATATATTCCTTCAGGAGTCCGACTATCACCCTCTCTTATTTTGTCTCCTTTGTTTTTACCAGTAAATACATTGTATGTATTTAATACAACAGGAATGTTATCAGTGATTCTAACAAAAAATAGTCTTTCTGTGTCCTTTTCCACCAGTATCACATTTTTATCATTATCTGAATACTCAGAGAAGATATTTCCGGGTATTTTCTCCTCAGCAAAGCAGATGCAAAGGAATGAAGAGGAGATTACAAGCACTGTTATAAACACAGATGCTGTATATAATTTTTTAGTTATAAGTCTCATCTTTCAGCCATTAAGAAGAGTTTTTATTGAATAGCCTTAAGTGAATTATTATTGGGAGATATTTTAATTTAGAAACCTTTATAAATTCAAGTTTTTTGTGATTTGTGTGTGATTGCTATTTTAAAATGTCATATAGAGATAATAAAGACCTGCTCTGTCAATTTGTTGTTATTTTGATATTGTCTAATGTGACGCTCAATCTTTATATGGATCGGTAGCTTAAGGTTGTTTGGATTTTAAAAAATTGGGATGGGGTTTCCTCACATCTTCTACACGGAGGGTAATTTTATTTGAATCGAGGTGTTCAAGAAATGGTAGGGCATACTTACGGCTTGTGTTGAGAAGATCTCTGAACTCACCCACTGTCATTCTATCTTTTTTCTGGAAGAAGTTTCTCAATCTCCGGAGCATTTCGTCGTAATGCTCCTTAGTAAGATAGAAGGTGTCATTTATCCTCTTAAGCACACCTTCTTCAACCATAAGTTTCAGGATATCGTCTACTTCACCTGTTTTGAGGGAAAAATACTCTGCCAGTTCCTCCCTGGAGAGAGGTTGATATGCCCTTTCAGTAAGTAGTCTAAGTGTTTCATCTCTTATCTGTCTATATCGGTCTGTCAGGGCTACTTTGAAATCTCTTAAGCGGATTATATCCTTTTCAACCTCTGTTTCTTGTGTAAGAGAGAGAATTCCATCAAATATAGAGTGCGGGAGTCCGAAGAGTGACCTAAGGGTCTCTTTCTCCATTCCACTTTTGAGGGGATTGTTTTTGTGAAATCTTCTGAGGGTGTCAAGGATTTTTACTTTCAGTTTTTCATATATCTCTCTGTGTATGAGACTGCCATCATACTGAAGAATAACCCTTTCATTTTTTAAATTATCAATAGCCTTCTCTGTGTCTTTAGTTGTGGTATTGATCCATCCCTTCAGAGTATTTAAAGGTATACCCTTAAGGCCTGATTTAAGCACCTTCATAGAGAGCTTCTCTTTAAGGTTCCCTTTTTCATACACAATAAGGTCTTCTATACCCTCCTTTTTCTTTCTCTTTTTAGGATAAGGGTCGAGTATGATCCCTCCTCCGATTGTTTCAACAGGTGAGAACCTTCTTATCACAAATCTATCACCCGCTGAGGCCACCACAGGTGACTGAAGCCGGATCTGTGCATAACAGGTCTCACCAGGTTTCAGAGTTTCTTTATCATAGAGTATTACTCTTCCCACAGTCTCGGATGTATAGAGATGGAAATGAACAGGAGATTTGTTCTTGAGCTCTGGAGCATCCCTGAGCAGATGGAGTTTTACATCTACCGCCTGAGTAGGTCTGAAAATATCTGGTGTAAGGACCATATCGCCCCTTTTAAGGTCCTCTTTCTCCACTGCATGAAGGTTTATAGCCACTCTCTGACCGGCAATAGCATACTTTATAGGAGTTCCATGGCTCTGGAGAGTTCTTGCCTTAGTATGAATTCCTGCTGGAAGTATCTCCACTTTGTCATCCACTGCCAGTCTACCTGAAACAGCAGTTCCTGTAACCACTGTCCCGAATCCCTTTAGTGTGAATACCCTGTCTATAGGAAGCCTAAACACTCCTTCCGCAGGCTTTGTGCTGACTTTTAAGGAGTATTCATGTATTTTATCTTTTAGAAGAGGTATATTCTCACCTGTTTTTGATGACACAGGCAGTATATCAGCACCTTCGAGAAAAGTCCCCTTTATGAACTCTTTTATGTCATCTATAACTAATTGAAGCCATTCCTTGTCCACAAGGTCTATTTTTGTAACTACCACAATACCGGATTTTATCCCCAGAAGATTGCATATAGCGAGGTGTTCCTTTGTCTGTGGCATTACTCCCTCATCTGCTGCAACAACCAAAAGAAGTAGATCAATTCCTCCTGCTCCTGCAAGCATGTTTTTAACAAGTCTCTCATGGCCTGGTACATCAACAATACCTACCACTATACCATCAGAATATCGCAGATAGGCAAACCCGAGATCAATTGTTATTCCTCGTTCCTTCTCCTCTTTAAGGCGGTCAGGGTCAATACCTGTTAGGGCCTTTACAAGGGCACTTTTGCCATGATCTATATGGCCCGCTGTACCAAGAATTATATATTTCTCTGTAGAAGGCATGTTATAAATTATATTACTTTCCCTTTAAAATCTTCATCAGAAGACCATAGGTTTTTGTTACAGCTCCCTGATGTTCTCTGAAAAGCATAAGGGCCTTTTTGCTCATCTCAGTAGAGAGTCTTCTGTCTTTTAGTATTTTCAAAAGAACTCTGTAGAGGTTTCTTGCATCGGTCTTTATAGCTGCCCTGGATCTGAAGAACTCCTCTGCCAGTGGAAAATTCTCCATGGAAGGACCACATATTATCGGTTTTGCCCATGACGCGGCCTCGAAAAGGTTATGTCCTCCATGAGGAATGAAACTTCCTCCAATAATACAGACATCTGCACTGCCATATACAGAGGTGAGTTCTCCAATTGTGTCAAGCAGTACCACAGAACTGTCTGTCCTGACTCCTTCAGTCTTTTTACTGAATCTTAATTTACTGTCTTTCAGGAGTCTTTCTACCTCTTGGAACCTCTCAGGATGACGTGGTGCCAGTATAAGGGTTGCCTCAGGGAAGTCCTCTTTTAACCTCTTGAAGGTCTCCAGAATAATGTCCTCCTCGCCTTTATGGGTGCTTCCAGCTACTATAACAGGTCTTCTAAGGTGTTTACACCACCCAGGCACCTTATCCGAAGGTCTTACATCCATCTTAAGATTGCCTGTTATTTTTACTTTCTTCTTAGGAGCACCAATACTAATGAGTCTTTTTGCATCTATGTCTGTCTGCATACAGTAAAGCGTGCCCTTTGATAGCATGCCCCTCATGAAGAAGCCTATTCTTTTGTAGCCCCTAAAAGAACTTTCAGATATCCTTCCGTTCACAACCACTATCGGAATTCCCTTCTGAGAGGCGATATAAAAGAGATTGGGCCAGAGTTCTGTCTCCATAATGATTATGAGATTGGGTTTAATAGTGCTTATAAATCTCTTTACAGAGAAAGAGAGATCGAAGGGTGCAAAAAGCACTTCTGCCTTGTCTTTTAAGAATTCTCTGGCCACTTTTTGGCCTGTATCTGTGACCGTGGTTACAAATAGCTCTGTTTCTTTAAGTAAGAGACTCATCAGCGGTCTTGCTGCGATGGCTTCACCTACAGAGACTGCATGTAGCCAGATTCTCTCCTTAGGAGGATTCTCTTTTGTTCTGTTGGAATTGATAAATCCAAACCTCTCTTTTAACCATCTCTTCCGTATCTCAGCAGGCTTCCGGAAGTAATAATAAGGGAGAATAAAAGGTAGAATAATAAAAAAAAGAAGATTATATAGAGGTCTCAAGAGCCTGAATCCTACCATCCTGTCATCTCACCTACCATTTCCGCAACCCTTAATGAGGCATCATGCTTCTGGTACATCTGTCTTATCTTCTTAAAGGATTTCTGCATATACTCTATTGTATTGTCGTCATTAAGGGTCTTCTCCAGTTCTCTTACAACTCTTTCGGGCGTGGCATCCCACTGAATCAACTCCTTTACCACCTCTTTCTGAAGCAGAAGGTTTACAAGGCTTATAAACTTAACATCCACCACTGCCTTGCCTATCAGGAATGTGAGGGGAAAGAGTTTATATACCACAACCATAGGCGTACCAATAAGGGCAGCCTGTAGAGTGGCGGTGCCTGAGGCAATAAGGGCTGAGTCTGCCGCAGACAGTGCCTCTGTAGCCCTTCCTTTAAGTATAACTGTGCCTTCTTCTTTAAGAGGGTTCAATTGGCCCAAGAATTCATTCTCATCAAGGTTAGGTGCAAAGGGTATTATATACTGAAGGTCTCTGTATTTCTGTTTAAGAATTCTAATAACCTTGGTATACAATGGAAGAAGTCTCTTAAGTTCACTTCTTCTGCTACCAGGCAATAGTGCCAAGACCCTGCCACGAGGAGAAAGTCCCAGTTCTTCACGAATATAACCTTTACTGCCCTTGATTGTTGTTATCTCTTCCATAATAGGGTGTCCTACAAACTCTGCCTCAATTCCCCTTTTTTTATAAAATTCTTCTTCAAAGGGTAGTATCACGGCTATTTTATCGCAGAGTTTTTTTATTTTTTTTACCCTTTTCTTTCTCCATGCCCATACCTGTGGACTCACATAGTACAGCACTTTTGAACCAGAGGCCTTTGCCAGCTCAGCAACTTTGAGATTAAAATCAGGAAAGTCTATGAGTATTACAGTCTGGGGTAACAGTTGTGATAGTTTCTCTTTGACTGTATTATAATTTTTTTTTAACATTCCCATATGGCTTAAAGTTTCGGTAAGTCCAAAGGCACCTGTAATATATCCAAAGAGTCTTACTCCTTCATTCTCCATTCTTTTACCACCAATGCCATAAAGTTCGATGTCTCTGTACAGTTGCTTTAGTCTTCTCGACAGGAGGGCACCGTAGAGTTCTCCAGAACTCTCTCCGGTAATTATAAAGACCCTCTTTGTCATTGGACAACTCTTTTAATAACCTCACATATCTGTTCCTGTGTTTCTACAGATAACTCAGGATAGATGGGAAGAGATACTACTTCATCACATGCCTTCTCTGCTTCAGGGAAGTCTCCTTTTTTATAACCCAAGTATCTTATCGCCTCCTGAAGATGTATTGCTAAAGGATAGTATACCACAGCAGATATACCCTCTTTATGTAAGGCCTTCAGAATTCTATCCCTTAAGGGTGTTCTGATGGTATACTGGTGATATACATGATAGTAGCCTTCCTTCTCTTTGGGACATTTAACATACTCCTTCAATTGTGTAGTATAAAATAAGGCTCGCTGTCTTCTTTTCTCATTGTACTCTTTAATTTTTCTCATTTTAATAAGGAGAAATGCTGCTTGTATTTCATCCAGTCTGCTGTTGTGTCCTATACATTTATGAAAATATCCTTCCTTAGAACAATGGTTTCTCAGAGACCTTACCTTTTCTGCGATTTCTTCACTATCAGTTATTACCATTCCTCCATCACCGAAACCACCGAGGTTTTTACTGGGATAGAATGAAAAGGTTCCAGCCAATCCAAAGCTTCCAACCTTTTTCCCTTTTATTTCTGCACCGAATGCCTGGGCACAGTCTTCTATCACGAGCAACCCATGCCGGTCTGCAATCTTCATTATCTCTTCCATATCCGCAGGCATACCAAAGATATGTACAGGCAGAATAGCCTTTGTTTTTGGCGTGATCACCTTCTCAAGTTGATAAGGGTCTATATTAAAAGTTTCTGGATCAATATCTACGAATTTTGGCAGTGCTCCTCGGTAGAGGATCGTTTCAACAGTGGCAAAGAATGTGAAAGGAGTGGTGATCACCTCATCTCCCTCCTTTATCCCTGCTGCAGAGAGGGCAAGATGCAGTGCATCAGTGCCTGAGGCCACGCCTACTGCAAATTTCACATTGTAGAATTCTGCTACTCTTTTTTCAAACTCCTTTACCTTTGGTCCCAGCACATAACGGCCACTCTCAAGAACCTCTGTCAATGTTTTTATCACTTCATCTTTTATCTCTCTAAAGGTTGCTTTTAGGTCTAACATGGGTACATTATCCATTAGTTATCCTCCTTGATATTTCCAATGCTACTCTTAATGCCTCTCTTCCTTGTATTGCGTTGACCTTTGGCGTTTTTCTTTCTTTTGTGGAATTTATGAAGTCTAATAACTCTTCTCTGAGGGGTTCCCTATATGAAGGGATAATAATCTCTTTTTCTATTATGCCCCTGCTGTTTTTGCTGTAAATGGTGATCTCGGTCTTTTGATAATCAATCTGAATCATTGCCGAGTTCTGAAATATCCTTAGGATTCTCTTCTTTTCTTCTGATAGTCTGCTGGCTGTTATTAGTGCCTGGGTGCCGTCTTCCATCTGGAGCCATGCCTTTGCTACATCCAGTGTATCTGTAAGAACCTTTGCCCCTGTGGCATATATCTCCTTGACCTTGCTCTGGGTAAGGGTGAGAATGATATCGATATCATGGATCATCAGATCAAGAGTTATATCTACATCTGTACCCCTTGTAATAAAGGGAGACACCCTTGTTGACTCAAAAAAACTCGGTTTATCAATGAATCTTTCTGCCTCTGTTACTGCTGTATTGAATCTCTCAAGGTGTCCGACCTGTATAATTCTCTCCCTTTTTAGTCCCTCTTCGATAAGATGATCAGCCTCTTCCAAGGTACTTGTAAAGGGTTTCTCTACGAGGATATCCTTGTTCTCTCTAAGGCACTGCAGTGCTATCTCATAATGGGTCTTCGTAGGTGTTGCTATTATTAAAGCATCCGCAAGAGGCAAGAGTTCTCTGAAGTCTCTGAAAGGTCTGCATCCGTATCTGGAGGCGATACTCTCTGCCCGTTCCTTCACCACATCAGCCACGCCGATCAAGACCACATCCTCCATCTCACTCAGCACCCTGGCATGGTGACTGCCAAGGTACCCAACGCCTATTATTCCTATATTAAGCATAGGACATTATTCTCCTGCAAAGTTTTTCTTCCCATAGTGTAATTTATGACATGAGGTCTCTTCAGAGTTTGTTTGTTATTTCTATTATTTCTTCCAGCTTCTTTAAAGCCCTGCCTGAGTCAATTGCCTCAGAAGCAAGCTGGACAGCCTCCTTGGGGTCTTCTGTTTTGCCTGCAACCATCAGTGTTGCAGCAGAATTCATTAGCACAATATCTCTTCTTGGTCCTTTTTCTCCTTCAAGAATCTTTCTTGTTATCTCTGCATTCTTTTCTGCATCTCCACCAGCAATCTCTTCTGATGAGGCCTTCTGCAGACCAAAGTCCTCAGGAGAGAGAACAAACTCATCCAGTTTTCCACCTCTGTATCTACTCACCTTTGTCCCATCTGTTATGGTTATCTCATCGAGTCCATCCTCACCATGGAAGACCATTACATCCTCTGCACCAAGTCTGCCAAGTACCTCTGCCAAAGGGGTGGTTAGTTTTGAGGCAAAGACACCAAGGGTTTGTCTCTTTGCTCCTGCAGGGTTTGTGAGAGGGCCAAGTATATTGAATATTGTTCTTATTCCTATCTGTCTTCTTGGTCCAATAGCATATTTCATAGCAGGATGAAACAGCGGTGCAAAGAGAAAACCAAATCCCGTTTCAAATAGACATCTTTGTACCTTTTCAGGTTCAAGGTCTATCTTCACTCCCAGTGCTTCAAGCACATCAGCACTCCCTGAACGGCTTGAAACAGACCTGTTGCCATGTTTTGCTACAGGCACTCCACAGGCAGCAACAACAACTGCCGTGGTGGTTGATATATTGAATGTGTATGCCATGTCACCGCCTGTGCCACAGGTATCCACAACACCCTCAGGTGCATCTATTTTTGCTGCTTTCTCCCTCATTACCTTGACTGCAGCAGTAATTTCATCTACTGTTTCTCCTTTTATTCTCAATGCAGTGAGAAATGCCCCTATCTGTGCATCTGTGGCTCTACCCTCCATTATCTCTTCCATACACTGTCTCATCTCTGACTCACTCAGGTCTATTCCCTGTACTACCATATTGATTGCCTCTTTGATCATACCTCCTCCCAAACAGGTTTTTTCAGTTTTAAAAAGTTTCTTAACAGATCCTTACCAACTGTTGTAAGGATTGACTCTGGATGAAATTGAACACCCTCAATCACATATTCCTTATGTCTCACTCCCATAATCTCTCCATCAGAGGTCCATGCTGTTATCTCAAGACAATCGGGCAGGTTCTGTCTTTTTATTACAAGAGAGTGGTATCTTGTTGCCTCAAAAGGATTCGGAAGACCTTTAAAGAGGATTTTTCCATCGTGGTATATAAGAGATGTTTTCCCATGCATCAGTTTTGATGCACCTATTATCTCTCCACCAAAGGCTGCTCCTATAGCCTGGTGGCCAAGGCATACCCCCAGTATAGGTTTCTTTCCTGCGAAGTGTTTTATCACCTCTACCGAGATTCCTGCCTCTTTCGGAGTACAAGGCCCTGGAGAGATAACAATCCTTTCAGGGTCCATTTTCTCAATCTCTTCAATACTGATCCTGTCATTCCTGAAGACCCTTATATCCTCTCCCAACTCACCAAAATACTGAACAAGATTGTATGTAAACGAATCATAGTTGTCTATCATCAGGAGCATATATGTCTCAAGCCTCCAGCGCTGTCACTCTATTGTCACTATTTATTTTTTCCTCAGCCATAACTACTGCCTTCATCATACCCATTGCCTTGTTTACGGTCTCTTTATATTCCCTTTCTGGTATAGAGTCTGCCACTATTCCTGCACCTGCCTGAACATATATTTTACCATCTTTTATAAAGAGTGTTCTGATGGTTATGCAGAAGTCCATGCTGCCTGTGTAGCTGAAGTATCCTACTGCCCCTGCATATGCCTCTCTATGTACAGGTTCAAGCTCATCGATGATCTCCATAGCTCTTACCTTGGGTGCTCCTGTCACTGTGCCTGCAGGAAAGCAGGCTCTGAATAAGTCTATCCCGTCAAGACCATCCTTTAAAATTCCTTCAACATTTGAGACAAGGTGCATCACATGACTGTATCTTTCAACAGTCATTAACTCTGTTACTTTTACACTACCAATTTCTGCGACCCTACCTACATCGTTTCTGCCAAGGTCAACGAGCATTATATGTTCTGCTATCTCCTTAGGGTCTTCTCTGAGTTCTTTCTCCAATGCCCTATCTTCGTCCTCACTCCTCCCTCGACGACGTGTGCCTGCTATAGGCCTTAGAGTGATTTTTCTTCCCTCAAGACGGACAAGTATCTCTGGTGAAGATCCCACTATCTGGGTGTCTCCTGTATCAATATAGTACATGTATGGAGAAGGATTAATGATTCTCAGACAACGGTAGATATTAAAAGGATGCTCACTGCATGGTCTTTCGAACCTCTGGGATATAACTACTTGAACCACATCTCCTGCAATAATGTATTCTTTGGCCTTTCTTACGGCATCCTCAAAATCGGTTTTGCTTCCAAAGGAGGATATAAATTCCTTCTGCTCTGCCTGTTCCTCTTGTCGTGTAATCGGTTGAGTAAGTTTGCCCTTAGTTAGTCTCTCAATTGTTTTTGTGATTCTCTTCTCTGCCTCCTCATATGCCCTTTCAGCAGAGCCCTCGATATATACGGGACATAAAACCTTGAGGGTGTGTTTCAGGTTGTCAAAGATAAGGATAAGTTCAGGGATCATCATATAAAAGTCTGGAAAACCTAAGGATGGTTTCTCTGAATAGGTGACCCTCTCAAAAAACCTGACAGCATCATAGCTTACAAAACCAACAAGTCCGCCAAAAAACCTGGGCATCTCTTCATAGAAGGCTACTTGGTACTTAGAAGCCTCTTTCTTTATAGCATCAATAGGGTCATCATAGTGTTCGGTCCTGACAGGATTACCACTCTCATAATATATCACCTTGTGTCCCTCTGCCTTGATTATTCGGTGTATGGATGTGCCTATAATGGAGTATCTACCCCATTTCTCCCCGCCCTCGACACTTTCAAGTAGAAATGAAGGTGTATCTGCAACCTTCAGATAGGCAGACACAGGAGTCTCAAAGTCTGCAAGGACTTCAGTGTAAACAGGAATGAGGTTTCCCTTCTGAGAGAGACTTAAAAATTCCTTCTTAGATGGTGTCATCTTGATATTTTAATGTTTGTTTTCAAAGTTTTGCAATTAATAGAAATCTTGAAAATTTTTGTGCTATAATTCCTTAAATTTTCTGTAGTGGAGGAGATATGAGTAAGAACCCTTTGATAATGCTCCAGAAGTATGGACAGAGCTTCTGGTATGACAACATAAGCAGAGATATTATCTTCTCTGGTGAGTTGAAAAGGATGATAAAAGAAGAGGGTTTAAGGGGAGTAACCTCTAATCCCACCATATTTCATAAGGCGATCCAGTCCTCTGATATTTATAACGAGCAGTTGAGGGAGGTGCTTTCCAAAGATAGTGATATCTCTGACAAAGAGATATTTTATGAACTTGCTATTAAAGATATAAAGGATGCCTGTGATCTGTTGATGGATGTGTATAAAGAGAGCGATGGTGATGATGGATATGTAAGCATAGAGGTTGATCCCCATCTCGCATATGATCCCGAGGAAACTATTAAGGAGGCCACTGAGTTATTTAAGAGGATATCACGTCCCAATCTTATGATAAAGGTACCTGCTACAGCAGAGGGTCTTAAAGCGATTGAAGAACTCCTTTTCAGAGGTATTAATGTTAATGTTACTCTTCTTTTTTCAATAAAGAGATATGAGGAGGTTGTGGATACCTACCTTAAGGCCCTTGAGAGGAGGGCATCAGAAGGAATGGATGTTAACAGGGTTGCTTCAGTGGCAAGTTTTTTTGTAAGCCGTGTAGATACACTGACTGACAGGTATCTCGAGGAGATACTGAAGCATACAGAAGATGAGAATGAAAGGAGAAGGATTCAGAGTTTGATGGGCAAGGCAGCAGTTGCCAATGCCAAGATGGCTTATCAGGTCTTCAAAAGGGGTTTTTCTTCTGATAGGTTTCTTAAATTAAGACTCAAAGGTGCTAAGGTGCAGAGACTGCTGTTTGGCAGTACCAGTACAAAGAACCCTTCTTACAGTGATGTCCTTTATGTGGAGGAGTTAATCGGTCCTGGTACAGTGAATACCATGCCTGATAGCACCTGGCGTGCCTTTAAAAATCATGGCAAGGTTGCAAGGACCTTAGATGCGGATGTACAAAAGGCCGAGGATATACTGAGAGAGATAGAATCCTTAGGGATCAGTCTGGATAGGGTTACAAAGGAGCTGGAGGATGAAGGAGTAAGGCTTTTTGTGGAGTCTTTTGATGCTGTACTGGATGTGATAGCTGAGAAGAGAAAGAGCATTAAATGATCGAGATTATTAAAGGGTTGGGGGGAAGATGAAGAGGGTTTTAATTATCTGTATCCTCTCGACGATCTTTATCTCCTGTGCTACATTATCCAAGAACGAAAAACTTCAAGAAGCCGAGGCACATTATAAGCTTGGCATATCCCATCTTAAGGAAGGGAAACTTCAGCCAGCCTTTGTGGAGTTGCAGAAGGTCATTTCCCTAAACCCCAAGGACAAAAGGGCCTATTATGTTCTCGGACTTATATATCAAGAGTTTGGTGAATATAAAGAGGCAGAGAACTCTATTAAAAAGGCGTTGGAAATTGATCCAGAGTATTCTGAGGCATACAATAGCCTTGGTGTCCTTTATACAAGAACAGGCAGATGGGAAGAGGCTATTAGGGTATTCCATAGGGCACTCAACAACCCCCTTTATCTTAGCCCTGAAAAGGCATTAACAAATCTTGGAATGGTATACTATAGACTGGGAAAATATAAAGAGGCAGAGGAGTATTTCCGTAAGGCCATAAGGCGCGTCCCTGACTTTCCAAGGGCCTTTTATGGACTTGCACTCTGTTACAATGCGATGGGCAGGTATGGTGATGCTGCTGAGGCGATACAGAGGGCAATAGAGCTTGATCCTGTTATTGATGGTGATGTAGAACGGGCAAAGGAGCATTTTATAGAGATGAAACTGAAGGCCCTCAGTCCTGAAGAACAGCAGGATTATACAGATCTTATAGAAATTTTATATTATTGAGATATTTATGAAACTAACTAACCTAAAGGGAGAGTTAGAGTATGGGAAGTGTTGAGGTTACCATCCTTGGACAGCAGTATAAGATAAAAGGTGATGCACCTGATGAATATATAAGAGAGCTTGCGACATATGTGGATAAAAAGATAAGGGATGTCCTTGAGAAGAGTCCGAATACTGCTCCACTGAAAGCGACTATACTGGCTGCTATAAGCATTGCTGATGAATTGTTCCGTTACAGAGAGGATCAGGAGAGATACAAGAAGGAGATAGAGGAGAAGACAGAAGAGCTCGTGAGACTTTTTGAATAAGCAGATGGATATTTCAAAGTAACCAAACTATAGATCTGTTCCAAGTTTAAAATTTCTTTTTGGTAGCTTGAGATTCTGATGGTTGTATTAGAGTTAATATTTATGTAAGGAGGTGGCAATGATAAAGTTTTTTGAGAAGGACCCTTATTCTCCAATACAGTATGTATATGACGTAGAAAAGGTGCTTTACAAGGGAAAATCACCTTTTCAGGATATTATGGTTATTGAGAACTCCTATTTTGGCAAGATACTCATACTTGATGGAGTGGTTCAGCTTACAGAGAAGGATGAGTTTTTCTATCATGAGATGCTTGTACATGTGATTATGCATTCACATCCAGAGCCCAAGAGGGTGGTTGTGATAGGTGGTGGTGATGGGGGTGCTGTTAGGGAGGTGCTTAAGCATGAGACAGTGGAGAGGATCTATTTTGTTGAGATAGACAGAGAGGTGACAGAGATATCAAAGAGGTTTTTTCCTACAGTCTCTTCTGGAGTGGACGATCCCAAGGTAGAGATACATAATATGGATGGGGCAGAGTTTATAAAGAGTAGAACAGAGGAGTTTGATGTAGTAATAGTAGATTCTACAGATATTATAGGTTTTGCAAAGAGTCTATTTACAGTGGAATTCTTCAAAGCTGTTAAGGAAAGCCTTAGAGACAGAGGTATGTTTGTCACCCTCTCTGAGTCTCTCCATTTCCATAAGGATATGGTGGTAAATGTACAAGAAACAATGAGACTGGTCTTCCCCATAGTTGACCTATATACAACTCCCATAGCCACATATGCGGGTAACTGGTGGACCTTCTCCTGTGCCTCTTTGTCCTTAGACCTTAGACAGATTAGAAGAGAATGTGTAAAAGATACGAGGTATTATTCAGAAGAGATCCATCAACAGGCATTTCTCCCTTTGAGTCTCTACAAAAAACTGATGAACAAAGAGCTTGAGTGGTAAGTATGGAAGAGAGACTGATAGGTATTGATCTGTCTGTTGCATCCAAAGAGGTGATCTCCATGCTCCTTGATGACCCTCCTGATGGTTCTGTCTACTGGGAGATTTATAGGGCGAATCAACACAGACCAGAAGTTTTGAGGCTTATGTATGAGCATCCTGGAACTCCCTATGAAGTTCTTACAGAAGTCTCTAAGGCCCTTTCTCTTCCAGTGAAGTCAGAAACAGAGGTGGTCGAGGCGAGGAGGGATTATTTCAAAGAAGAGACACAAGAGGAGCGGGTTAGAAGCATATTTCAGAGAATACAGAGGCTATCTGTAGGAGAGAAGATACAGCTTGCCTTGAAAGGAGGTAAAGAGGTGAGAAGTATTCTTATAAGGGATGCGAATAAGGAGGTGGTACTTAAGGTTCTTGAGAATCCCAAAATTACTGAAAGTGAAGTGGAAATGGCGGCAAGGAATCCACAGTTGCCTCAGGAGGCATTGAGATTTATTGCTAAGAAGAGGGACTGGATTAGGAGATATCCTATTATGTATGCGCTTGTATCAAATCCAAAGACTCCACCGGGGATATCAACACAGTTTATAAGCCATTTAAGGAATAATGATCTTGTAATACTTGAGAAAAACAAGAGTATCCCTGATGCAGTGAGGAATGCTGTTAAGAGATATCTGAAGATGAGGAAGAAGTAATGCAGTACGAGATAAAGAGGGGGCATAAGTTTTTCCCGAAAAAGACATGGGAAAAGGTTCTCAACTTTCTTGCAAGGACTGATGAACCAACACCCTATCTACTGATGGATAGTGACCTTATAAGACAGTCCTGTCAGAAGATAGGTAGAGGCATAAAGAATTCAAAGGTCTTTTATGCAATGAAGGCTAATCCAGATATAGAGGTTGTCAAATTTATAATGCAGCAAGGACTAAGTTTTGAGATAGCCTCAGAGGGCGAATTGAGTGTCCTAAGGATGCTCAATGTGGGTCCTGATAGAATAATCTCAAGTAATCCTGTAAAAAGCCCCAGCTTTATCAGAGAGGCTTACTCCTATGGTGTGAGACTGTTTGCCTTTGACTCGGAGCACGAGATAGAGAAACTGAGAATACTTGCTCCAGAATCAGAACTCTATGTAAGGGTATCTGTGCCCAACGAGGGCAGTGAGTGGCCATTGAGTAAGAAGTTTGGAGTAGAGCCTGATAGGGCTGTATCTCTGCTGTTGCTTGCTGCAGAAAGAGGACTTAATCCAGTAGGTATAACCTTTCATGTGGGTTCTCAATGTATGAATATCTATAATTGGAGTACAGCGATTGATAAGGTGTTGGGAGTGTGGAGAAAGGTTGAATCAGAGGGTATAAAACTTAGAGTTCTTAATATAGGTGGTGGTTATCCTATCCGGTACACAAGGGAGGTAGTGGATATAGAAAGTATCGAAAAGATGATCAATGAGACAATCTTTAGTCAATTTCCAGAGGATATAGAAGTCCATATTGAGCCTGGACGGGCTGTGGTGGGAGAGGCGGGTGTATTTATTACAAGGGTGATAGGCAAGGCGACAAGGTCAGATGAAAACTGGCTTTATATCGATGTAGGAGTATTTAATGGACTGATGGAGAGTATAGGTGGCATAAAATATACTATGATAGTGGGTAGCCGTGCAAAGCCCAAGCGATGGATAGTGGCTGGACCAAGTTGTGATAGCTTTGATGTGATTGCAAGAGATGTCCTTCTTCCAGAGCCTAATATAGGGGACTATCTTCTGATCCCTTCTGCAGGAGCATATACCATATCCTATGCATCAGAGTTTAATGGATTCCCCATTCCAAAAACTGTTCTTATATAAACCCTGGACAGGAATAGGAAAAGGGAGGTAAGAAGAGATGAAGGAGGTATTTAGTACATCTCAACAGATGCAAGAAGCCCTTAAGGAGGTATTAAGCATTGGCGAAAAAGAGGTGAGTATCATTGATGAGAGGAGACTCTGTTCAGAGGCTATTGATAGGCTGGTATACACCGCTGTTTTCTCAGAAGAGGATAATCTCAGACAACAGGCAAAGAGACTAATAAGACTTGCTGGAGAGGCTATTGGTGTTATGGCATCATCTATACACGACCTTTATATGGTGATGGGCAGGGGAGAGACACCTCAGTTTACAGTGCCTGCAATGAATATCAGAGGCATGACCTATGATGTGGCAAGAAGAGTGTTCAGGGTTGCTAATGAACTAAAGGCAGGGGCATTTATATTTGAGATAGCAAGGTCAGAGATGGGATATACAATGCAGAGTCCCTCTGAGTATGCCACCTCTGTGCTCGCAGCAGCAATCAAGGAAGGCTATAGAGGGCCTGTCTTTATTCAAGGAGACCATTTCCAGATAAACTCTAAACTTTTTGTTGAACAGAGAGAGAAGGAGTTAGAAAATCTCAAGACTCTTATAAAAGAGGCGATAGCTGCAGGTTTTTATAATATTGATATAGATGCCTCTACAGTTGTTGACTACTCTAAGGCATCTCTATCAGAACAACAGTATCTAAACTATCTCTGTACAGCTCAGCTTACTGCATTCATAAGAGAGATAGAGCCTGAGGGGATTACAGTTTCGGTAGGTGCTGAGATTGGTCATATTGGAGGGAAAAACTCTACTGTTGAAGAGGCAGAGGCATTCATGGAAGGGTTTCTGGAGCATCTCCGAAAGATTGGAACTTCTTTGCCCGGAATATCTAAGCTTAGTGTACAGACAGGTACTACTCATGGAGGTGTGCCTCTGCCGGATGGAAGTATTGCAGAGGTGAGGTTGGATTTCTCGGTTCTTAGAGATATAGGTGGCCTTGTCAGAAGCAGATACGGCCTTTCAGGTACAGTTCAGCATGGTGCCTCTACACTGCCTGAGGAGTTCTTTGATCTCTTTCCTGAGAACAACTGCTCAGAGATTCACCTTGCCACAGGATTCCAGAATATCATGTTCGAGTATGCCCCTGAGGAACTCAGAAAGGAGATATATGAGTTCTTAAAGAAGGAATACAGAGGAGAATGGAAGGAGGGTATGACAGAGGAACAGTTTATTTACAAAACAAGGAAGAAGTCCTTTGGTCACTTTAAAAAACAGTGGTGGTATCTTGATAAGGCTGTTAAGGAGAGGATTCTGGATATGCTTGAAGATAAGTTTAGAGTTCTGTTTCAGAAGCTGAGGGTGAAAGATACCAAAGAGATTGTGGAAAAATACACGACTCAGGTGAGAATAGGATATCCCCTCTATGAAGATACAGAACCGTGGAAGGATATCTACGCTGAAGGGGATGATTGATTGAGTGCCTGAAGCATATTTTTAAGGGATTCTTTCCAGTCAGGAGGGACAAATCCTGTTGATACTTCGGTAAAGAAGGTATCAAGTACTGAGTAAGAAGGTCTTTGTGCAGGTGTGGGATATTCCTCTGTTTTTATAGGAATAACCTCACAGTCTACCGAGGCATATTTAAGAATCTCTCTGGCAAATTCATACCAGCTTATTCCTCCCTCTGTTTTATCTGTTACATGGTGAATACCATAATAGCCTGATTCGATTATTCTCTTAATGCCTCTGGCCAGGGTGACTGTCCATGTAGGAGAGCCTTTCTGGTCCGAGACCACTCTTAATTGATCTTTCTCCTTTGCCAGTCTAAGAATAGTCTTCACAAAGTTGTTTCCTTTCACTCCATACAACCAACTTGTTCTAACAATATAGAATCTCTTCATATTCCACTGTATATATTTTTCACCGGCAAGTTTTGTCAATCCATAGAAGTTTACCGCTCGGGTAGGATCAAAGGGTGTATAGGCCCTCTGACTCTGACCATCGAAGACATAATCTGTACTTATATGGCAGAGGATGATATCCAATTCTGAACAGATCACTGAGAGATTGTATGCTCCTATTCCATTAACCATGAAGGCCTTTTGTCTTTCTGTTTCGGCAAGATCAACCTTGGTGTAGGCAGCACAATTAACAACAACCTCAGGTGATAGACTCTTAAGGGTATCTCTCAAAGAGGCTATATCGGTTATATCCAGTTGCTGTCTTGTGAGTCCTACTACATCATGCTCTGATGAGAGTATGGGTAGAAGATCACTGGCAAGCATTCCTGCGGCACCGGTGATGAGTATCTTCATTTGTCTGTCCAGAAACCTTTACTCTCCTTTTTTAGTCTCTCCTTCAGAGGTCTCCACCACCACTGATTCTCTCTATACCATCTTACAGTGATCTCAATACCTCTGTTGAAGTCAACCTGAGGAGCCCATCCCAATTGTCTGGATATCTTTGAGTAGTTGACTGAATAACGATAATCATGTCCTGGTCTATCAGGTACAAACTCTATCTCTTTTTCATCCTTTTGCATCAATGATAGGACTGTTCTGACTACCTCTATATTTCTTTTCTCATTCCCTCCTCCCACATTGTATATTTCACCTATTTTCCCCTTATGCAATACCATGTCAATGGCTCGGCATGTATCCTCCACAAAGAGCCAGTCTCTTATATTAAGCCCTTTACCATAAACAGGAACCTTAAGACCATCTATGAGGTTTGTTACCATAAGGGGTATGAACTTCTCTGGCAACTGAAAGGGGCCATAGTTATTTGAAGGTCTGATTATTATTGCAGGAACTTCATAGGTGATTATATAGGACCTTACAAGAAGGTCAGCAGATGCCTTTGAGGCAGCGTAGGGGGAGTTGGGTTTAAGGGGATCCTCTTCTGTAAACTCTCCTTCGTCAGTCTGGAAAGTGCCATAGACTTCATCAGTGGATATGTGGATGAATCTCTTGATGCCTGCATTCCTTGCGGCATCAAGCAAGACATGGGTTCCTATGATATTAGTCTTCAGAAAGGGTTGTGCATCTACTATTGATCGGTCCACATGGCTTTCTGCTGCAAAATGCACTACTGCGTCTGCATCTTTTACCACCTCTTTTACTGTCTCTACATCTTCTATTCTGCCATGGATGAACCTATACCTTGGGAAGTCTTCCACATCATAGAGGTTCTCTCTATTTCCTGCATAAGTGAGGGCATCAATATTTATGATCTCATAGGAAGGATAATTTTTAAGAATATACCTTATAAAATTGGACCCTATAAATCCGCATCCACCAGTAACAAGTAGTCTCATTCTGTCTCCAATTTAAAGGGGCTGTTAGGGTCATCCTCATGCCTTATCTCGTCCACTTCTTCCTTTCTGCCCCAACCTCTGTATAGTCTGTCTGGAAGGTTTATCACAAGTGCATCCTCAGTCCCGGAGTTTCTGTAAGCATGAACAACACCTGCAGGTACAAGAACAATCTTTTGGTTTGCCTTTATGACTGTTCTATTTCCATAGGTAGGGGAATGGGGTCTGTTGTCCCATAGGAAGAGGTCAAAGTCTCCAAGAAAGCAGAAGTAATCTGTCTGATGTCTATGTTCATGAGGGCCTCTGGCAACTCCAGGATGTGTGAGAGATACATAGGCCATTACGGGACAGAATCCTTCTGGGAGTTCGTCCTCTCTAAAAAGCTCTGTAAGCCATCCCCTGTTGTCACTGAAGATTTTCATATCTTTGATTATAACTCCATCAATAGCTCCTTCTCTGAACTCCATCTATACCTCCACTACTGTATCATCTCCGATCATCAGCCTTAGAGCCTTATGCTTTTTATTATTTTTTACTACCCTTGCATTCCTTCCTATGAGGCTGTCTTCAAGCCTGTCAACTCCCTCTACAATAGAGTTGTTAAGGATTACAGAATGTTCAATGACAGAGTTTCTAATTGTTACGCCCTCTCCAATACTGGTATAAGGTCCTATAAAGGAGTTCTCCACTTTAGTGCCTTTGCCAATCTTTATAGGGCCTCTTAAGATGGATTTTTTTACAGTGGCTCCCTCCTCTATCTCTACCCTTCCTACCAGTTGGGATGCCCCATCCACATTTCCCTTAACAGACCGTTTTATATATTCATCAAGCACAATTGTGTTCGCCTCAAGCAGGTCATCTTTCTTACCAGTATCAAGCCACCATCCTTCTAAGATCTCGCTCTTTACTGTATAACCCATATTGATCAATTCCTGTATTGCATCCGTGATCTCTAATTCACCCCTATGGGATGGTTTAATCTTTGATATCGCCTCATGAATATGTGCAGAAAAGATATACACCCCCACAAGGGCAAGATTTGATGGAGGTTCTTTCGGCTTTTCTATTAGTCTTAGAATATTACCTGAACTGTCAAGTTCAGCTACCCCAAACCTTGTGGGATCATCCACTTCTTTTAAATATATAAGAGCATCGGGTCTTTCCTGTAAAAATCTTTCTACAGCTCCTTTCACTCCGTAACTGAGAAGATTGTCACCGAGATACATTACAAAATCATCGGCTCCGAGAAACTCCTTTGCAGTAAACACTGCATGGGCAAGTCCAAGGGGCTTTTCTTGGAGGATATACTCAATACTAAAGTTCCATCTCTTTCCATCACCCAGATAGTTTTTTACCTCATCTCCTGTCTCTGGTGAGATTATAACACCAACCTCTTTTATCCCAGCCTCTGAGATATGATTCATCACATAACCGAGGATAGGGGTACCTGCTACAGGCACAAGCTGTTTAGCCATTGTATGTGTTAGAGGCCTCAGTCTGGTACCTTTACCACCGCTTAGAACAAGTGCCTTCATAATCTCTCCTATGTCTTAGAATAGTATACACCGTAAGTAGAGGATTTTGCTTATTTGAGTGGATTCTACAGTAAATAGCATCAACTATCCGGTATTTTATATAATTAAACTTTAATTAGTATACTTTTTAATTATGAAAAATGCAATACAGATTTTAGCAGTAATAGTGATTGACCTTCTTGCCTACTATCTCTCACTGTTTCTCGGGATAGAGATAAGGACCTCTGTACTGCCTCTTTTTATTGAGAAACTTCCAGAATTTCCTTTTTCTTATCTTTATTTTGTAAAACTCTTCTGGATTCCTGTTATTTTTATATTCTTCATAGCCAATGAACACCTTTATACCATTAAAGTCCCTTTTTGGGATGAATCCAAAAAGATGCTAAAGGCGATAACCATATCCACTCTTGTGGTGATGAGTATTATAACCCTTGGCAAAATGAGCGATAGGGTTTCAAGGGTGGTACTCAGCTCACAATGGTTTCTCTCACTTATGATATTTCCATTCTTTAGGTTTTGGGGTAAGAGATTTTTATACAACATAGGGATATGCAGAGAGAAGGTATTAATTCTGGGGGCAGGTAAAGCAGGCAGGGCTGTTCTCCAGTGGCTTATGAGAGAAAAACATATTGGTTATGATGTGGTAGGTTTTTTGGATGATGATCCAGACAAGATAGGCACCTATGTGGAGGGCAAAAAGGTCTTTGGTAAGCTAAAACATTACAAAAAGTTTATAAAAGAAATAGGTATTCAGACAGTTATTATCTCAATACCTTCTATGGAAAGCAAGAAACTCTCTCAACTTGCTTCTGATATCCAGAAGTATGTTAAGCATACAATGGTTGTACCTGAACTACATGGTATTGCCTTGCTTAATACAGAATTGTTACATCTGTTTTATGAAGAGATCTTTCTTCTTAATATCCAGAACAATCTTAAGTCAACCTTAAATAGGGTTATAAAAAGGCTCTTTGATATTACAGTAAGTCTCTTATTACTCCCCTTTCTACTATTTCTGATGGTTATTATAGGGATTATTATAAAAATCGAAAGCCCAGGACCTGTGATATACTCTCATTACAGGATAGGTAGAAAGGGGAAGATATTTAAATGCTATAAGTTCAGGACAATGCAGAAGGATGCTGAGGAGAAGCTACAGGAGCTTCTGCAGAAGGACAGTTCAGCACGTCTTCAGTGGGAACAGTACTGGAAACTGATTGATGATCCAAGGGTGACCAGGGTGGGAAGATTCCTTAGAAAGACATCTTTAGATGAGCTACCCCAGATACTCAATGTCCTGAAAGGAGAGATGAGTCTTATTGGGCCAAGGCCCTATCTGTTACGGGAAAAAGATGCTATTCAGGATAAGCTTGAGATAATAACCTCTGTAGCTCCTGGTATTACAGGGCTGTGGCAGGTAAGTGGAAGAAATGATATTACCTACCAGCATAGGATCAAGCTGGATGTATGGTATATAATGAACTGGTCTTTATGGCTTGATATTTACATCCTTATCAAGACAATCAAGGTAGTGCTTGGTATGAGAGGTGCAAGATGATAAGGACGGCTACAGTTGTATTGATACTGTTTATATTATCAGCTTTGGTGGAGACCGTGGAGTCAACAATAGTATTTGAATATTTAACAAACAAACTTCAAGGGACCTACACTATTAAAGGAACCTTCAGACAGACAGTTCATATAAGGGATATAGATTCAAAGAGGACATACAAGGGAGAATTTATTCTCAAAAAGCCAGACAAGCTTAAATGGCAGTACCTTGAGGGAAGCAAAGACACGCTTTATATAAATGGCAGAGACGCTTACCTTTACCAACCCTTAGAAAAACAGGTGTTTATCTATCCTGCAGAGGGGATTAAAGGAGGAGTTTCTCTGCTACTCTGTTTATGGGATAAAGAAGCCCTTAAGAGGGAATTCAGGATTAATGAAAGGGAAGGAGTACTTCTCTTGGAACCTACGAGTAGAAGTTTGTCATTGAGATGGATCAAGATTTATGTCTCAAAAGAAGAATTCCCTGTGAAAAGACTTGCTTTTGAAGATACCTATGGTAATAGGACAGAGATTGAATTTCTGGATTCAGAGATTAATGCTCCTGTTGACAATAGTATATTTCAGTTTATCCCTCCTGAAGGGGTCACAGTAATAAGTGAGTAAGACAGATGGGAGAGATTGTAATACTCGGCATAGACACCTCCTGTGATGATACATCTGCTTCTGTGGTAGTAGATGGTAGACGGATCCTCTCCAATGTAGTATCATCCCAGACAGAAATACACAGGTTCTATGGTGGAGTTGTGCCAGAGCTTGCCTCCCGCAGACATATAGAGATGATAATACCTGTAGTCCAAGAGGCTCTGAGCAGGGCTTCAGTAGAGTTAAAAGACCTTTCAGCCATTGCTGTATGTTATGGTCCTGGCCTTGTAGGTTCCCTACTTGTGGGTTGTTGTTTTGCAAAGTCAGTCAGTTATGTAGAAGGGGTCCCTTTGATTGGAGTGAATCATCTTGAGGGCCATATATTCTCTGCCTTTCTTCTGGAAGAGGCTCCTCAGTTCCCCTTTCTATGTCTTGTTGTTTCAGGAGGGCATACAAGCCTGATAAGAGTTGATGGAGTGAGGCAGTACAGAGAGGTGGGTAGAACCAGGGATGATGCCGCAGGAGAGGCATATGATAAGGTAGCAAAACTTCTTGGATTGGGTTATCCAGGAGGTCCTATAATTGACCGCCTTTCAGAGGAAGGCGATCCTGAAACAGTGACTCTTCCCAGAGGACTTATGCATGAAGGATTTGATTTTAGTTTCAGCGGGTTAAAGACAGCCGTAAGGAATCTCATAGAAAAGATTCCTAAGCCTATCAGCTCAGACACTCTAAGGAACCTCTGTGCATCTTTTCAGGAGGCAGTGATTGATGTGCTTGCAAGAAAGACCTTCAAAGCTCTTGAATCTGAAGGGCTTCAGAGGCTGGTCCTTGCAGGAGGGGTTGCAGCAAACAGGGCCCTAAGGGAGAGGATGGCCCTGGAGGCTGACAGGAAGGGGATTACACTTTATCTTCCACCTCCTCAGTTATGTACAGACAACGGAGCCATGATCGCCTCTGCAGGATACTTTCACTATCTACAGAAGAATTTTGCAGGGATTGATCTCACTGCCAAAGCCTATTTGCCAGTAGGCTGAATTGACAATTAACCTCTCTATATGCTAATGTCTTGGTATGTCAATTCTTAAAGTCAGGGGTATAATAATATCAATCTTTTTTCCTTCTGTACTTCTCTTTTTATATCTCCCTGCTGAAGCAATGGATGAGAATAAGTTTATGCCTGTTCAACCACTGGGGACTTTCTCGACATTGAGTTCCTATACCTTTGGAGAGGATAGATTAGGGGCCATGTTGGGAATAGAAAAGGTTATAGATCCTGAATTTACCCGTTTCAGTTTATCTGTTGAGTATGGATTAACCGAGAATACAGATGTTTTGTTGAATATACCATATGTGGTTGATTACTTCCAAAACAGTGGATTTCAGGATGTTAGCATAGGATTCAAACAGAGAATAATACCTGAAAAATATATAAGTCCTTCTCTCTCCTATCTAATTGGTGTCACAATTCCTGGCAGCAGAGGCATATCAACAAGAGGGAGTATAGGAGGAGGTCTTTTAATAAGCAAGAAGGTAGGACCTTTCTCTGGTAATATAAATCTATTCTACTTCCTGCCTGCAGAGTCTGGACTGGATGATGAGATACAGTTTAATATGGGTTTTGTTCTTTCGGTTGCTCACAATTTTGATATTATTACAGAGATGATAATAAAGGATAGCCACTTCTCTCAGAAGGTAGACCTTGTGGAGGGAAGACTGGGCTATAGAGTGCAGCTCTCCAGTGGGGCTTTTGGGGCAGTAGGAATTGGATATGATTTTAAGAATAGAGACCCTGAATGGAGAGTACTCTTTGGTATTAGCATCACCTATCCTGAACAGAAGAGAAGTATAAGGAGGATATATGAAGAGGAATAGGGTGGTGTGGACTGTTTTTCTTGTGGTTGTCCTCTATATTCCCATGAGCATAGAAGCCAGAATGGTACCAGAGTCCTTTTCTGAGATAGTGAAATTGAGGGCAAAGACAGTAGTGAATATTAGTAGTACCAGGGTTATCAGTGAAGATGTTATTCCTATGCCAGGGCTGCCCTTTCCAGACAGTGAGAAGAGGTTTAAGAGACACTCTCTTGGATCAGGATTTATTATTGATAGTGAGGGATATATATTGACCAGTTTTCATGTAGTAGAAAGGGCTGAAGATATCAGAGTGACTCTTTGGGATGAATCTGAGTATATAGCCAAGATTGTTGGTAAGGATGAAAAAACAGATATTGCTCTTATAAAGATTGAGACCCAGAAGCAACTACCTGTAGCGCCTCTTGGTGATTCGGACACCCTTGAGGTAGGTGATTGGGTTCTTGCTATAGGGAATCCCTTTGGTTTGGGACATACTGTTACTGCAGGGATTGTGAGTGCTAAAGGCAGGGTGCTTGGTGCAGGTCCATACGACGATTTTATCCAGACCGATGCTGCTATTAATCCAGGCAACTCAGGTGGCCCCCTTTTTAATCTGGATGGGGAGGTGGTGGGTATAAACACCGCGATATTCTCACCTTCAGGCGGTAATATCGGGATAGGCTTTGCTATCCCAATTAATATTGCAAAGGAGATCCTTCCCTCTCTTAAACAGAAGGGATATGTAGAGAGGGGATGGCTGGGTGTTACTGTTCAGAAGGTGACTCCAGAGATAGCTAAGACCTTTGGACTCCAAGAGCCTCGTGGAGCACTTGTGGCGGATATCACCAAGGGATCTCCAGCAGAGAAGGCTGGTATAAAAAGAGGTGATATTATTGTTGAGTATAACGGGAATGAGATTGCTGATATACATGAACTACCGAGACTTGTTGCAAATACTCCTATAGGTTCAGAGGTCTCTATTAAGGTTTACAGGGACGGAGGGTATGTAGAATTAAAGGTCCGGATTGAGAAGTTAAAAGAAGGAATAGCAACACCGGAGCAGTTTATTGAGAAGTTGATTGGTATAAAAGTGAAGACTCTCCATCCTGCTATAGCAGAGCAATTCGGGGTTAAGGATGGAGGAGCTGTTATAGTGGTTGATGTGATAAGGGGTTCGCCTGCCTCTAAAATTAATTTACGCAAAGGTGATATAATAGTGGAGATAAACAGACAGCGTGTAACTTCTGTAGAAGAGATGGTTTCTGTTCTGAAGGAGGTACAGAAAGGAGATACAGTGTTGCTACTGTTACGTAGAAGCAGAGGGTATGTATATATGAGTCTTGTGTTGGAATAGAGATGTTTGATCTGGGAGTACAGGAATTAATAGTAATCTTTGCTGTTGCATTGATTGTATTTGGGCCTAAGAAATTGCCTGAATTGGCTAAGGCTATGGGCAAGGGCATGGCAGAGTTGAGGAGATCACTGCAGGGAGTAAAAGAACAGATAGATGAGGAGATGCAGGATATTGAGAATCCTGTAAAAGAGGAGTTAAAAGAGGTGACAGAAGATCTTCCAAAGTTTGACAATATTGCAGGACTGGATGATATAGACATATTCGATGAGAAGACAGATACAGATGGTGATAAAACCGTAGAGAAAGAGAAGGAGATAAAAAAATCTGAGACAGATAAGGGGGAAAAAGGGGTAGATGGATGAAAAACTCCCCTTTACTGCCCATCTTGAGGAACTCCGTCAGAGGCTCATAAAATCCCTGATAGCCGTAGTTGTAGGTTTCATTGTCTCCTTCAGTTTTTCTGAGAAGATATTTCAGGTGCTTATCCTTCCGTTAAAGAAAGACCTTCATCTTAAGACAGAATACCCCTTTTTTGAATTAATACCAAAGGCACACCCTATTGAGAAACTTGTCTTTTTAGCACCTGCAGAAGCATTCTGGATGCATATAAAGGTTTCCATAGTTACAGGAATAATTCTATCGCTTCCTATAATTCTCTATCAGGTATGGAAATTTATAGCTCCAGGGCTTTTACCTTCAGAGAAGAAGTACATAGGCCCATTTATTGTGGCAGGTACAGGGCTCTTTCTCTTAGGAGACCTCTTCTGTTTTGCAGTAATTCTTCCCTTTGCAATGGGATTCCTTCTCACTTATAAAACAGGTTCCCTTACTCCTATGATATCAGTAGGTAGTTATATAGATTTTACTTTGAAGTTTTTACTTGCCTTTGGTGCAGTATTTGAATTGCCAATAATTATTCTATTTTTGACAAAAATGGGACTCATTACACCAAAAACCCTTGCGAAGAATAGAAAGTATGCAGTACTTATAGCCTTTGTACTTGCAGCCATTCTCACTCCTACCCCTGATGCTTTTAATCAGACACTCATGGCAGGTCCTATCTTAATTCTCTATGAGGTTGGTATAATAATTTCTAAGATATTTTCGAGGAAGAAAGATGAAGGGGATCAGGGGTAAGAGTGTAAAGTCAATAGTCTTTGATATTGCGGAGGGATATGTTACAGTGAATCCCTTATTCCTCAAGCCTCTGGATACAGAAACGATAAAAGAATTATACCACGAGATTCGAATGGTGCAGAACGAGATTAGGGGAGGGCAGTTTCCTCACGGAGATGTGAAGGCTATTAGACAACGGAATATGAAGCTTCAAAGGCTACATACAGCAGCAATGATAATAAAAAATTATATGAGAACAACAAGAAGAATTTTTATTTAATTATGGCGGCTGTGGAGGAATTAAAAGATTTTATCAATCATTTAATTAAGGCCAAGAAGAATATTCGCCTTTATCCTGAAAACAATCCAGTCTATATGAAGACCTTAGAAGAGATCTATTCTTATTTAAAGAATCTTTTAGAGGAAGAAGAAGACCTGGTATTTCATATAAAACAGTTCGAGATCCTACATGATGGAGAAGTAATATACAAGAATGAAGACAAAGACGAGAGTTTAGCGCTTTTTTTCTTTAAGGATGGTATAAGAGAACTGAGGTTTAAAAAAGGGATTCCTCTGGATGAGGTTGAAGACTTTCTTAAAATTATATCAACTGACTTTGAGAGACAGATGGTCGATGATGATATTGTTACACTAATGTGGGAGAGAGATTTTCAGTATATACAGTATGTGGTAGATGATACGATTCTGATTGAGGATGAGACATATGAAGAAGAGGCAGTAAGACAGGTAAAGAAGGCTGTTTCAGGGGCTGATGTTCTGAAGGCCTATCAGGAGGCTTTTGGTATAGAGAAACCTTCTGAGGTAAGTATCGTGCCCCTTACTAATGAAGATATAAAGAACATTGTCCAGCAGATTGAAGAAGAGGATGAGGATAAGTCTCTTAAGTTAATTCATCTACTCTTTGAAATGCTTTTTTATGCATCAGGCAAGGGTGAGTATGAAGAACTGGTAAGGTATATAAAAGAGACTTTTAATTATGCGATAGGCCGAGGCAATATTGAGACTGTTATATATGGCTTAGAGAAGTTAAGACAGTCTCTGCAGGAGAGGATATATCCTCCAGAGATAAACTCTCTGTTAAAAGGAGTGGAGTATTATATAAATTCATCCCAATTTATAAGGCTCTTTGGTGAAACTCTTGATGCAGGAGTAGAATTTGAAGAGAAAGATCTCTATAGATTGGCATCTCTTATGAGTAAAGAGTCTATTCCACATTTAATCGCTATTCTGGGTGAATTGCAGAATATTTCCTCGAGAAAGACTGTAATAAGAATTCTCACGGAGATAGGTAAAAAAGATCTCTCACTTCTTGCCAAAGGACTACATGATAGGAGATGGTATGTAGTGAGGAATATTATTTATATAATGAGGCAGATAGGCAATAGGAGGATTATTGATTATATAACTCCTTTAATTAGACATCCTGACAAGAGAGTCAAAAAAGAGGTGCTTTCCGCACTGGGTGAACTTGGTTCTGCAGGTACAGTACAGCTACTTAAGGATTGTCTCTATGATGAGGATGAGACTGTAAGAATAACCGCTGTCAGGTCAATTGGAATGTTGGATTCTCCTCTTTCTAAGAAGGTCATCTTAGAGACGATACAGGATAAGAGATTTAAAGACCGTAGTGTGGCTGAGAAAAAGGAGTTTTTTAAGGTCCTCTCCAGATGGAGAGATACTGATACTGTGGACTATCTAATTAGTCTCTTGAAGAGGAGGTCGTTTTTCAGAAAGACAAGAGTTGAAGAGATGAAGGCTATGGCAGCCTATGCACTTGGGCTGATAGGGGCCAAAGAGGCGAAAGAATTGCTTGAGAAATATAGAAACTCTAAAAATCCTCTTTTAAGGGAAAATATAGAATTTGCGCTGACAAGGATAAAGAATGATGTGGGATGATAAGGGAGAAGAGTATATCAAAGAATCACAGCATCTTATAAATCAGCTTGCTGTGCTTATAAGAACATGTCTTATTCATAGTACTGAAAATGTTGCGGTGTTAAAGGCGATAGAGCGTTTTCTTGAAATTATTCATTCATTTTTGCAAGAGAATGAGTCACTAAGAATCGATCTTATTGGTGAGTTTTTCTATATAAATGAGACAAGGGTAAAATACCCTCTCGAGTACCTCTTAAATTTTGATTATCTTAGTAGAGAATTCAGGCGGAGGGAATTAGGGACGGTGGTCTTTTATCCAAATGTTACAAAAGAGGCGATTAAGACATTCATCTCTGCCTTTATCAAATCAGGATACTCCAATACACCTTATGAGTCTCTTGAGGCATATCTTGAGAAGACAGACTCAATACATATAGAGAGACTAAAAAAGATACAAGAAGAGGGTGAGATAGACAGAAGACGTATTGTGAAGAAGACATATTTCAATGCTGTTTCATTCACAAGGGGTGTTATGAATAAACTTAGGGCAGGTGAGAAGGTGAGTATAAAGAAGGCGAAGAGAATTATTGAATCAATGGTGGATATGATCCTTCAGGAAGAGCCTCTCCTTATAGGAATGACTGCTATTAAAGACTATGATGATTATACCTATCACCATTCCGTAAATGTTAGTATTCTCTCAATAGCAATAGGTCAGAAGATAGGACTGCATAAGAAGGCATTAACAGAGCTTGGACTGGTGGCACTGTTTCATGATATTGGGAAGATGGAGATACCAAAGGAGATACTGAATAAACCTACACCTTTTACAGAGGAGGAATGGCAGATAGTAAGACGGCATCCTTATTGGGGTGCACGCACAATTCTCAAATTAAAGGGCCTTGAAAAGTCTTCTATCCTGGGAGCTATCGTAGCCTTTGAACACCATATGTATTATGATCATTCTGGATATCCTAAGGTTAGAGAGCCAAAGGCACTTGACTTCTATAGCAGAATTGTTGCTATTGCAGATCAATATGATGCAATGACCTCTTCAAGGGTATATGCGAGGGTTCCTCTTCCACCAGACAAAGCATTGAGTGTTATGATGGAAAGGGCGGGGACCCAGATTGATCCTGTGCTATTTAAATTCTTTGTGAATATGGTAGGTGTATATCCTGTAGGTTCTCTGGTGCTTCTTGATACAAAAGAGATGGGACTTGTGTATGAGTGTAATCCACTTTTTGCTGACAGACCGAGGGTTATGATCATTGTTGACAGCAGAGGTAACAAGATTGATGGATATATAGTTGATCTCACGGAAAAGGATGACTCAGGCAGATATATACGGAGTATAGTTAAGACACTTGATCCCAACAGATATAAGGTAAACCTGGCAGAGTATTTACTCTGAGCCTCCTCCTGTCTGCCTCATTACATGTAGGATTCTCTGTAGTACTGTTAGATGTGAGAGTATAAAGAGTGCCCAGAGAAAGGGGCTGAGATAGGTAGTAATACATCCAATTGCAGTAAGAATTACTCTCTCTGGTCTTTCCATTAGTCCTGTATGACAATCTATTCCTACTGCCTCTGCTCGTGCCCTGGTATAACTTATTAAAAAGGCACCAACAAGGGTTCCGAGACTAAGTCCTACGCCAGTATAATCTCCAATCCTATACATATAGATGGCTATAGCCAGAAATACAAAGGCATCAGAATACCTGTCAAGGACTGAATCAAGGAAGGCTCCAAAGTCTGTCACTTTACCATTTGTTCTTGCCACTACTCCATCAATTACATCAAAGGCTCCTCCAACTAGGATAAGAATACCTCCTGTCCGTAAATTGAAAGGAATAGTGGCTGCAGCTACAGTACTTATAACAAAGCCCATTACTGTGAAGAAGTTTGGATTTATCTTTATCCTCTTTACAACAGGTTCAAGAGGTTTATCAAGAAAATGCCCCCATCTTGCACTGAGCATGTTACTCTACCCTTATCTGTTTTGGTTCTGGTGTCTTCTTTGGTATAGTTATTTTGAGTATTCCGTCCTTAAGCACAGCCTTAATAGAATTTTCTTCTATGGGGTCTGTCAAGAGAAAGGACCTCTGGAAGTTGCCATAACTGCATTCAATTCTATGGTACTTCCCGGTTCTGTCTTCAGAAAATTCAGGATAAAGAGGCCTATAACCTTTAATAGTAAGAATATTGTCTGAAAGTCTGATCTCTATATCTGACTGTTTTACTCCAGGCACTTCTGCTTCAACCACATACTCTTTGTCTGTCTCATATATATCAACCACTGGTGACCATGTGGGAGGAGAGACAGCCTCTCTTGAGCCAGACATCACCTCTTCAAATAGCTTATTTACCCTTTCATGAATGGACAAAAGATTTCTCACTTCTTCCCATCTCCTTAGCATATCCTATCTTTTTATTTTAAAATCCCACAATAGATATATCCACTGTATAGTTTATATGAGATGTTATAAGTTCCTCAAGTCTATTCTCTAAGTCACGGTCTATCTTTATTCTATTAAGAACATCAGGATTAGACCTCCATAAGAATAAATAGAGGTTCTTTAATGCCTTGGTTATCTCCATATGTTCTTCAGCAATATCAATACAATTGCTACAGAGGGTACTGCCTTCTGAGAGATAAAACTTGTCAGCCGAGCCATTACATCTTGCACACCTGTCAATCATAGGTGAAAAGCCTGATATGCTTAGAAGTTTTATCTTATAATAGATAAGAGGGATTCTACTTTCTGGTCTTTTTTCAAGCACCTTTAATGTATTCAGCATAAGTGGGAAAAGGGTTTTCATAGGCTGTCCTTCAGGTATTAATTTCATGGTAAGCCTAACAATCTCAGAAACCTTGATGAAGGTCCTGTAGCACTCCCTTAACTTCTGGAAAGGTGTTAGAATGTCTGCCTGTACAAGTCGGGGTAGATTGGATTGTTCCTTCCCAATAAAGGCTATTTTTGAGTATGTTAGAGGTTCAAGACTGCTTCCAAATCGACTTTTCACCTTACGAGGGCTTTTGGCATATACACTGATAATCCCATAATCCTTGGTGAGATAGTTTACTATGAGATCAGCCTCTACATAGGTTCGGGTTGTCAGAACAATCCCTTCGGTTCTTTTATACATTCTACATTATATTCCCAAAATCTTCTGGTTTCAGATTTCTTAGCCACTCTTCCAGTTCATCTGTATGTTTTCTCTCTAAGATCCCTTCATCTACAAATATAGGGGCATTTACTCGAAGGGCAAGAGCAACTGCATCCGAGGGTCTTGAATCAATTGCCAGTTCTCTGTCCCCATCCACAAGATACAGTATTGCATAATAGGTGTTATCAATTATGTCTGTGACAACAACTCTTGAGACCTCGATATCAAGTGCATTAAGGATATTTTTCATAAGATCATGAGTGAGTGGACGAGGTGTTGCAACTTTTCCCAGTGCAAGGGCTATTGAGTCAGCTTCTGGTTTGCCGATCCATATAGGCAGTGTCTGGGTCCCATCTATCTCTTTAAGAAGAAGAATATACATTCCACTTCTCGGATCAAAAAGCAGCCCCTCTACCTTCATCTGAATAAGCATTATTGATAACCCAGTTCCCTCAGGACTCCCGGCTTTTTACGCCAAGCCTCCTTTACCTTAACCCAAAGTTCAAGATACACCTTGGTGCCCAGCAGGCCTTCTATCTCTTTTCTCGCCTCTGTCCCTATACTCTTCAGTTTGGCCCCCTTCTTACCTATTATAATACCTTTTTGAGTATCTTTTTCAACATATATATTAGCACTTATAATTATTATACCCTCTTTCTCCTCCCATTGTGTCACCTCTACTGCCACAGAGTAGGGTATCTCATCCTCGGTCAGATTCATTATCTTCTCTCTTATGATTTCAGATACCATAAATCTCTCTAACTGATCGGTGACTATATCATCAGGATAGTATTTAGGTCCTTCTGGAAGATACTCCACAACCTTCTGAAGCAGTATATCCAGGCCATCCCCTTTTAGTGCAGAGATTGGGATTATCTCTGAGAAGTCCATTAACTTAGAGTATTCATCTATTACCGGGAGGAGTTCTGCTTTCTTAACTGTATCAATCTTATTTATTACGAGGATTACAGGAAATCGAAACTTGTTTCTGCTTGTTTTTACCACATCTATGAGTCTTTCATCTGCAAGTTCAGGAACTCTTGGCTCCACTATTACTATAGCCAAGTCTATATCTTTAAGTGCAAGAGTTGCCTCTTTTACCATAAACTCTCCCAGCCTCTCCCTTGGTTTATGAATACCAGGTGTATCAATGAAAACAATTTGTGCATTGGGAAGATTCTTGATCCCTCTAATTCTATTTCTCGTGGTCTGAGGTTTAGGGGTAACAATGGCTACTTTCTCTCCGAGCAAACTATTCAGCAGGGTGGATTTACCCACATTGGGACGCCCAATGATCGAGACATATCCAGACTTGAAGACCTCTCTCTCACTGGAGTTTTTCAATTGCTTGTCCAATTCTTCTAATTCCCTCATGTAGCCTTTCCATTGAGGTTGCGTAGGAGAGTCTTATATAACCCTCGGCACCAAAGGCTTCACCAGGCACAAGGGCAACATGGGCTTCTTCCAGAAGATACATGGCAAGATCGGAGGAGCTGTTAATTCTTCTACTGCCGCTGGTTGTTCCTTTAAGTCCACTTACATTTGCAAAGACATAAAAAGCACCTTTTGGCATGGTGCATCTGAAGCCTTTCAGTCTGTTGAGTTCTTCAACGAGAAACCTTCTTCTTCTGTCGAACTCTCTCAGCATCTCTTCCAGTGCATCCTGGGGGCCTTTGAGTGCTTCAATAGCAGCCCACTGAGCAATTGAGGTGGGATTTGATGTGGACTGGCTTTGAATCTTTGTCATTGCTGAGATTATCTCTGAGGGGCCTGCTGCATATCCTATCCTCCATCCGGTCATGGCATGCGATTTTGAGAGGCCATTAACCACTATCGTCTTTGATTTTATATCTTCTGACAGGGAGGCTATGCTTATATGGGTATTATTGTCATATATTAGCTTTTCATATATCTCATCAGAGATTATATAGAGGTTGTGTTTTAGGGCTATATCAGCAATCGCCTCAAGAGAACCCTTGTCGTAGATCTGGCCTGTAGGATTTGAGGGTGAGTTTATTATAATAGCCTTTGTCTTATCAGTGATCTTCTCCTCCAGCATATCGGGATTCAGTCTGAAATCGTCCTTTTCAGAGGTTTCCACAAACACAGGCACTCCATCATTCAGGAGCACCTGTGCAGGATAGGATACCCAGTAGGGTGCAGGGATAATAACCTCATCTCCAGGGTCAAGAAGTGCCTGTGCAATATTATAAAGGGTATGTTTGGCTCCACAGGATACGATGATCTCTTCTCTTTTGTATTTGAGTCCATTGTCTCTTTCGAGCTTCTCAACTATTGCATCCTTCAATTCAGGAATCCCTCCCACGGGGGTGTATTTTGTCTTACCTTCTTTTAATGCCTTTATGGCTGCTTCCTTTATATTGTCTGGAGTATCAAAGTCAGGCTCTCCCACACCAAAGCTGATCACATCTATTCCTTCTGCTTTCATCTCTTGAGCCTTTGCATTCATCTGGAGAGTGGGTGAGGGTTTTACCCTTGTAGCCCTGGATGAGATCATCTTTGCCTCCTTTCAGAAGTATATTCTATGTATCGCTGAAGTTCTTCTTCAAAATTGTCACTTAATATACCCTTTCCAACCACTTCTTGAAGTTCAGAGATTGACCAGAATCTTAGGTCATCTATTTCTTCCTTGTTATGTTTAAAAGGTCCATTGTAGGTACATTTAAAGGTATAGACAAGCTCTGATTCATAAGGATTTGTATGTATGTAAGAATAGAGAAAGGTGGTATCTTTTACTGAGATGCCCAGCTCCTCTTCCATCTCTCTCCTTAAAGCTTCCTCAAGTGTCTCTCCTACGCCTACGTGGCCTCCCACAGAGGTGTCCCATTTGCCTGGAGCCACGTCTTTAGTCATTGAGCGTTTCTGAAGCAGAATCTCACCTTTTGAGTTAAATACCAGCAGGTGTACTACCCTGTGCAAAAGCTGATTATTGCCATGTATTTCTGACCTCTTTGCAGTCCTGATAACCTCACCCTTTTCATTTACTATCTCAAGCAGCTCTTCACCCATTGGTACTCCTTACTGTTTTTGTGATATTGCTATATTCAGTCTCCCAAAGTTATATTATACTACAAATAAGATGCCTGAATTCAGATACATTGGGTATAACAGAAAGGGCAGAAGAGTTAAGGGGACTGTTGTTGCAGATACCATAGATGATGTTTTACAGAGACTAAGGTCTAAGGATATCTACCCTGACACAGTTGAGCCTCTGCCTGTAAAGAGGTCTTTTCTAAGAATAAGCACAAACAAAGAGAGACTTGCCCTTTTTAGCAGACAACTGTCGATTCTTCTCTCATCAGGTGTTCCTCTTTCAGAGGCACTCAGAAGTATCTCTGGTGAGTTTTCGGGTGACTGGAAGAGAATGATCAATAGAATATCAGAGAGAGTTCAGGAAGGTGCCTCTCTATCAAGGACCTTAAAAGACTACAACCCGGTCTTTCCGGAGTACTACTCCTCCATGATTGAGGCAGCAGAACAGAGCGGTAATCTGCCAGAGGTGCTTGACATGTTGGCTGAATTTATTGAGGTTGAGAGGTCTATAAATTCAAAAATCACAGGAGCACTTCTTTATCCAATGTTTATGGTGATTATTTCAGTATTTGTGCTCTCATTTGTCTTTACCTTTGTGGTACCCAAGATTATTAGAATCTTTGATGCTTCAAAGGCCTCGCTGCCTTTTGTCACGAAAGTTCTTATCAAGGTTAGTCACATCATGCAGGGTTATTGGTGGTTGATAGGAGTGATTGCCCTTGCAGTAGGTTATCTCCTCTGGAAAATACACAAGGCTTATCCACAGCTACTTCATGGTCTTCTTTTGAGGTTTCCCCTGTTCAGAAGTCTTTATTATAGTCGTTTCACCGGGACATTCGGATTTCTGCTTAAGGGAGGAGTTCCAGTAATCAAGGCACTTGAACTTTCATCAAGGTCTTCTGGCAATTCAGTCCTTCAGAAACACTGTACAGAGGCTATACAGAGAGTATCTGAAGGCGCTTCAATCTCCTCATCTATAGAGGGGATATCGCCGGTTCTTAGGCAGTTGATATCCACTGGAGAGCAGTCAGGAAGCCTCTCTGAGCTTATGCTCAAGGCATCTGGTTCTTATAGGGAGGAGTTTCTCAGGGCCACCGAGAAGATTACCACATTAATCGAGCCCGTGATAATTCTGATTATGGGTTTTATGGTCGGGATTATTGTTTTTGGGGTTCTTCTGCCCATCTTCCAGCTCAATCAATTGATACATTGAGAAATATCCCCAAATTGTTTTTTTTAAGCCTTCTTGGATAGAATTAAATAAAAAAATTACTTGAAGGAGGTAGCATTGGATAGGGTACTCAGTGGAATGCAGCCAAGTGGATATCTCCATCTGGGAAATCTTATGGGAGCCCTTAGAAACTGGGTTTCCCTACAGGACAAATATGATTGTTTCTACTTTGTGGCAGACTGGCATGCTCTTACAACTAACTATTCCACTCCTTCAATTATAAAGGAATATACAGAAGACTTGTTGCTGAATTTTCTTGCAGCAGGGCTTGATCCTAAAAGGTGCACCATATTTGTGCAGTCAAGGGTGCTTGAACATGCTGAACTACATGTGCTTTTAAGCATGATTACCCCTTTAGGCTGGCTGGAAAGGGTGCCTACTTATAAGGAGAAGAAAGAGGAGATAAAGGATAGGGATATTGGTACATATGGATTCTTAGGGTATCCTGTGCTCCAGTCCGCAGATATACTGATATACAGGGCAAAGTATGTGCCTGTAGGAATTGATCAGGTTCCACACCTTGAGATTACAAGAGAGATAGCAAGAAGGTTTAATTATCTTTATAAGAAAGAAGTACTTCCTGAACCAGAGCCCCTTTTAGCAGAGTTTCCAAAGGTTACAGGTCTTGATGGGAGAAAGATGTCCAAGAGTTATGATAATGCTATATATCTGAATGACCCGCCAGAGGTGGTTGAGAAGAAGATACTCACTATGGTGACAGACACACAAAGGGCAAGAAGAACAGACCCTGGAGACCCTGAAAGATCACCCGTATTTCAACTGCACAAGGTCTTCTCTACTGAAGAGGAGAGAAGGGAGATAGCATCAGGGTGTAGAACTGCATCCATAGGATGTATAGAATGTAAAAGGGTGTTGATAAAGAATGTTTTTGCTGTACTGGAGCCGATCTGGAAGAAGAGGGATGAGATGAGAAGAAATCCTGATATCCTTAAGGATGTGGTGAATGATGGTATAAAAAGGGCTACAGAGGTTGCTCGTGAGACAATGCAGATGGTCAGAGATACTCTTGGAATGTATTTTATCTGAAGTTGACAATAGAGGTTTAAAACAATTATTATTTTTTAGAAGGTCCTTAAAGTGGCTGATAAGAAAGGCACAGGTTTTTTAAAATTCATAGAGGAGTAAAATATGTTTGAAAAATTTACAGAGAGAGGAAGGAAGGTAATAATATATGCTAAGGAGGAGGCGGAGAGGAGACAGAATGATTATCTTGGTACTGAGCATCTGCTACTTGGAATAATAAGAGAACCTGATGGACTTCCTGTTATAATTCTCAAAAAGATGGGTATCTCCATTGAGCAGGTAAGAATGGAGGTTGAGAGAAATCTTCCTCCTGCTACAAATGTCCTTTCCTTTGGAGATATCCCCTTTACTCCACGGGCTAAGAAGGTTCTTGAACTGGCTATAGAGGAGGCAAGACTACTTGGGCATAATTATATAGGAAGTGAGCATCTTCTTCTTGGACTGATAAGAGAGGATGAAGGGATTGCTGGGAAGATCCTGAGAAACCTTGGTGCAAACCTGCTTGGTGCCAGACAACTTACTATAAACCTCTCCATGTCCATGGGAACACAGCAGTCCCGTATGCGGGAAAGAAAGACTCATACACCTGCCCTTGATGAGTTTGGTAAGGATCTGACAGATCTGGCCCGTAAGGGTAAACTTGATCCTGTAATTGGTAGAGAACGAGAGATTGAAAGGGTTTTACAGGTGCTTGGAAGAAGGATGAAGAATAATCCTGCTCTTATTGGAGAGCCTGGTGTTGGTAAGACAGCTATTGTGGAGGGTCTTGCTCAGAAGATAGTGGCTGGTGATGTGCCTGATCAGTTACTTGGTAAAAGGATTATCTCTCTTGATCTGGGGGCACTAATTGCAGGCACCAAATATAGGGGTCAGTTTGAGGAACGCCTTAAGGCGATAATGAGAGAGATTACCCAGTCAGACAATATAATCCTCTTTATAGATGAGCTTCATACCCTGATCGGAGCAGGTGCTGCTGAGGGGTCCGTGGATGCATCAAATATGCTGAAGCCTGCACTGTCAAGAGGAGAGATTCAGTGTATTGGTGCAACAACAGTTGATGAGTATAGAAAGTACATAGAACGCGATGGTGCCCTTGAAAGGAGATTCCAGCCTATTTATATAGATCCACCTACTGTTGAGGAGACAATAGAGATCCTGAATGGTCTGAAGAGCAAATATGAGGCACATCACAGGGTAAAATACAGTGCTGAGGCTATCAATGCAGCAGCAAAGCTTTCTGACAGATATATCTCAGAACGTAACCTGCCTGACAAAGCGATTGATGTTATTGATGAGACTGGCTCCAGAATTAAACTAAAGAGATACACACCTCCCCATGAACTAAAAGAGATCGAGCAGGAGATGGAGAGACTCGCAAAGGAAAAGATGTTGTATATAAAACTTCAGGATATAGAGAAGGCGGCAGCTATAAGGGGAGAAGAGGAGAAGCTGAGGAAACTTCATGAGCAGATTCATAAGAAATGGCGTGACAATCTTACAAAAGAGATACCTATCATCAGTGCAGAAGATATAGCTTATACAGTATCTAAGATGACAGGCATTCCTCTTATAAAGGTTGAGCAGGAGGAGTCTGAGAAACTCCTGAAGATGGAAGAGGAACTTCACAAAAGGATAATTGCACAGGATGAGGCAATAAGGGCGGTCTCGAGGGCAATAAGGCGTTCAAGGACTGGGATAAAACCGCGGAAGAAGCCGATAGGTTCGTTCCTATTCCTCGGGCCTACAGGAGTTGGCAAGACAGAGCTTGCCAAAGCACTGGCAGAGTTTCTGTTTGATAATGAAGATGCGCTTATTAAGATTGATATGTCAGAGTATATGGAGAGATTCAATGTATCCAGACTCACAGGAGCTCCTCCCGGCTATGTAGGTTATGAGGAGGGTGGACAACTGACAGAGCAGGTGAGAAAGAAGCCCTATTCAGTGGTCCTTTTTGATGAGATAGAGAAGGCTCATCCCGATGTGTTCAATATTCTTCTTCAGGTACTGGATGAGGGTGTGCTTACGGACAGTATTGGTAGGAAGGTGGACTTTAAAAATACTGTTATTATCATGACATCCAATCTGGGTGCAAGAATTATACAGAAGGCGACTCCTCTTGGTTTTCACCGTGATTCTGAGGAGGACCTCTATGCAAAGATAAAGGAGAATGTCCTGAATGAGTTGAAAAAGACCTTTAATCCTGAGTTCTTGAACAGGGTTGATGAGATTGTAGTGTTTCATCCTCTTAATAAGGAGCATCTCTTCTCTATTATTGATCTATTGATTGAGGAGACAAACAAACAGCTAATTGAGCATGAGTTGATAGTGGAACTCAATGATGAAGTGAAAGAATGGCTTGTGGAGAAATACTATCAGCCCGTATATGGAGCACGACAGATGAGAAGGGCAATACAGAAGGAGATAGAGGATTACCTCTCAGAAGAGATCCTTAAAGGGACATTTGCTGGTGCTAATAAGGTTATGGTTGTGATGGAGGATGGAAAGCCTACCTTTAAGGTGGTCCATCCTGAAGAAGAGATGCTCACCTCAGGTGTGAATTAATTCTTTTCATAATATCTTCACACTCTCCTGATATAGTGAAATAATATGGAGTAGGAAGGAGGTGTGAAGTAATGATAAAAAGGGGTTTTATAACCAGTATATTGGTTGTAGTGGTTGTTTTCTCCTCTACTGTAGTATTTGCAACCAGTGGACGGTTTGATTTTTCTCTTAGAAGAGGGGAGACAAGGAAGACGGTTTCTCCTGAGAGGTATTTAGATCCTGTAGTAAGAAAGGCATACATGGTGGCACGAGAGATACCTTGGGTTTTGGACAGTATATACTGTTACTGTTTCTGTGAAGAGTCTCCTGCTTTCAGACACAAGAGTCTCCTTTCCTGTTATACTGATGATCATGCTGCTCAGTGAAGCATCTGTCTCGGGGAGGCCCTTAGGGCTTCCGAGCTTTTCAGAAAGGGATACTCAGTTAAAGAGATCAAGAACATAGTAGAAACTGAATTCAAAAGATGAAATATCGGGGAGTTATTCTCTTTACATTACTTGTTGTAGGTCTGTTTCTTATTCTATTGAGTCAGAAGGGCAGGGTGCTTCAAGCCCCTAAGGTGGCAGAGGGGCTTGAGGTGCCTTCTTTTAAAGTAGTAGATAAAAATGGAGTGGAGTACACAAAGGAGAATCTGCGTGGCAAAACGGTTTTCTTACATTTCTGGGCCTCGTGGTGTAAAGAGTGCCGTAATGAGATGCCAGAAATTGTGAAACTCTACGAGAGGAAGAAGTCTGACCCAGATTTTGTTTTTCTTGGAGTAATATATCGAGAAGACCCCATAAAGGCAAGAAAGTACTTACAGGAGAATGGATATGATCTACCAATATTTGTAGACCCTGATGAAAACACTGCAAAGGCATTCGGAGTTACAGGAGTTCCTGAAACATACATTATTGGTCCTGATGGTGTGCTGGAGAAGAAGGTGATAGGACCTCTACGATGGGGAGATTTTCCCATATAATAAATAGTTGGGATGGGCAACCCCAAACCACCTGAGAAGGCTATTCTTTTTGCAGGTCTTCTTTATTCAAGAGAAGAGAGATACACTCTCTCTTTAGAACTACTAAAAAGGCACTTTCCTGATGTGCTCTTTATAACAGATCCATTGGTGTGGGAACATACCGAATACTATCGTGAGGAACTTGGTTGGCCTATATACAGGAGGTTTATTACATTTAAGAAGATTATAGATCCCTCGGAAATAGTTAATATAAAACTTCTTACCAATAAGATAGAGGAAGAGCTGGCCCAAGATGGGCGCAGAACAGTTAATATTGACCCAGGATATGTGACACTCTCAAAGGTGGTGCTTGCTACTACAAAAAACTATGCCCACAGGGTGTATCTTGGGAGAGGAATATATGCTGAGGTGACTCTTTACTATAAGAAAGGTGCCTTCAGACCTCATGAATTTACCTATAGAGATTACAGGACCGATAAATATATAGAAATTTTTGGAATGATAAGAGAGTCTCTGAAGGATTTAGTTGCCAGCACTTAAATATTCAAGTATCCTTCCAGGTGCCTCCTCTGTATTTATCATAATCCGTTCTTTTGTCCTTCTTTGTTTTATCTCCACCTTACCCTCTTTTAAACCCTTTTCACCAACAATTACCTGCAGAGGAATACCAATGAGGTCAGCATCCTTGAATTTTACGCCTGCCCTTTCATCTCTGTCATCAATAATAACATCGGTGCCTTTCTGCAGAAGGCTTTTGTAGATATCCTCTGCCACAGAGACCACCTTTTCGTCTTTTATATTGAGTGGGAGTATGATTACCTGAAAGGGGGCTATACTTAAAGGCCAGATTATACCATCTTCATCGTGGTTCTGTTCCACTGCAGCTGCAGCCACCCTTGCAGGTCCGATTCCATAGCTGCCCATGATTATAGGTTTCTCTGTGCCATCTTCGTCGAGATAGGTGGCTTTGAGGGGTACTGAATACTTGGTGCCCAACTTGAAGATATTACCAATCTCTATAACCCTTTCTATTCTCAGAGGTGAGCCGCAGCGGACACATCTGTCTCCGGCCTTTGCAATATGGAGATCTACCCATTCTGCATCAAAGTGTACCCCTGGCCTCAACCCCTTAAGATGGTAGTCCTTTTTGTTAGCACCACTCACATACACCCCTTCTTTTAGTGCTTCATCAGCTAAGATTCTTATTGAATGTCCATGGGGTCCTATAAAACCTGCCTCCACACCCAGAGTCTCAATAACCTCCTCTCTTGAGGCAGCCCTGAACTCTCCTATAATCCTCTGAAGCTTTTTCTCCTGTAGGTCTTGGTCTCCCCTTATAAGTACAAGTACAGGACCTGAGTCGGATATATAGAGAAGACTCTTAATAAAATATTGAGATGGAATCCCCAGAAACTCTGAGACTTCCTGTACAGTTCTCTTCTCTGGAGTATAAACTTCTTCATAGGCCCAATCATCGAACTTTACTTCTTCAGGGACACTCTTTGCCAGCTCCACATTTGCAGCATATCCACATCTGTCACAGAGTGCCACATCATCCTCTCCTGCAGGACTTGGTGCCATGAACTCATGAGCCATAGCACCTCCCATCATACCCGGGTCTGACTCTACCTGATAGTACTTAAGACCACACCGCTGGAATATCCTATTGTAGGCCTCTATATGAACCTGGTATGACCTTTCGAGGCCCTCTTCATCTCTGTCAAAGCTGTACGAATCCTTCATTATAAATTCTCTTGTCCTCATAATACCGCTTTTTGGTCTTGCCTCATCACGTAATTTGGTCTGTATCTGGTACCATATCTGGGGGAGATCTCTGTAGGACTTTATCTCTCTTGCAGCAAGCCATGTCATTATCTCCTCATGGGTCATCCCAAGACACATATCCCTTCCTGTACGGTCCTTTAGTCTGAACATCTCATCTCCAATCTCATACCATCGTCCTGTCTTCTGCCAAATCTCTGCAGGATGAAGTACAGTCATAAACAGCTCTTGTGCCCCGATTCTCTGCATCTCTTCCCTTATAATTTTATTTATTTTCTCCATCACCCTCCATCCAAGAGGTAGAAATATATAAAGACCTGAAGCGAGTTGTCTTATAAATCCACCCCTGAGAAGCAGTTTATGGCTGACAGCCTCAGCCTCAGAAGGTGTTTCCCTTAGTGTAGGGATAAACATTTTAGAGAAACGCATAACACCTCCCTACGGAAGTAGTGGTTTAGAAAAGCCCAGAAACAACTTTGAAGATATATTTTAGGTAGTTATATTCCGTGGTGTCAAATCTAAATCCAGACCACCTTTTTGAAGTCCTTGATACCTTCAACTATATGGTTTGTGGTTCCCCTGTAGCCAACCTTGAGTTCTGATTCAAGATTGTAGTACTTAAGGCATGTTCCACAGGAGTATATCTCAACTCCCATTCCTTCTATCTCCTTCAGAAGAGCAACGGTTTCTTCATTAATAGTGGTTAATTTTACCCCTGCATTTAGGAAGAAAATCATCTCTGGTAGTTCCTTTGTGACTTTTAGAGTCTCAAGAAAACCCTTCATGAGGATTCTACCTATCTCTTCCTCCTTGCCAAGAGTGTCTGTGCCAATTATAATTAATGTCTCTCTCTTTTTGTCTTTCTCAGTATCCTCTATAGGTGAGCAGATATAACCCTTAGTGATTTTTATCCTCCAGTAATTGTCTTCTGGTATAACTTCTGAATCCATACCATTCTTATTGGCAAATCTTTGAAGATTCTTCACTGAGGCATCATTGTCAACAAGTATCTCTACAGTCCCCTCTTCTATTGTATTTAATACCTCTTCTGCCATTGTTACTGGCTTTGGACATCCAAGTCCTCTCGCATCTATACTTATCATCTGTTTGCCTCCCAAAAATTTCAATAAAATAATATATATTTTAACTATTGTATATATTTATAAATCAAATAGATATTTCCGATATATTGTTAGAAATCTATAGATCAAATATAATCACCAGTATCCAACAAGGGCTAAAATTTTTTTGTATTGCAAGGGGTTATAGGATTTAACCATCGACAATAGGTTAATACCATAAAAAATGCTGCCCAGAGGGGGCAGCAAAGTTTATAGGGGAGGTAACGAGGCGCTTATATATTTTATATCATAACTTTGTCTTTTTGTCAAGAAAAAAATAGGAGGTAATTTGTTAATTATAATTTTAGATATTTTATATTTCAATAACTTTTTGTGATAAGGGTTTAAGGTTCTTGTCTAAGAGGTTTTGCACTGGAGTCAGCCTGTAGATTGAAGGGGTGGTAAAGTTTGACAACCTCTCTTTTTATATGCTATGGTTTTTTATGGCTGTAAGGGAGATAAAGAAGTATCCTGATCCTATTCTGAAGAAGAAGGCTCTGCCTGTGAAGAATATTGATGGAGCCATCCAGAGACTTATTGATGATATGCTTGATACCATGTACAGTGCTCCAGGAATTGGTCTTGCTGCCCCTCAAGTGGGTGAATCAAAAAGGATTATTGTGGTAGATGTGAGTGCAAGGGAGGAAGGACGCCCACTGATCATTCTCATAAATCCAGAACTGATAAAGGCTGAAGGTAAGGTTGAGTCAGAGGAAGGCTGTCTCAGTGTGCCTGGTTATGTCTCAAAGATACACAGGGCAGAGAGGGTTTTTGTTAAAGGGCTTGACAGGGAAGGAAGACCTGTTGAGATTGAGGCAGATGGGCTACTTGCAAGGGCGCTCCAGCATGAGATAGACCATCTGAACGGAATACTCTTTATTGATAGGATGAGCCCCATTAAGCGTGAGTTCTTCAAAAAGCGGTATTTAAGAAGGTTAAAGGCTAAAGTTTAACAGAGATGGCAGTTGTATTCTTCGGCACTCCTGATTTTGCAATTCCCACCCTTGAGGCGCTGTACAATACAGGAGAAGAGATAGCCCTTGTGGTAACACAACCTGACAAAGAGGCTGGAAGGGGACATAGACTGACGCCACCTCCTGTTAAGGTATGGGCAGAACAGAAAGGTCTCAAGATTTTGCAGCCAAATAGGATAAGAGAAGACTCCTTTATAGAGATGCTCAAAGATATAGAGCCTGAGTTTATTGTGGTTGTTGCCTATGGGAAGATTCTTCCAGCAGAGGTGCTTTCAATCACCAAGTGTATAAATCTTCACGCCTCTTTACTACCCAAATACAGAGGAGCGGCTCCCATTCAATGGGCACTGATAAATGGTGAGACAGAGACTGGAGTGACCACAATGTTGATGGATGAGGGTCTTGATACAGGTGATATTCTTCTTCAGAAAAGGATTGAAATAAAAGAGAATGACAATACACTGACCCTTTCAGAGAGGCTATCAAAAGAAGGTGCCATCTTGATGGTGGATACACTGAGAGGATTGAGAGATGGAAGTATCACACCTGTACCCCAGAAAGGTCCATCCAGTTATGCTCCTCCACTTAAGAAGTCTGACGGAGTGATCCACTGGCATATGCCTGCAGTGGAGATTAACAACAGGATAAGGGGGCTTTACCCTTGGCCCTGTGCCTATACATTCGTGGATGGAAAGATGTTAAAAATTATAAAGGCCAAGGTGCTTGAGGGCTCTGGTGAACCCTCGGTGGTAGTAAAGAGGGACAAGTCAGAGCTTGTAGTGGGCACTGGAAAGGGGCTTCTCAGTCTCCTTCTGGTACAGCCAGAGGGCAAGAAGGTGATGGACATAAAGGCATATCTTCAGGGCAGAGGTAGATCAATTAAAGTAGGTCACAGGCTCGGATGAGTTACAGATTCCTAAGAGGTCTCCTTTTGAAGGTGCTTTATCCCCTTAGTATGCTTCTGAGTTCTTTCAGAAAGAGCCTTAGAGAGAGTATGCAGAGGTGGATAATAAACCTTAATAATAAGCTGGTTATCAAAGAGGGACCCAGGACGAAGAGGATACTATTGCTGCTGCCTCACTGTCTTCAGATTGACAAGTGTGATATCAGGTTAACTCACAATATTTACAACTGTAAGAGGTGTGGCAGGTGCGAGATCAAAGACCTTATAGAGATTGCAGAGGAGTATAACCTAAATCTCTTTGTTGCCACAGGTGGAACACTGGCAAGAAGAATCGTGAGGGATGTCCATCCTGAGGCGATAGTAGCAGTCGCCTGTGAGAGGGACCTCTCCAGCGGTATTGCAGACACCTATCCACTGCCTGTGATAGGTATACCCAACGAGAGGCCTTTTGGTCCCTGTCTTAATACCAGGGTCTCTCTTGAAAGGGTTAAAGAGGCTATAAGGGTGCTGGCATCTTAAGAATGTGCCTCTGCCCAGTTTTTTCCTGTGCCGATCTCCACCTTGAGGGGTACAGATAGTTTCACCACAGACTCCATCTCTTCTTTAACCATCTCCTTTACATAAGATAATTCCTCTTCGTGGACCTCAAATAGTAACTCATCGTGGATCTGGAGTACGAGACCGCTCCTGAGGCCCTCAGAACGGATCCTTCTGTAGATATTTATCATAGCCATTTTTATGATGTCTGCAGCCGTGCCCTGCACAGGCGTGTTTATAGCGAGTCTCTCACCGAGAGACCTTTCTGAGGCTACTGGTGAATGTAGCTCCGGAATATGTCTTTTTCTACCAAACAGTGTTCTCACATAGCCAAGCCTCTTTGCCTCCTCAATTATTCTGTCTGCATATGCCTTCACTCCAGGATAGGTCTCAAAATACCTCTCAATAAACTGTCTTGCATCCTCAATGGATGTCCCTGTCGCCTCTGACAGCCCAAATGGTGAGATCCCATAGACAATACCAAAGTTTACTGTCTTGGCCAGCCTTCTTATATCTTGGGTCAGTTCATTCTCCTGAAGACTGAAGAGTTCCATTGCTGTCTCTGAATGAATATCTCTTTCTTCAATAAATGCCCTTCTCATCTTTTCATCGTTACTCAGGTGTGCAAGGATTCTGAGTTCTATCTGAGAGTAATCTGCGCTCAACAGTACATGACCCCTGTCTGCAATAAAGACCCTACGGATTCTCTCCCCCCATTCACCCTTGATTGGTATGTTCTGGAGATTGGGTTCGCTGCTACTCAGCCTGCCTGTAGAGGTTGCTGTCTGGTTGAAAGTAGTGTGGATTCTGCCTGTCTCAGGGTTAATCATTCTCTGCAGGGCGTCCAGATAGGTGCTTTTGAGCTTGGCAAGCCCCCTCCACAACAGGAGCTCCTTGGGGAGTTCGTGGACTCTGGCAAGCTCCTGTAGTACTGACATGTCTGTTGAGTAACCTGTTTTGGTCTTCTTTAGAGGTTTCAGACCAAGTCTGTCAAAGAGTACCTCACTCAACTGGCGTGGCGAGTTTATATTGAACCTCGTACCCGCAAGTCTGTATATTTTTTCTTCTGTCTCCTTCATCTGCTCATTCACCTCCTGTGAGAGCCTTCTGAGGGCGTCTCTGTCTGCTTTTATCCCCTTGAGTTCCATGCTTGCGAGCACCTCTATTAATGGCATCTCAATTTTGTAATACACCTCCTGGAGTCCTTCACTCCTGAGGTTTCTGAAGATGATGTCTCTCAGGTTACTGATAACAACGGTCTCAGCTACTAAGGCATCTCTGAGCTCTTCCAGGGGTAGTTCAAGAAGCTTTTTTTTACCAAGCTTCTCCTTTATAGAGGGTATTTTTAAGGAGAGGTACTCAATGGCAAGGTCTTCCAGTTCATGCTCTGGCCTGTTTGGATTCAGAAGCCAGGAGCCTATCATTACATCTTCAAGCAATGCACTGATTCCAAGTCCTCTTTTTAAGAAGGGTTTAATACACTGCTTCAGATTGTGTCCTACGAGCCTTTTATGTCTGTCTTTCAGAAAGGGTGACATCTCCTTTACAAGGGTATCAAAGGAGATACCCTCCTCTGTTAAGAGGTTTTCTTTTATAACGGGCATATAAAATATGTTCTCTCTTTCGTCTGAGATGGTGAGACAGAGGAGGTCCGTATCCTTTGCATAACACCTCAGGGTAAGACGCTCCTTTACTGTAGAGAGAACCTCTTTCAGTTTTTCTGGTCTGTAAATACTCTTGAAGTCCTTTTTTATTTTTGCTGTAGGGATGAGTTTTAGTAAGCTGCCAAACTCAAGTTCTCTGAATAGCCTCAGCAGTTCATTCCAGTCTGGCTCATGTAGAACGCACTCTTTTAAGGAAAAACTTAGAGGCACCTCTTTATCCAAGGTGGCTAATTCAAGGCTCATCAGAATAGAGTCTCTACTCTCCTGGATCGCCTTCTGGAGCTTTTGTCTTCCTGCAACAGAGGGATTCCGCAGTAACTCTGACAGACTGAACCTTGAGAGCAGCTCCTTTGCGGTCTTTTCTCCCACTCCTTTGACTCCGGGAATGTTGTCAATGGTGTCTCCTGTGAGGGCCATAAACTCTGGTATCCTCTCAGGAGGCACGCCGAACTTTTTCATTATGTACTTCCTGTCAATCACTCTATCTTGTACAGGATCGTATATCTTCACCTTGTCGTTCACTATCTGAAGCATATCCTTGTCAGCAGTTACTATGTATACATCTATGCCCTCCTCTGCTGCAGCAGATGCAATGGTGGCAAGAATGTCGTCTGCCTCATACCCCTGTATCTCGTATGTCTTTATCCTGAGTGCATTTACTATTTTTCTTATGTAGGGTATCTGCAGGAGGAGACTGTTTGGTGTTTCTGGTCTCTGTGCCTTGTATTCCTCGTAGACTCTGTGCCTTTTGGTTGGAGCAGGAGAGTCAAAGGCTATGGCTAATGCATGAGGAGCTCTTTTCCGTATAAGCTTCAGGAGCATGTTTGTAAATCCATACACTGCATTGGTGGGGAATCCACGGCTGGTACTGAGTCCTTTTATAGCATGGAAGGCCCTGTAGATATAAGAGTTTCCGTCAATCAGGTAGAGATCGGCCATTTAAGGATGCTACTCTTCTTCCTTTTTTATAACCCTGTGTCCACCAAACTCTGCCCTCAGTGCAGCGAGTACCTTTTCTGAGAAAGGCTCTTCCTGTCTTGACCTGAATCTTCTGAAGAGGCTTAAAGCGATTGTACTCACTGGAACCTCTATATCAACTGCCTCTGTAACCGTCCATCTGCCCTCTCCTGAGTCTTCTACATAGCCTTTGATATTTCTCAGTTCAGGGTCTTGTCTGAGTATCCTCTCAATGAGTTCAAGAAGCCATGACCTTATCACGCTGCCTCTCATCCATACCCCTGCAATATCTGCCAGATTGAGCTCCTTCTGGTAAGGAGAATTCCTGAGTATCTCAAATCCCTCTGCATATGCTTCCATCAACGCATACTCTATACCATTATGAATCATTTTTACATAATGGCCTGCTCCTGAAGAACCACAGTAGAGAAATCCACCCTCAGAAGTAAGACTCTCAAAAACAGGAATAACCTTTTTGTATACCTCATAATCACCACCGATCATGAGACAGAAACCCTCTTCAAGCCCCCATATACCGCCACTTACTCCTATATCAAGAAAGTGGATGCCCTGCTGATGGAGTATCTCTGCCCTTGAGATTGAATCACGATAGTGAGAATTTGCACCGTCAATGATGATATCGCCCCTGCTTAGTAGCCCAGAAAGGGTCTCAATATGTTCACCAGTCACCCTTCCTGCAGGAAGCATCAGCCAGACCAGCCTCGGGGGTTCAAGTTTACTGACCAACTCTTTGAGACTGTACGCAGCAGTTGCCCCTTCCTCCTGTAAGGTTTCTGTTTTTGAGGGTGTTCTGTTGTAGGCGACGACTTCGTGTCCGTGTCTCAGGAGTCTTCTTGCTATATTCATCCCCATTCTTCCAAGTCCTATGATGCCTATTCTCATCTGTCCTCCTCAGAAATACTCTCAACTAACTGCCATTCGGCAAAACCTGGTTTCCTTTCACTCAGTCTTACTGATTTCTGGACAACCCTCTCAATGGTTGGATGTGTCTTCACCGTAGTGTATGCCCTTACAAGATTGGCAACAGTAGCCTCCTGTAGAATTATCTCTCTGCCATCCTTCAGTCTGAGGATTGTCCTCAAATGTCTGTGTCCTTCAGGAACCTCTATGATAAGTTCATCTATGTCCTCGTTCTTAATTACCATTCTGTATCTGAAAGCTTAGAGATGCTAAGGACAGAGGTTAAATACTCAGATGTTTCCATTCAAATCTCTCTTAACCTCTGTAGATACTCCTCCCATTCAGTAGGAAGGAGATATCTCTTTTTGTTGTTGCATTCCTTACAGGCTGCAACTATGTTTGACTTTGTACTCTTACCCCCCCTTATTAGGGGGACGATATGATCCATGGTGATCTCACTGGCAGGTACTCTTCTGCCGCAGTAATAACATATACCCTTCTCTTTCTTCTTCCTCCACCATCTTGTATTTTTCAGTTGCTGGGCCTTGAGGCGTTCCCTTTTTACCTCTTCCTCATTCACCTCTGGTATGAAAAGATATTTCCTCTCCATTGTGATATAATATCATAACTTCAGAGGTTTTCTGAAGGAAGCACTCTGTACAGGCTGGTTTAATTTAATGGACGACAATCGTAGAAAGAAGGCAAACTTAAGACCCTCCTGGGATGAGTACTTTCTTGAGATTGCCAAGGTCGTTTCCACGAGGGCAACCTGTCTGAGAAGAAGATATGGTGCTGTTATAGTGAAGGACAATGTGATCGTGAGCACCGGATACAATGGCTCCCCAAGGGGTGCTGTAAACTGTATAGATTCTGGAGTATGTAAGAGAAAAGAACTTAATGTGCCCCCGGGGCAGAGGTACGAGCTCTGCGTGGCGGTACACGCAGAGCAGAACGCTATAGTCAATGGCCCACCTGAGAGAATGAAAGACGCAACAATTTATATAGCAGGCTTTGAGGCAGACGGCTCCCTTGCAGACGGGCGTCCATGTCTTCTCTGTAGAAGAATGATCAGAAATGCCCAGATCTCAAAGGTCGTTTATCTAAGCAGAAACGGTGAGATAGTAAGGGTGGACAAGCTGGAAGAACTGGAAGAAGTTGATACAGTTCCTACGCCTCTGTTTAAGAATCCAGAAGATTCATAACAGTTCTGAACTTACCATCGCCTCTGTTCTTCCCTTAGGAAACTGATGCCTCAGAATCCCCTTTCTATATAACCCGCATCCGAGAACCCTTCTGTTGTATCGGAGTATTACATACCCATCTTCCACAGAAGGATACTCCTTCTCAATGTAGCCCTCCTTTAAGAGTTTTATCAGTTCATCCCTGCTAAGCTCAATAAAATTCTTTGTTGCATTTCTGCCGATTATCTGGAGGCCGTATGTGGTGGGCTTGAATCCATTGTTGAGCTTTCTCAGTATCCTGATACCCAAGAAGTCAAACCTCTTCAGAGCTGTAAGCTTTAGATACTCCTCCTCAGGGCACCTTGAGGAGACCATCCAGATACCCTTGTTACTCTCAAAGAAGAGATATTCTTTGAATTCTTCTTCGGATATACCAAATCTTTCTTTAAAGTATGTAATAACCTTCTCTCTGTCTGCTAACCTAAGCATGGGATATTTTATACAAACACAAATTATTTAGTATATGTGCATAAAATGCAAAAGATTCTTTAGAATAAAATTATGATAAAGGTGGTTTTACATAATGGCAGAACGGAGGAGATTGAAGGTCCAAAACAGGTGAGGCAGATTCTTAAGGAACTCGGCATCCTGGAGAATACTGTGCTTGTGGCAAGAGGAGAAGATCTCCTTACACCTGACAGGATAGTCCAGGATGGGGAGATTATAGAGTTGATACCTGTTATTAGTGGAGGCTTCTTATGAAGTGTAGGGTCTGTAAATCATTGGCAGTCATTTCATTGCCTCGTCATAACAGTGCCTTCTGTAAAGAGCACTTTTTTGAGTTCTTTTATAATCAGGTAAAGAAGGCGATAAAGGAGTTTAGGATGTTCAGACCTTCAGAGAGGATACTTGTATGTGTCTCTGGTGGAAAGGACAGCCTAAGCCTATGGCATGCCCTTACAGTGCTTGGATATCCTGCAGATGGGTTATACATTGACCTTGGTATAGGAGGTTACTCTGAGAAGTCAAAAGAGATGGCTGAGAAGATGGCTAACTTGCTCGGCAGAAGACTTATTATTGTGGAGTTTGGTCGTGAATATGCTCCTGTAAATGTGGTGGCCAAAAGGGCGAGAAGGTCTGAATGTTCTGCTTGTGGTACTATAAAGAGATACTATTTTAACAGGGTTGCATTAGAGGAGGGATATGATGTTGTGGCTACAGGCCATAATCTCGATGATGAGGCAGCCAGGTTGCTTGGTAACATTCTGAGATGGCATATACCTTTTATTGCAAAACAGTTACCAGTGTTAGAAGAGGAGAATGAGCTAAAGAAGAAGGTTAAGCCGCTCTGTAGACTTACTGAACAAGAGATTGCTGCCTATGCCTTTCTGAATCGGATAAGTTATATAAGAGATGAGTGTCCCATGAGTCAGGATTCAACAAGCCTCCTCTACAAAAGGGCACTGAATCTGATAGAGGCAGAAAGTCCTGGAACTAAACACTTTTTTTATCTCGAATTTCTCAAACAGAGGGATATCTTCTCGGTATCTCCCACAAACCATGATAGGACAGGAATAAAAAGGTGTGAGATCTGTGGAAGTGCCTCCCAGACTGATATATGTTCCTTCTGTAGGCTGGTCAGTTATCTTCAGCCTCTGAAGACATAGGGATTACTTCTGATTCCTCGCTTCTGTTTTTATTGTTTTTCTTTAAGAGTTTCTGCAGGCTCCTTAGCCTTCTCTGAAACTCTTCAGTAATCACATCTGCCTCTGAAATATCCTTTATAACATGAGGTGTTATTATTACAATTAATTCAGTCCGTTTCTTTATATCTTTTGTATATCCAAACAGGTAACCAAGTAAAGGGATATCACTTAGCAGAGGTATTCCCTCACGGGTTGATTCATTGTTTTCTTGGATCAGGCCTCCCAGTATTATACTCTGACCATCTTTGACAACCAGATTTGTCTCAGTAGAACGGGTGAATATTACAGGAGATTCAACCCCTTCGGTTATGGGTTGTCTAACGTCTGATACCTCTTGGCTTATATCAAGGGCTACCAGCCCTCCTTCATTGATCTGGGGTTTTACTTTAAGAATCACCCCGGTGTCTCTGTACTGGATTGTACGTTGGATGTTTGTGGTGCCGGTTACATTTGTCTCTGATGTAACAATTGGTACCTGATTGCCCACCTGTATCTTTGCCTCTCTGTTGTCTGAGACAAGTATATGTGGTGAAGAGAGTACATTCAATTCTGATTTTGTAGACAAGGCCTGCAGAAGCCCTCTTATGGCTTCTGCAGAGTCTACTGCTGCAAAAGTAAAGCCTGCTGTTGATAGAGGATTAGTAGGGTCAAAGGTGAGTGTAGGAGCTCCTGAGACTGTAAAGCCTGTTAGAGAGGTGTTATTGATAGTGAAGGAGGATTTCAGAAACCACTCCACACCGAACTGGAGTTCATCTGTAAGAGAGACCTCCGCAATTATTGCCTCGATGAGCACCTGTCTCGGTACCACATCCAGTTTTTTTATCACATCTTCAATCATTGCATAATCTCTTGGTGTGGTGAGTATTATCAATGAGTTTGTGATTTCATCTGCAAATATCTTTGTCCCTGGTGTTACAAGTGGTTCTTCAAGGGGAGATGATATTGTCTGTTTTGTTGTTTTCGGAGTAGTAATCCTTTTTGTTTTATTACTCTTATCAGTTTTTAACCTGCTTTTTGGGTTTTCTGTTGTTGTAGTGGTTCTTTTTGTGGTGCTTCCTGTATGAAGGAATAGTTGTTGTAGTATTTCTGCTACATGTTCTGCCTTTGAGTTCTGAAGTGGATACACATATATCTTAGGACGTGCACTCTCAAAAGTGCTGTCAAGCATCTGTATCCATTTTTCTATCTCTTTTAGATACTTTTCAGAAGGTGCAACCACAAGTATGGAATTTAGCTTTTCTATTGGTATGAATCTTATCTTTAGGGATTCTCTATCAGTGGTAACAAATATTGGGAAGGCTGCCTGTAGGTTTTCTAACACATCCCTTACATTGAAGTTCTTAATTACAAACATCTTTACTTTGGTGTCCCTAAATAGCTCATCATCGAAGGTCTGTACTATCTTAAGAAGCCTTCTTATATTTTCGTCTGTATCAGACACTATTAGACAGTTTTTGTTAGGAACTTCTGTAATGGTGGCTCCCTTTGAGAGAAAGGGTTCCAGTATCTGTTTCATTTCAGAGGCAGTAACAAAATTAAGGGGAATAATCTGGATCATTGTCTTTCCTTCAACCTTAAGGGCCTCAGGGCTTCTTCCAAACTCTATATCTACTGGTTCATGGATACTCTGCTTTAGAGGGATTATTCTATAAAGACCATTCTCCTCCATAATCCCTATGCCATTGAGTCTGAAGATTGTCGAGATAATCGGAAGGAGATTTTCCCTTTTTATAGGACTTACTGAACGAAAGGTTATCCTTCCTCTGACCTTGGGGTCCACCAGATAGTTTACCTTCAGAATCTCTCCAAAAATGGTATGAATTACCTCATATATATCTGCATCATCAAAATACAGACTGATGCCACTGTCTTTTTTAGATTCATGTTGTGCTGCTGGAAGGTTCTTTATGGATAAGGAGAATAGAAAGAGTAACAGTACTGTAAAGAATGCTACTAATGTAGACTTTTTTTTCATTTACACCTCACCCTTTAATTGTAGGTATATTCTGATAAATAAACCATTGTAGTATATAATATTTACCATGTTAAATGCTACAGGCTTCTGAATCTTTCTGTATTAATATGACATATTGCAAGTGCAAGGGCATCGGCTGAATCAGTCTTTGGCTGCTCTGGTAACCTGAGGATATTCTGTACCATCTTTTGTATCTGATTCTTGTCTGCTCTGCCATATCCTGTTACTGCCTTTTTTACTTCATTTGCACTGTACTCTGTAATCTTTATTCCTTCTTCTGCAAGACATAATAATACCACTCCCCTGGCGTGTCCAAGATTTAAGGCTGCTTTTACATTTCTTGCAAAGAATACCTTCTCTACAGCTGCATACTCAGGAGAGAACTCTATAAGAATCTTTTTTAGTTCTCTATAGAGTATTCCGAGCCTTTTGGAGAGATCTTCCTTCTTGGGAAGGTTCAGTATTCCAGAAGTTATATGTCTGAGACCATCTGTCTCCTTCTCCACAATACCATATCCACAGGAGAGAGTGCCTGGGTCAATCCCTATTACTCTTAACACTACTGCTTCCTTGGAAGTTCAAATAGATACTCCTCTACCATCTGGCATAGCAGATGACCAAGCATAATATGAGTTTCCTGGATACGGGGTGTCTCATCTGAAGGTACTACAAAGGCATAATCAGACTTAGAGACCATTCTTTGTCCATTTTTCCCAGTAAAGGATATTCTGAGGAGTTTTTTCTTCTTGGCAACGTCAAGGGCCTTTAGTATATTCTTAGAGGCACCACTTGTACTAATTGCAATTATTACATCGCCTTCTTCAGCAAGTGCCCTCAGTTGACGGGCAAATACCTCTGAGTAGTCGTAATCATTTGAAATAGAAGTAAGAACAGCAATGTCAGTATTAAGAGAGATTGCTGGCAATCCAGGTCTTTCCCTCTGGAATCGGTTAATGAACTCTGCTGCAATATGTGATGCATCAGTGGCTGAGCCTCCATTACCAAAAAGAAAGAGCTTCTTTCCTTCATCAAATGCATCTGCTATTATTTTTGCCACTTCACAGATCTTTTCTGCATTCTCCTGAAAGAATATACGTTTTACCTCAAGACTACTGTTGACTATATGCCTTATCTTCTCCAACATTCCTGTAAACCTTACAATAAGATTTGGTCTCCTTAGAGTATTCATCAAGTGTTGGTGGTGCCTTTCTACCACAGGATACAACCATTATAGCCACCACGAGCACTATGAATGCCTGTCTTAAAGGAGTTTTTTCCATCTCTTAATCTGCCTTTTTATCTCTGCTGGTGATGTCCCCCCTCTTGATATACGGGCACTTACAGCCCTTCGGAGTTCAATATATCCATATACATCCTCTTCTATTTTAGATGAAAACCTCTGTAATTCATCAAGACTTAAGCTGTCAAGATTTACTCCTTTATCCATGGCATATCTGACGATTTTCCCTACTGTCTCATGGCTTTCTCTGAAGGGCATACCTTTTTTAACAAGATACTCAGCGAGATCAGTAGCAAGAGAGAAACCCTCTGGTGCGGTTTTTATCATCCTTTCTGTATTGAACTTCACTTTCGGTAGCATCTGGATTAATATCTCAAGACACTCCTTTAGTGTATCTACAGTATCAAAAAGGGGTTCTTTATCTTCCTGCATGTCTCGATTGTATGTAAGAGGAAGGGCCTTCATGGTGGTAAGCAGTGATACAAGGGCTCCATAAACCCTGCCAGTTTTGCCTCTTATCAGTTCCAGTACATCAGGATTCTTCTTCTGGGGCATAATGCTTGAGCCGGTTGTAAAGGCATCAGGCAGCTCAACAAAGGAAAACTCTACTGTTGTCCAAAGAATCAACTCCTCTGCTAAACGGCTAAGATGCATCATAATTATTGCAGAGGTTGAAAGGAATTCAAGTATAAAATCCCTGTCTGATACGGCATCCATACTATTTTCTGATATACTGTCGAAACCAAGAAGCTTTGCTAAATAGGCCCTGTCTATAGGAAGGGTGGTACCAGCAATGGCACAGGCCCCCAGAGGTAGAGTATTAACCCTCTTAATACTATCAGATAGCCTCTCTCTGTCCCGCTGAAACATCTCTACATAGGCAAGCATATGGTGTCCAAGGGTGACAGGTTGGGCCCTCTGTAGATGGGTATAACCTGGCATTATGGTTTCTAGATGTTTCTCAGAAATATTAAGAAGCTGTCTCTGTAGTTTCTTTATGAGATTGATAATGTTTTTGATCTCTTCCCTTAGGTAGAGCCTCAGATCGAGAGCAATCTGGTCATTTCTGGATCTGGCAGTATGGAGTTTGCCTCCAGTAGGTCCAATTCTTTCGATCAAGGCACTTTCTATATTCATATGCACGTCTTCCAACTCTTGTCTCCACTGAAATCTTCCCTCTTCAATCTCCTGTGCTATCTCTTTAAGTCCCTTAACTATCTTTTCTTCATCACTTCTTGAGATAATACCTTTTCTGGCGAGCATTCGGGCATGGGCAATACTGCCCTTGATATCATATCTCCAGAGCCTATGATCAAAAGAGACAGACTCTGTGAATCTTTCCACCACTTTCGCTGTCTTCTGTCTGAATCTTCCACTCCAAGGCTTTTTCATGATGTTTAATATATTACCTGAAACTTCTTGTTAATTGGTAGCTCATATTTTGGTTTAAAATCTAAACTTACTTAATGGGAGATAATATTTTGCATCTGGGATATCAAATCCCCCTTTGATGGTATTTTTGGCCTTTTTTATATTCAACAATTTAATATTAATCTCTGAATACAGCACATGAATAGTAAAATCCAAGGGGATTCCATTCTCTAAATCCTTTATCTCGATCCAGTATTCATCTTTATCTGAGCCTTCTGGATAAAAGACTATGCTGTTTAGTTTCATACTATGGCTATTAAACTTATAGATTGCCCTAAGAACCTTATTTTCATCATAGAGAAATACCCTTAATACATCTTCTCTCTCCACGGTTGTCTTTTCTATTGAACTGAGCCCTTTTGGCAGGAGTGTAGTAAATGGGAGATCTCCCAAGAATACAGTGTCTCTGGATGGCATATAGATATATGTCCTTCCTTTATTGAATACTATTTCCATATAGGCGTGACCAAAGGGGCTGTAAAGTCTTATTATGAATTTTGAAGAATCCCTATAAAGAAGGCTTCCTGTATAAACACCTGCATTCTCTCCTTTTTTGAATAGAGATACTTTTACAGAAGCTAAGAAAGGTTCCTCTGTAAGGGATATCCTTTCCAGCAGAGCCTTTATATCTTCATCGCTGAGGTAACTTTCTTTTCTTATAAACTCTTGAGGTGCGCACCCGGTTATAAAGATAAATGTGGATAGAGAAATTAAATACACAAGAATTTTTAAAGGTACCCTTGTCATCTTCAGAACCTCTGGGGTACTCTTGCAAATACGAGATATCCCGTATGGCCAGAGATTTTGTCAACGGGTCTTAGTCTCTCTGGTACAGGTTTGTATGGTCTATGAATCATCTCTTCAACCTCTATATTGAAGAAGCCTTTTTCTTCTAAGCTTTTCAGTAACATTGTTACTTGGTTAGTGGTAGGCATTATAAATCCCACCGGTGATGTCTTCTTAACCACCTTTTTAAGGATTTCGAGACACTCCCAGGGTTCCCTCATATCAATAAAGGCTACATCAAAGTCTTCCTCATCAGGACCCTCCAATAGGTCCTTGTGTTTGATAATTACATGCTCTTGCAGAGATGCCATCCTGAGATTTTCTATTGCGATTTTTATAAATCTCTCCTCTTTCTCATAGGCATATATTACACCATCAGGCCTGATGATATTCGCCATTACTATACTCATTGCTCCACTGCCAATACCTGCTTCAAGGACCTTCATCCCAGGACAGAGCCCCAGTTTAAGGGCTATATATCCAGAGTCTTTTGGATACACTATCTGGGTCTTCCTCTTGATACCAAACATTATCAATTCATAAAAGGTAGGTCTTACTATCAGGTACTCATGACCCTTATGTGTAGTGACCTTGTCACCAAATACCCTACCGATTATATCTTCATGCTTTATTATCCCCTTATGAGTTGTGAAAGTCTCTCCCTTTTTTAAGAGAAGATAGAATGAGTTTTCCTCGTCCCTTAGGTTTACTGTATCGCCCTCAGATACCACTTCTTTTAGTGCCATAGTTTTTTCCTCCTTTTTTGTCCAAAGCATATTTTACAATTTTAAGAGGTGATGATAGAAGCCTTCTTAAGCTTTTCAGAAAAGGTTCAGTTATTTCCAAGAAGTTAATCGATCTTTGTTATAATTTTATGCTATGAGTATTTTGGATGAAATTGTGGATACAAAGAAGAGGCGGTTGAAGGAGACGAAGGTTTTGTTGCCCTTTAGTGAGGTTAAGGCAAGAGCCCTTGACAGAAGGCCCACAAGGAGCTTTTTGTCTGCCATCAGAAGGAAAAGAAATGAAAGAATCAGATTTATTGGGGAGTTGAAGAAGGCTTCACCATCAAAGGGGCTTCTTCGTGAGGATTTTGTTCCCTTAGAGATTGCATCCCTTTATCAGCAGAAAGGTGCATCTGCAGTATCTGTTATAACTGAAGAAGACTACTTCCAGGGCTCTATCCAGTATCTGAGAGATGTAAGCAGGATTTTAAAGATTTCAGTGCTTAGAAAGGATTTTATATTCGATGATTACCAAATCTATGAGACTTCTGCATTTGGGGCGGATGCAGTGCTCCTCATAGCGGCAATCCTAAGTCGAACTCAGGCTGAGGAACTCTATCATCTCGCCTCTGAAATCGGGCTGGATGTGCTTTTTGAGGTTCATCACTGGAAGGAGTTGGATATGGTCTTGTTAGTTGACCCACCTATAATAGGTATAAACAACAGGGATCTGAAGACATTAGAGGTGGATGTCAATCGGACCTTAGAGTTACTAAAGGATATCCCTGAAGACAAAGTGATTGTAAGTGAGAGTGGGATCAGTACTCGAAAGGATGTAGAACTGTTTCAGAGCACAAGAGTAGATGCCCTTCTTATCGGAACAGTTTTTATGAAAGCAGACTCAATTGAGAATAAGATTGAAGAACTGTTTGGTAGTTCTTGATATTTCTTAGACTTCCTGCTGTGTTTTGTGTTATGATATTGGCCGAAAGAAGGTAGGATGAACCCCTAAAATCTGAAACCTTTCGAATGATGAATACAAGGAGATTTAAATATTAATGAATGTACTGATAACTGGAGTTGCTGGCTTTATTGGATACAAGGTAGCAGAGGTGCTGTTGGACAAAGGGGAATCTGTTATCGGAGTGGACAATATTAATGACTACTATGATCCAAGACTGAAGCACTGGAGACTGAAGCAATTAAATTCCTTTAAAAAATTTATCTTTTATAAGGGTGATATTGCTGACTTCTCTTTCCTGCTGAGTATCTATGAGAAACATTCCTTTGATGCAGTAATAAACCTTGCAGCAAGGGCTGGTGTAAGGGCCTCTGTAAAGGACCCCTGGATATATCTTGAGACAAATACCAAGGGTACTCTGAATCTCCTTGAATTATGCAAGCAGACTGGAATAAAAAAATTGATACTCTCTTCTACCTCAAGTATATACAGTCTGAATGAGGTTCCCTTTAGGGAGGACTTCAAAACAGACCTTCCTATCTCACCTTATGGTGCTACCAAGAAGGCTGCAGAGGTATTATGTTACAACTATCACTATCTTTATGGTATTGATATTATCATCCCAAGATACTTCACAGTTTATGGTCCTGCAGGGAGACCAGATATGAGTGTGTTTAAATTTATAAAGAGAATAGATGCTGGTCTGCCTGTGCCCGTTTATGGTGATGGCCATCAAAAGAGGGATTTTACCTATATTGATGACATTGCTGAGGCTACTGTTGGGTGTCTAAAGTTGTCAGGGTATGAATTGATAAATCTTGGGAATGATAATCCTGTAGAGTTACTCTATGTTATAGAGTTGATAGAAAAAAATCTGAATAAAAAAGCCAGAATAGAGCACCTTGAAAGGCATCCATCAGATATAGAGATTACATGGGCGGATATCAGCAAGGCAAAACAGTTGCTTAACTGGTCGCCAAGTATTAAAATAGAAGAGGGCATCTCCAGAACTGTTAAGTGGTATATTGAGAATAGAGAATTTGTTCGGTCTTTAAAGGAGGAGGAATGAAAAATTTAAAGTTTTTACTTGTCTTAATAGTGGTTCTATTTCTGTCTATAAGCTGTGGGGGCAAAAAAGAAGTAAAGCCCCAGCCTCCCGAGGCAAAGAGGGCAGAAGAAGGGTTGAAAGTGATAGAGAAGATAAAGGAGTATTACATCTCTAAGGACTTAAAGAAGATAAAGGCCCTTACAACTCCGAAGGGTTATCTTGCTTTTATTGGAGACATTAAGGAATTCGAAAGTGCTACCCTTGTATTTACACCTCGATGGGTAGATATAGAAAGAGATGAGATGACACTTTATATTGATTGGTCAGGGACGTGGATTGTTAAAGGAAAAGAATATAAAAGAGAAGGGCTTGCTGCCTTTAGGCTTATAGGGAATCCTCCTCTTCTGGAAGAGATTCTGAGAGCCAATCCCTTCGCAGAACCTATGTAAGTTATTTACAGGTTTTGCAGGCGGCGCTGCTGCTACTGCAAGTAGAACATCCTGAAGTTCCGGCAAAGGGCTTTTCAACCCCGCTCATTCCGAAAACAGAGAACTTTTTTGTTATATCTTTACTGTTGCACTTAGGACATTCTACCTCTGTACTGCCAAAGACGAGTTTCTCGAACTCTTCACCACATTTGTCACATCTGTATTCATAGATTGGCATAACAAACCTCCTTTGTATATTGTAGATATTATAGATCCAAATTATCAACCTGATTTTGTTATTATTTCTGGCTTTGGAGATAAATTGACTTATTTGAATATTAAAAATGCTATAATTGTAGAAAAAGTTTTCATTTAATCCTTACTTAGAGAGGCAGAGAGGTGACAGAGAAGGTTAGAAAACTGTCTGTTGTAGTGTTTCTGGTATTTCTTTTTAATTTTTTATTTTCTGTAGAATCTACAGCGGAAGAAAGGGTTGTGGGTGTAGTATTTTCTGCTGATATTCCTGTTTATCATGAAGTTCATAAAAAGTTTTTAAATAAACTGAGAAAAACGGGTTACACCAAGAAGATCAAGTTTCTCTATCAGAAGCCCAACCCTGACAGCCTCGCCTGGAGTAACGCTGTCAGAAAGCTGATAGCTTATGATGCCACAATCCTTATTACTTATGGTTCAGGTGCCACGGAGGCTGCCACTTATGAGACTGCCAATATCCCTATCGTGTACACCCTTGTATATGATCCTGTAAAGTCAGGCATTAAAGGTCGTAATCTCTACGGGGTTGGATATTCAATACCTGTTACGAGTCTGCTTAGGTATCTGAAGAGAACAACAGATGTAAAAAAATTGGGAGTACTTGCTTCAGAGATTGAACCCTCCTCAAAGACCCAAGCAAAGCATGTATCAGATGCGTGCAAAGATTTCAATATGGAAAAGGTATTACTAAATGTTAAAAATGAAGAAGAGATAAGAATAAAATTGAAGCTATTCAGCTTTGATGCATTGTTTATAACCGATAGCGCATTGTTGGCTAAATCAATTACCAGTATTTTCAGAATAATAAACGAAAGATCAATACCCATTGTGAGCACTATACAGGGCACAGAAGATTACAGCCTTATAAATCTCCATCCTGATATAGATGAGATTGCAAATGCACTTTATAGAACATTTCTTAAGGTTATAAAAGAGGATCGAAAAGTTAAGGGGAAGAGAGAGATTGTACAGAGAAGCAAACTCATTTATAACATGAAGATCTCAAAGAGACTGGGATTGCAACCCTCAATCCAACTTATTACAGGGGCTGACAGGATTATAAAATGAAAAGAGTGATTAAAGGCATATTAGTATCTGTTTTCTCACTTATGGTTATCTTTAATGCCTATGCTCAAGACCATACACTCCTGATAGGGCTTATACCAGAGCAGAACATCTTTAGACAGTTTCAGAGATTCTTACCACTTACTGAGTATCTTTCAAAAAAGATTGACAGGGAGGTAAAACTCACCATCCTTAGTCGATACGGAGATATAATTGATAGGTTTTCTTCAAGAAATATGGATGGTGCATTCTTTGGAGTGCTTACTGGTTATCTCGCAATTAAAAAGATGGATGTAGAACCTTCTGTGGTACCCATAGAGTTGGATGGTTCTTCAGAGACCTCTGGCTATATAATCGTCAGACGAGACAGTGGAATAGAGAGTGTAAAAGATATGCAGGGAAAAGTCATAGCCTTTGTAGACAGAGCCACTGTGAGAGGATATCTCTTCCCAATAATCTATTTTAAAAGACACGGAATAAATGACATCAAAACCTTTTTTAAGGAGTTCTATTTTACAGGCAGTAATGATGCCTCTGTTTACGCAGTAGTGGATGGGAGGGCAGATATAGGATGTGTAAAGGCTAATATATACGAGGCGATACTTGCCAGAGACCCTACATTGAGAAAAGAGTTGAAGATAATAGCAACTTCACCTCTTATGCCTCTCAGTGTTCTCTGTCTAAAGAAATCACTTCCCGAGAAACTAAAGACCAAGATAACAGAGATACTTTTAAATATGAAAAATGACAAGGAAGGAAAAGAGGTGTTAAAAAGGATGGAACTTAAAGGGTTCAGACGGGCTTCAATGAATGACTTTAAAGTGGTAGATGACATCTTTAGAGAACTGAATATAGACCCTGAAACATACAGATACTAAAAAGAACATAGAAACCTATGAGAAACAGGATTATCAAATATCTCTCAATTATATTTATCTTTTTCTCTATGGGAGGTATTATTGCTTTTATATCCACACAGAGGGTTACATCTGACCTTAAGGTTCTCATAAATCTCCATAGAGTAGAGACATTCAGACAGGACCTGATTATTAATATAAAAACGGTTCAGAACAATCTCTTCACCATAGGCACCACCTTTGGTCCAGAGCTTGATATTATAGTGGAGAATGTCCTTTCTCTGGACAAGGCCGTCAATCGTTGCTTAGAGTGTCACCATTCTTCAGAGGTGACTGGTAAACTGGATAGACTCAGGACCCTTGTAGAAAAATACAAGGATGCCCTTAGTGCCTTTATAACTACTACTGCAAACCCGGAAAGGATACACCGACTGAAAGAGGTAGCAGCCGAGATAGGTAATCTGCTCCTGCAGGATGCGGAGGAGATGACATACTTTGCCCATCAGAAACTCCAGTACAAAACAGAGAAAGCTATAGAGAAAGTTAATAAAATCAGAGAGCTGCTGATATTGGTTCTCTTTATCACAATGATTTTTGGATTCTTTACTGCGATGGCCCTTACAAGGGATATTGTGAGACCCATAGAGAAGTTGAGGATAGCCGCAGAAAAGGTGGCCTCTGGAGAACTGGGATACTCTGTGGATATATCAGATCCACCAGAGTTTGCCCATCTGGGAGAGTCCTTCAATAAAATGAGCCGTTCTTTAAAGGAACAACAAGAGAAGACCTTAGAGTATGTGTCCAAGCTCCGGGAACTTCATAGAATTACTCTTTCGATGCACTTAGTAACAGAGAAAAAAAATATTATAAATGAGTTTGTTAAAGGTGTAGTAGATGTAATAGATGCAGATGGTGTGCTTCTTTTTCTCTACAACCCAGATCATGATTTATTCTCCTTAGAACAATTTATAACAAAGAAAAGCTATTTAAAAAGAAAGGAGATTAAATACAGTGGAGAGATAATAAGAAAAATTTATCAAGGATGTGGGAAAAAGGCGACCATGCTTTATAAGAATGAAGAAGCACTTCGTGCCTTTTCTGAAGACAACTTTGAAGCAGAAAATCTATATGTATTGTGGATAAAGCATAAAAACAAGTTGAGCGGATTTCTATTAATAATTAATGTAAAAGGGACGATTACAGGTGAGGATACAAGGATTCTAAGTATAATAGCAAACAACTTTGCTGTTGCTATAGAAAATACACTTCTGTATGAAGATATTAAACTACAAATGAAAAATCTCAAAGAGACACAGGATCAGCTCATTCAGGCTGCAAAACTTGCAGCAATTGGTGAGCTTGCTGCTACTGTGGCGCATGAACTCAATAACCCTCTTACTACAATACTTGGATACACAGAGTTGATAAAGGAGGAAGAGATTTCAGAGACCATTAAAAAAGATCTTGATATAATAGAGGCCGAATCTCTGCGGGCAAGGGATATAGTAAGACAGTTGTTGGAGTTCTCAAGGAAGAGACCTCTTCAGCTAACAGAGCTTGACATCAACGAGACCTTACAAGAAGTGATAAAGTTTCTTTCTCCAAATATCAAGAAGTCCTCGATTAAACTACTAACAGAATTTAGTCCTTTACCAAATACATTGGCTGATAAAGATCAGATAAAACAGGTGTTTCTGAATCTAATTAACAATGCTGTACAGGCTATGCCAGAAGGCGGGGTTTTGACAATAAAGACAGGGTTGCAGGATTCAAACATATTTATTGAAGTAAGTGATACAGGTATAGGTATACCCGAGGATATTTTACCAAGAATATTTGAACCCTTCTTTACCACCAAGAAAGAAAAAGGCACAGGCTTAGGACTCTCTATTAGTTACAGAATAATAGAGAGTCATGGAGGCAAGATATACGTAAAAAGTCAGAAGGGTAAAGGTACCACTTTTAAGGTGCTCTTGCCCATTAAGAAGCACGTTTAACAAAGATTTCTTTTGCTATTTCAGGATCAAGTGCTATAGTGGTTTCCTCAACATTTACAACCACAGAAGGTCTCCGTTGGATAAGTTTTATTTCTGAGCCAGCATTAATACCAATTGAATTTAATCTATTTAATCTTGAAGGGTCTGAAGGTACGATATAGACAATTCTACCCTTCTGTCCTACCTCGAAGTCAGTCAGTCTCATTACCAAGGGAGAGACATCTACACTATACTTCTTGCAACACTCTCCCCGCGGGATGGGTTTACCGTGAGGACATGTTGGAGGATGTCCAAGAAATGTACATACACTATCAGTGAGTTCTTCACTCAGGATGTGTTCCATCTTGCAAGCATCTTCGTGTATGGTCTCTTCTTTCATTTCAAAGACATCTGCAAAGAGTCTTTCAGCAAGACGATGTCTTCGTATTATGGTTTTGGCTATTTTGTGTCCTTCTTCAGTAAAGGCGATCTGATCATCGGATATGGTAATCAGGTTTCTTTTTTTCAATTCCTCGATAATTCCATCAATATCTTCATCATCAGAGCATCCCCGGAATGTTCTCAAACCAGAAGTGCCCTCTTCTTTCAGTACCCATATCAACTCAAGGGCCTCTTCGATTCTCTCCTTATCCATAGGCTTCATCCTTGAAGTATCTTTGCTGCCTCAGGGGCAAAGTATGTAAGGATGATGTCTGCCCCTGCCCTTTTTATTGAGATGAGTATCTCCATCATTATCCTGTCATGGTCTATCCATCCTAACTCTGCTGCAGCCTTTACTAAGGAATACTCTCCTGAGACATTATATGCTGCTACAGGAACATCGAACATATTCTTCACATCAGATATAACATCAAGATATGCAAGAGCCGGTTTTACCATCACAATATCTGCCCCCTCTTCAATGTCAAGAGCCACTTCTTTTAATGCCTCTCTCCTGTTAGGTGGGTCCATCTGATAGGACCTCCTATCACCAAACTGTGGAGCAGATTCTGCCGCCTCTCTAAAGGGGCCATAGAAGGCAGAGGCGTATTTTGCTGCATAACTCATAATAGGTATATTTGTGAAACCCTCTCTATCAAGAGCCTCTCTTATAGCCTTTACCCTCCCGTCCATCATGTCTGATGGAGCTACCATATCAGCACCAGCATATGCATGAGATACAGCCTCTTTCTGTAAAAGTTCAAGAGTAGGGTCATTCAACACTTCCCCGTCTTTTACAATACCACAATGCCCGTGGCTTGTATATTCACACATACATACATCAGTAATAACCATTAGTTCAGGCACAGAATCTTTTATCGCCTTTATTGACTGCTGTACCACTCCCTCAGGTGAAAAGGCCTCAGAGCCTATCTCATCCTTATGCTCTGGAATCCCAAAAAGGATCACTCCTGGGATACCAAGAGAGAAGATCTCTTTGGCAGTCCTTACGATGTTGTCCACGGATTGCTGATAACATCCAGGCATTGATCTTATAGGTTTCTTTACATCTCTGCCATAAGTAACGAAGAGAGGATAAATAAAGTCATCTGGAGACAGGGTAGTCTCTCTTACCATCCGTCTTATTGTTTCTGTTCCTCTAAGTCTTCTTGGTCTGTGCGTAGGAAACATTAGAGCTCCTTGTCTATGAACAACACCCTCCCTTTAACCCTTTAAGAAGGAAGCCCTCTGTAAAATCGTTTTCCACATAGTCGATCTCTACATCAGGAAGAAGATTCAGCGTATAGGAGTCTATAAACACCTTTACCCCATCCTTTTCCACAATCTCATCCCCTTCCAGGGGAGTTTCGGCAAAATCAAGGCCGTATGAGGTTGATCAACCACCTCCGTAAACAAACAGTCTAATCCCCCAGTTTTCTTTGCCTTCTTTCTGGAGTATTTCTTTCATCTTTCTGGCTGCTATAGAGGTTATAGTAACCATTTTGTCTCCTTTCTTGTTTTTATAATGTGAAAAACCTTAGCTTATTAATTATATAATAAATTTATAGCCTAAATGTGAAGGAGGATAAAAATGGGCACAACATATCTGTTTTTTATAACGGGTATTGTTGGAGGAATATTAATATTTCTTGTTCTTATAAAAAGATCAACCCTTAAAAGGATCTCTGGTGAAGAGTATGTATTATCCGTACCCCTGTTTGGTATCATTTTAAGGACTTCTCTAAAAGAATACCAAGGATTATTTACAGAGGAGTGGATACAGCTTAAGAAAAAACTCCAGAAGATCGAAGGACTAATTGATGTTGAGAAGATGTTCAGATATGCTGATCAGTATGGTATTGATTATATCGGTTTTGAAGGAGACAGACCTGATGGTTCATGGAGCACAGGTAAGTTTGCCTTCTGTAACATGAGCCAGAGTCATAAGAGACCTTACTCTGTGTATCTGAATCCAGAGCTTGATCTGGAGGCTGTATCACACAAACTCTCAAGGGAACTGAATGTTAAACTCAATACCTCAGATGTCTATCCCTTTCTTTTTCTCCATGAAGTTGGTCATACTTCAAAGGCAGGAAATAAAAATTTTTTTGCTGCTGTGCTGACCCATACAATATCTGGTGACAGACATTCCATCAATAAGAGGCTCGAGCTATTCAGATTAAAAGGCAAAATAGAAAAATACGCCGATAGATTTGCCCTAAAGGAGCTGGAGAATTTCAGATGAAGGTAACAGTGCTTGGCAGTGGCACCTGTGTTCCGTCTCTGAAGAGGGCATCACCTTCGTATTTGATAGAAACAGGAAGACATAAATACTTAGTTGACTGTGGAAGTGGAACCCTGATACAGCTATTGAGAGCAGGTCATGATTATAGAGACATAGATGGGGTATTTATAACCCATGCCCACTCTGATCATATCTCAGACCTCATGCCTCTGATTCATGCCCTTGTTGCTGCTCCAGGAGTCAGGAGAAAGAAGCCTCTTCTTATTGTTGCTCCCCATAAAGCAATCACTTTTTATCAGGAATGTTTACTGTTTCTGATAAGAAAACCAAAGGGGTTTGTTATCGAGACATTGATTCCTAAGGAAAAGATAATGGTCGAAGAAAATATGCTATACTCGATTAAGACAATTCATTCAGATGACAGTGTGGCCTATAGGTTTGAGTCCTCTTCAGGGTCAGTTGTATTCACTGGTGATGCTGATTATTCTGATGCCCTTGTAGATTTCTCTCGAGGTGTAGATATCCTTATTGCAGACTGTTCCTTCCCAGATGAGATGAAGGCACAGGGTCATATGACCCCGAGAGAATGTGGTATTCTTGCTAAAAAGGCAGGGGTTAGAACGCTTGTGCTGTCTCATATCTATCCTGTAGGTGTATCAGATGATATATTGCTTAGACAGTGTTCCAGTGTTTTTAAAGGTATGATCCTGATTGCCCATGATCTAATGGAGATAACCCCTTAGGTCTAAATTCGCCCAGAGTTTATCTATTATTCCTTAAACAGATTTGAGGCAGCCCCTCTTTATGTTAGATATAATTTGACCAGAATCAATCATGGATTTAGGTATTGAGAGTTGCTGGCATACCATGGGTGATACAGGTTAAAATATAATCTTATGGATGAGGAGATAATAAAACTTGTGAATATAAGAAAGATATACTTTTTAGGAAAAGTTTCTATCGAAGTTCTAAAAGGTATTGACTTAACGGTGAAAAAGGGAGAGTTTGTTGCTATAATGGGACCTTCGGGTTCTGGCAAGTCTACTCTGCTGAATATTATAGGATGCCTTGACAGACCTACAGAAGGAAGATATATCCTTGAAGGGGTTGAGGTAACAGAGCGGGATGATAGAGAGCTGGCCGAGATAAGAAATAGAAAGATAGGGTTTGTCTTTCAAAGTTTCAATCTCTTACCGAGAATGCCTGCATGGAAGAATGTGGAGCTTCCATTGATATATACGGGGGTTAATGCCAGAGAGAGAAAGGATCTGGCAATGAAGATGCTTGAGAAGGTAGGTCTTCTTGAGAGGGCTGAACATCGGCCATCTGAGCTGTCTGGAGGCGAGCAGCAGAGGGTGGCAATAGCAAGGGCCCTTATAAATACTCCCTCTGTTATACTTGCCGATGAACCTACTGGCAATCTGGACAGTAGATCAGGTCATGAGGTGATGGAGATATTTAAAAGTCTGAATAAAGAAGGGGCTACAATAATCCTTGTTACCCACGAGAGGGATGTAGCTAAATATGCAGAACGGGTTGTAACAATAAAGGATGGGATTTGTCAAGATGGATGTTTTTGAGACAATCCTCATCTCCTTTGATGCATTAAAGACGAATAAGATGAGGTCTGCACTTACAATGTTGGGTATAATTATTGGTGTCTCTGCTGTTATACTTTTGGTTTCAATAGGTGAAGGTGCGAGGCAGTATATAAAAAGGGAGTTCGGTTCCTTAGGCACCAATATACTTATAGTTGTGCCAGGTAAGACCGCTAAAGAGGGCGGTATGCATATGGGTACGTCAGCAGTAAGGAAGCTCGTCTATGATGATGCCCTTCTTATTAAAAGACGATCTGCTCATATAAAATATGCTGTTCCTGTGATTGTTGGTACCTCATGGGTCAAATACAGGGGACAGAGCAGGGATACCTATATTGTAGGGGTAACTGAGGAGTACTTTCCAGCGAGAAATCTGAGAGTAGAGCTTGGTAGAAGTCTCAATACAGATGATGTTCAGATGAGAAGAAGAGTATGTATCCTCGGCAGAACTGTTAAGAGAGACCTTTTTGGAGACAGAAATCCCTTAGGTGCATTTATTAAGATAGGAGATGGGAGATATAGGGTGATAGGGATAATGAAAAAGAAGGGGGTCACCCTTGGTTATGATCTTGATGATGTAGTGTTTATCCCCACAACTGCTGCATCAGAACTCTTTGATACAGATGCACTCTTTAATATCACTGTAAAGGCTCGGAGTGCAGAGGTGGTTGAAGAGGCAAAGAGAGATATAAAGAATATCTTGAGGAAAAGACATGCAGGCAGAGAAGACTTTACTGTACTAAGTCAGGATGAGATGCTTGATGTGATGGGTAAAGTGCTGAGTATTATGACTGCTGTACTGGCTGGTATTGCAGCTATCTCACTTGTAGTTGGTGGAATAGGAATTATGAATATAATGCTTGTGTCTGTCAGAGAAAGGACAAAAGAGATAGGTATTAGAAAAGCTGTAGGAGCAAAGAACAGAGATATCCTCTTTCAGTTTTTAACAGAATCTACAATACTGAGTCTTACTGGTGGTGGAATAGGGGTAACAGCGGGTGTAACAATAGCAATGCTTATACCTCGATTCATTTCTTTCTTACCAGTAGAGGTTGCCTGGTGGAGTGTGATAGTGGCTTTTGTATTCTCTGGGATGGTGGGAATATTCTTTGGTGTTTATCCAGCAAGAAAGGCTGCCCTGTATGACCCTATTGTTGCTCTGAGATACGAATAATGAAAAGGATAGTATTTTATATTTTGCTACTGTTTATAATCGGAACCATCTCTTTTTTTTATTTATATGGTAGGTCCGAGAGTGCGTCCAAGTATCTAAAACATATGCTCCTGCCCCGTATCTCTGAGGCCCTATCACTTAATGTTGAGGCAGAACGGATCTATATCAATCCCTTTCCACTGATGCTGGGTATTGAAGGCCTGGAGTTTAGTTCCAATACAGATGTTCCCTTAGGTAGCATTGAGAAGATAAGACTTTATATCAGCTATTCTGCTCTACTGCAGAAGATGGTTAGGATAACACGAGCAGAGCTATCTATAATGAGACTAACCTCTACAGAGCAGAGGATCGAGAAAGACCTTCTTGGTCTCATACCTGTGCAAAAAAGGGCTGGATTGCCCGTATTGGGTAGAACCAAAGACCAATGGCAGATTGTGGTTGATAGAATAGTATTTCGTAAAGGATATATATATATAAAAGGAGAAGGTCTTTCACTTAATGCAGAGGATATTTGGGGAGAGTTTAGCCTTCGTAAGAAAACCCTATCTCTTGGTATAAATTTCTTGACACTCAGACATAGAAAAGGTGAATTCAGAGGTAAAACAGCGGGAGAACTCTTCTTTAAAGACGGACATGTCTCAGTAAACAGGCTCTTTGTCTCCTCAGAAGACTCTATTGTAAGAGTAAAAGGAGATCTATATACTAACACTCTGACGATGGATTTAGATGTAAAAGGGAAAGTGTTTGTGGAGAGACTCCTGCAGTGGCTTGGAGAAGATGAGCCTATCAGAGGGCCTGTTACCTTTGCTGGTATTATTAAAGGTCCGCTTAGGGCTCCTATGCTTAAACTCAAGGCAGTGATGGAGAAAGGATTTCTTTATGGAGTGGATGTTGATGAGGTGAGATGTAAGATAGGGTATAAGAATCATAGAATGAGGTTCTATGAGGGAAAGGTTAAGGCATACAATGGGAAAGCAATTGCTGAGGTGAGTATTAACCTTCCTAAGGTTACATGGTATGAATTGAGGGTTTTAGCAGAGGGTCTTGACAGCACCCCACTGCTAAAACTGATGGGATGGGACCCTGGTCTGAGAGAGGGTAAAGTTTCAGGTGTTCTTACCTCTGAGGGGAGAAAACTAAATCCTAAAGGATTCTTCTCGTACCATACACCACCCCAAGAGAATCCAGATAGAGTTATAGACAGGATTACAGATATCAGTGGCAGATTTTATAAAAAGGGAGAACTGTTAATACTTGATGAGCTTAGTATAGCTGGTGAAGGCGCTATGATTAAAAGCAGAGGTCTTGTAGATCTTGGGAAGGATAGAATTTATATGAATGGTACCCTCTTTGTTGAAGAGCTGAGGAGAGTATTTAAAAACATTAATGTAGAAGGAAAAGGAAGTATTGATATCACTGTTGGAGGCAGACTCTCCTCTGCTGATATATATGCTATGGGAAAGATATCCAACTTTAGATTCAGAGGAAGGGATTTTGGTTCCTTTGAGTTCAAGACGAGATACAGAGAAAGGTTTATACTTATAACCGAACTCTCAGGAAGGGATAAAAATAGAAGATACTCCTTCAGAGGTCTTATTAACACAGGCACTGACAGGTTATTTGAGTTTGATGATCCTACTCTGTCTCTTTTTGTTAATATCGAGGGCTTTCCAATAGGTTATCTTGAAGAAATAGCATCTCTTAATACTGAAGGGGTTGATCTAAAAGGCAGATTTAACTATAAAGGAGAGATTACTGGAAGTATAAAGAATCCTGTTTTTAGAGGTAGAATCTCCGCTGAGAGTCTAAAAGCAGACAGCACAACCATAGGAGACCTACAGGCAGATTTTATGCTTAAAGACTCTCTGCTTGTAGTAAAGGAGTTTACTCTTAAGAGAGGTATCTCCTTTATCAAAGGAGACCTTAGAATACAGAACAACCATATAGATTCAGGTAGAATAGAATTCCTCTTGGGTGAGGATGTTCTCTCCATGAATTTGCCTTTTTCTGTAAGGCTTGAAGGTAGTAGTGTTATCAAAGGACCTCTAAAATCTCCTTCTATAGAAATAGATGCGGAGGTTAGGGCTAAGGATATAGAGAAAAATTGGGTAAATATCGGTAGTATCAAAGGTAATATGACTCACCTGAAAGGAGATTTCTCTGGCAGTTTCTTAAAAGAGAGAGTAGATATGAAGGGGAAGATCAGTATAGAGAAGAGGATTATTTGGGCAATGGTTTTTTTGTTTAAGAAAGACAGCTATGAAGATTTTCTCCTTTCCTTCAGTAGCGCTCTTCCAGAAGATTTCTTCTTGGTAATGGGAGGTAGAGTGGAAGTAAAAGGAATAAATGGAGACATTACTATGATTACAGGTCTTGATACTCTCCAGTTTACTCTTTTCGAAAGGACGGTTATTAATGAAGGTCCTATTGTTTTTAGATATGAGAACAATAAAGTAAGTATAGAACAAGTAAAACTGAGGTCAGGTCCTGCAGTACTCCAATTAGCAGGGTATTTTATCCCTGACAGAGAGATAGAGGTGACAATATATGGTACCACTTATCTTGCTCCTTTTAAACCATTCTTTAAAAAGCTGGAGTATCTAAGAGGGCACTCTGAATTTGTTTTTTCTATAACAGGTACCTGGGATTCACCTCTGATTAATGGAGGTATCTCCTTAGAGGATGCTTCCTTAGAGTTCAAAGGCATACGAGGAAGGATTACAGGTATAAATGGGTATGCCTATGTGGATGAAAATAGACTTGTTGTAGAGGAACTAACTGGTAGATTTTCAGGGGGTAGTTTCATAATAAAGGGTGGAGGGAGGTTTGAAGGCATTTCGCTGAGAAGATATACCTTTGAGTTTTCTACAGAGAAGATGATACTCAGACCCTTTGACGGCCTGAATGCAGATATATCAGCAGAACTTCTAATTACAGAGAGTAATAAAGAGACCCTCGTGAGTGGTGATATAAGGATTTTGAGGGCAAGGTTTACGAGGAATATCGATTGGAGGCAGATGCTTCTTAGTAAAAAGACTCCTATGGTGACAGCTAAGAATGAAAGACTTAGGAGTGTTTCACTTAATATCAGCATCTCTGGAGAGGATAATATTATAATTGACAATAATATAATTAGCGCACCTGCGAGGGTAGACCTTATTCTGACAGGCACTGCCTATTCTCCCACCCTCTTAGGAAGAGTTGAACTGCTTGGAGGTAAAGTATTTTTCAGAAATAATCAGTTTACTGTGGTGAATGCGTCTGCAGACTTTACAGAGCCAACAGAAATAAATCCCTATATAGATATTACTGCAGTTACTTCTGTAAAAGGCTATAACATAACTTTGAATCTTAATGGCTATATAGATGAATTCAATCTATCCCTTAGTTCAGAGCCCTCACTGGATGAGGTGGATATCCTGAGTCTTCTCACAGTAGGAAGCCTCTCTTCAGGAGTAAAGGGGCTTGAAGGAGGAATTGGCGCCTCAGAGGCAACAATGTTCATTACAGGAAAGCTGCAGGAGACACTTCAGGAGAGACTCCGCAGCCTTACAGGATTTGACAGAATTGAATTAGAGCCTTCCGTGATAGAGACTACCGGAACCCTGGGGCCAAGAGTGACAGTATACAAGAGGCTTCTTTCAGACAGACTCTATGTTACTTATACCACAACAATCGGAGCAGAAACAGAACAACTACTTAGAGTAGAGTTTCAACTCAGCAACAGGGTCTCTCTGGTGGGTGAGAGGGATGAGCTGGGCCTTATTGGTGGAGACATTAAGTTCAGACTGGAGTTCAGATGAGCTGTTTTGATAAAACCAAGGCAGTACGGTTTTTAATATTGTTGTTTCTTCTTCTGTCTTGTAGTTCTCCTGGCTCATGGGCCTTTAACAGTAACAACTCAAGAGAGGTATTTATTAGTGAGATAAAAATTAAAGGGCTACATCTATGTTCAGAAAGAGAGTTTTTATATCTTCTGGGAATTAAAAGAGGTGTAAGTATCAGAACAGATGAACTGAGTTTTGCAGTAAAGAGGGCATTCAGAAAGGGTATTTTTGAGGATATAGTTATAGAATATGAAGCAGAGACTTTGATAATAACAGTGAAAGAGAAGAGGTTTATATGGAAGATAGAGATAAAAGGAAATACTGTACTTACAGATAGTTATATAAAGAGGGGGTTGATACTCAAGGAAGGTGAACCATTGAGACCCAAGATATTAAAAAGGGCAAAAGAGAGGTTATATGAATATCTGAAAAACTCTGGTTATCCCTCTTCAGTTATAGAGATGGAGGTTAAAAAAGGGCCCAACCCTTCCTTGGTTATCTTAAAGATAACAGTGGAAGAAGGTCATCCATTGGTTATAGATAAGATAATAATCAATGGGGTTTCAAAGAAACTAAAAGATAAGCTTAAAATAAGGCCTGGTGAGGTATATAATTTAGATAAAATACAAAAAGGGCTTGCAAACTTAAGAAGATATCTTAAGTCTCTTGGTTATTACAATCCGAAAGTGGGTCCACCGGTGTTTTCAGATGGGGTCTTAAGGATACCTGTTTCTACTGGTGAAAAAATGGTTGTGTTTTTTAAGGGAAATGCCAAAGTAAGTGATTCCATATTAAAAAAATTAGTGATGGAGAGCGATTTTGTAGAGATAAATGAGGAGACGGTTCAGTCTTTTGCTGATGAAATACTTAAATTTTATACAAACAGAGGATATCTTGAGGCCCAAGTAGCACCTGTAGTACAGAAGAAGGAGGGATTGGTCAAGATAGTATTTTTTATCAATGAAGGAGAGAGATTTATTGTCAGGAGTATAAGGTTTATTAACTCAAATCTTCCTGAGAAAATACTGAAAGAGGTGCTGAACCTTAGGGAAGGTGAAGTGTACAGCCCAAAGAAGTTTGAGACAGACAGAAATAGTATAATCGCCCTTTATAGGGGACTTGGATTTATGGATGCCACAATTGAGGAGGCTGATGTGGATATTAATTCATCTCAGAGAAGTGTTGACATCACCTTTAAGATAAATGAGGGACGACAATATTATATCGGGAGGATTGCAGTTAAAGGTAATAGAATTATCTCCGAAAAGGAGATACTCAGTTCCTTTGGCATAAAAGAGGGAAAGATATATAATGAGATTGATCTTCTCGATGGAAAGAAGAGGGTGCTCAGGATGTACAGACAGAAGGGATTTATTAATATTTCAGTAGACATAAAATCTGATTTTGATGGACAGGAGGTCATTGTCACCCTTGAAATAAAAGAAGCAACACAGTATAGCCTTGGTAAGGTTATTGTGAGGGGGAATTTATTAACCAGGTCAGAGGTGATACTAAGAGAGGTTAAATTGAAAGAAGGAGAGACTCTGAATCTGGAAATATTGCCTGAGATATCAAGAAGGCTCTATCAGACTGGTCTGTTTAAAGATGTGGATGTGAAACTCTTAGATGGGGGAGACAACAGAAAAGATATTCTAATCAGCCTTAAAGAGGCTAATCCAGGTTCATTAGAGCTTGCAGTAGGATATGGAGAATATGAGGAGTTTAGAGCAGCATTTGACTTGAGCTATAAAAACCTTTGGGGTATGAACAGGATCGGTAGGATAAGGGTTGAGCTTAGTGGAGTAAAAAAGAAGATTATAGTTAGTTATACGGAACCCTACTTTAGAGGTAGAGAGATTGTTTTGAGAAGTACTTTTTCTGGTGAATTGAGAGAAGAGAGGAATATTGATACAGGAGAAACAAAGTATAAGATTAGAAAATACTCTTTTGAATTATTAACAGAAAGAGAGCTTAGAGATAACCTAAAGGGTAGTCTTAAATACGAGTATTCTGTAGTAAAGACTTTTGATATAAGGCCAGATATAGTGCTTTCAGAAAAGGACAGAGGATATCTATCAATAAGTAGCATTACTCCAGCAGTGCTTTATGATACAAGAGACAACCCCTTTAATCCTCGGAAGGGTTTTCTTGCTGGTGCATCTTTGAAGCTTGCGAGCACCTATTTTTTAGGTGAGACAGATTTTATTAAATTGAGTCTATTCTGGAGCTACTATAGGACGGTTACAGAAAGGTCAGTGCTTGCCCTTTCACTAAAAGGCGGTTTTGCTCAAGGCTATCGCAAGACAGTTGATCTACCAATAGTTGAGAGATTCTTTCTGGGAGGAAGAAATAGTGTACGAGGATTTCCACAGGATAGTCTTGGTCCCAAGGGTGAAGATGGTAACCCTACAGGAGGTAATGCATTCTTACAGGGTAATCTTGAGCTTAGAACAGATGTTGGGAAAGGATTTGGGATAGTCTTTTTTGTTGATACAGGAAATGTATGGAGAAGAATTGATGATATTGATATGACCCTCAGATATACTGCTGGAGTAGGGATCAGATATAATACCCCTGTGGGTCCTCTAAGGATCGACTATGGGCATAAGCTGGACAGAAAACCTGGAGAGAGTTCAGGAGAATTTCACTTCAGTATAGGCCATGCCTTCTAAGGATTCAGCAGCCGTTGTTTTTTACATAACAAGACAGAATAGATACAGTTTTAATGCAATTATAGGAGCATCTGAAGAAATACTCAAATCCAATAAAATCAAACCATATTTTATTACTGATAGAATAGAACTCCTTACAGAATTAAGAGAGATACAGCAGGTGTACAGTAAAGCAATACTCTGCATCTCTTTCTTTACCGCACAGGTATGGGAAACGGAGAGTTTGATAAAAGAGGTCCGTAACCTTTGCAGAGACAGAGTAATTATAGTAGCAGGAGGGCCTCATCCCACAGGTGCTCCAGAACAGGTTCTCTCTATGGGTGCTGATATTGTGGTAAGAGGAGAAGGCGAAGAGACGATTGTCTTTTTATTAAGAACTCTGGCAGATAACCTGTTAATATATGGGATTAGAGGTATATCCTATTGCAGAGAAGGTGAGTATATATTTACAGGCTGGGCATCTCCAGTAGATATCGAAAAGGTTAGCCCTTTTTCCTTTAGATTTGGTTTTGTCGGCCCCTTAGAGATAACAAGAGGATGTCCCTTTAAGTGTCATTACTGTCAGACACCTTATCTTTTTCGTGGACCAGTAAGACATCGGAGTATTGACACCATCTTAAAATATATATCCCTTCTTAAGAAAAGAGGTTTAAGAGACTTTAGGTTTATATCACCCAATGCCCTTTCTTACGGCTCCTTGGATGGCAGGAGTATGAATTTCCAAGCTATAGAGGAGCTATTGTCCAGGATGCGGAGAATATTGGGAGAAAAAAGGAGAATATTCTTTGGCACCTTCCCTTCAGAGGTAAGACCTGAGCATCTGACCGAGGAGGCACTGGAGATTATAATACGTTACTGTGACAACAGGAATATTGTTATAGGGGCTCAGTCAGGCAGTCAGCGGGTGTTGGACCTTTGCAGAAGAGGGCATACTGTAGAGGATGTGGTAAGGGCAGTGGAGCTGACAAAAAAGTTCGGGTTGGTAGCAAATGTGGATTTTATATTTGGACTGCCTGGGGAGACCGAGGAAGATCAGAAACTTACTGCGAAGCTGATGGAAGAGCTTGCTTCTAAGGGAGCCAAAATCCATGCCCATACCTTTATGCCTCTGCCACAGACACCTTTTAGGGGCTCCTCTGCTGTTCCAATTACTGATACCTTGAAAAAAACAATTAACAAACTACTACCAGTAGGTAAACTCTATGGTAATTGGATGAAACAGCAAGAAATATCAAAAAGGCTTGAGAGCAACTTTATAGAGAAAGGTTAAGTATTTGTTTCTAAGTTCCTTGAATTTCTTGAACCTCCCAATTTTCATCAACCCACAAGCCTATTATTTCTAAATTTTTGTATTGCTGCCGAAGTAGTTGTATTGCCTTTTGGATATGTACAATCTGTTCTTCTTTAGAGGCTGTATTTTTTGTACAATCATAATGGCCGACAATAGCGACTCCCACAGAATTATGATTTTCGACCGAAATCTTCAGTTTTTCAAGAATTGACCGAACTAAGACATGGTCTTTCTGTTCTGACAAAATCAGGTTTGGCCCTGCTTCAGTAATAGAGTCTACAAAATCCACATTAAACCTTTTTAACAGATATTTGATTACTGGTAATTGAACTCGTCCATCCATACAATTAACAACTGTACAAAATCGCATATTTTTTCCTCCAAAGATAAAAAATTACAAGTTTAGCCCACTCATATAAAGGATTTTTTCATGTAATTAAAATATTTTGAAACAAAAATTATAACAAAAATTTTATAATCTATCCTACATTAACCGCTGGAGTATTTCATGAGCATCAAAAGAGGACCACCTATTACCAGAGCTACTTCACGGGATGTTATGCCCAGTTCCTTTTTTAAATCATTCATGGAAAATTTCTTTAAATGTGTATGAGGTTTGCGTAATTACCATCCAAACTTTGTTTTGAGGCAATCAGGGCAAGGTTAGGAAACTTGGAGTTGTCTATGTCTATGAGATTAACTCTCATTAGACGTCTTTTATCTTATAGATAGCAGTGTCTTAAGTAATATTGCGTCTTGGGAATGTGTTAAAATAACGATATGGATGGGGTCCTTAGAAAAGAACACCTTGCTTACTATCTCGACGTGTTAAACAGGTTGAACAGACCTTCTTTGTCAGAGGCCGAGAAGAAGGACTTCGTTGCCATAGTTACCCTGTTCTATGAGGTTTTGCCAGACAGGGAAAGGATTCCTCGGGAAGTGGTTGACACTGCCTTTAGGTTGAGGACGATCTTGAAACCCAGACTTCGTGCCTGTGGTTTTGAATTTAGCAATTATGATTCTGACTATGGCGAGGTTTCCAAAAACCTGTATAAAGACGTGGACGAAAACGTAAGTACGGTTTTGAAGTTGAGTTATGCTTACCAGAGATAAAAATAGAGCGGTTGATACAAGAGCTCGGAGAGTTTTTAGACGAAAACGGAATTTCAGAGCCTCTTGAGATCAGGTTTGTAGGAGGCACTGCCGTTGCCTCTACGGTGGTGAAAGCACTCTGGACGTGGACTTTGACTTTCGATGCAGAAGCAAGGTTAGAGTAGCAACTTTGCTCGACGAGTTTTTCCGTTTAAAGGGCGTTCCTGTGGACTTTTCTGAAGACGTTACGCACTGGTGGATGGTCAGCGTGAGGAGGGACAGATTTCCCTCAAAACTTTACCTTACCAGGAATCAGATAGTGTTTAAGATAGCACATCCGCTTGAGATTTTGAGCAAGAAACTCTGTCGATACTACCAAAAAACCTAAACGACGCCATCTTTCTCGTAGAGAAGTTTAGACTTACCCTTGATCAGCTTTTGAGCGTCGTGGAGTACGCCGTTCTGGACAGTCCCGTGTCAGAACAGATGTTTATGTTTAGAAAGAATGTCGAAGACTTTTTGCGGAACTACTCGAGGAAGCTGTGGAAGGTGCCTGAAGAAGAAAGCCTTAAGGTACTGGAGGAGGTCTGGACGAGAGCAATTTCGAGAAAAGAGAATCTTTCTGAAGTTCCATCTGTAGTGCGGAAAAGGCAGAGGTGAGGCCAGGAGGAGTCAGGTCAGACATCGGCAGGGCTTGAGATCTTCAAAATCGTGGTCAAAAAGACGAGCTCCTTTCGTGTCGAAGGCTTGACGAAGCGTCCTGAGACTTTCTTCTGAAGGTCTTAATGTAACCGTAACGCCATTTTTGCTTCTGGTGTTTTCTTCGAAACGTTCTGCTCTTTCGTAGAGGTCGGGATGTTTCTGCTATAGGTCTTTCCACCTTTATATCCCACATAGTTCAAATAAAACGGAAGAAGATTTTGTCTTCCTCCTGAAGAAAGATTGGTTTATATCCCACATAGTTCAAATAAAACACATGCCTCCGCACTCCACTTCTTTAAGCAATTAGAGTTTATATCCCACATAGTTCAAATAAAACATGGTACTCCCCTCCATCTACTTCTATCGTCTCCACGTTTATATCCCACATAGTTCAAATAAAACATATGGACATTTATTAGAATATGCTGGTATTGAAACGTTTATATCCCACATAGTTCAAATAAAACAAGGGGGCTTGGTTGAAGGACGACTTTCTCTCCCTCGTTTATATCCCACATAGTTCAAATAAAACCCCCCTTTCTATTACAATAATTATATCACATTTGGAATGATTGGTTTTTCAATATGTTGAGCTAAAAATGGATGATTTGTGTGAGTTTATAAAAATAAATTTTTTGCAGCAAACCTTTGGTTGTATTTTCAATTTTCATACAAAATAGCCAAAAATGTTAATGATATCAACACTGTTTGAAAAAACTCAAAAAGAAGTTCACTGCAACCTTAAAGGAAGTGGTCAGTCATTTCTTTTTCTATCCCCAACACCATCTTCGCACAGTTGTGACGATTGTCTATCTGGTAAAAGTATACTGAATCTTCTTCATGATTGATTATCTCAAGTAGTTCATTTATGCATTGTTGAAGCTTTCCTATCCCTATCTCTCCTTCAAACACAGAATTCTGAACCCACATGAAATATTTTTTAAGGGTTTTTCTAACCTTATTAACTCTTTCTTCTGAGATATCATATGTGATTATAAAGTAAGGCATATATTATTACCACCATGCTTTAAAGGGCTTATAAAGATCATCTTGAAGAAAGTGTTTTATTAATTTATAACACTCAAGCCGTATAAGCATTCTATACGAAACCTTACGTCTAAGTTTACGGTGTTTTATAGTGGTGTTCAGTTTTGCATCAAGCTCTTTTAAGAACTTTTTTCTGCCTTCAGGTGTAAGATAACAATAATTTACATCTTCGTCAAAATCCTCGAGTTTCAATATTCTATTATTTACCAATCTAAATATTACAGGATCTACTATAAGTGGTTTAAATATCTCTGCAATGTCAAGACTCAATGAATATCGTCTTTGGCTTGGCTCGTGAAGATAGCTTACTGTTGGATTCAGTTGAGTATGATAAATTTCAGTAAGTATCGTTGAATACATTACAGAATTACCGAAAGAAATCAGAGCATTTACAGGATTTGTAGGAGGTTGTTTTTCTCTTTTTTTCATATTAAATCTTCCACCAAATATGAAGTTAAATGCTTGATAGTAACTTTCTCTTGCTCGTCCTTCACATCCCATAAGTTCACTGATATTATCTATCTCAAATGCCCTGTTCAGTTCATGTTGGATTAACTTCTGAAATTCTTCGGTTTTTTTGTAATTTCTGAGGTTCCTGAGCATGTGGAAGATTCCGCCCTCCACAAAACTCACAGCAAGATAGAATCTTTTTTCGTTGTCAAGATAATACTCAACTTGTCTGACAGTTAATTCTCCAGATACATTTCTGTCTCTTGGCATAAAGCTACCTGTATAAAAGCCATAATAGTTGTATACATGTACTGTAATTCCTTTCTGTGATAAAAAGTTTAAGAGTTTTGTGTTCAGCTCAATCTCTCCGAATATATGAATGGCAGTGATATCTTCAACAGGAATAGCCCTTCGCTGACCTTCCTCATTCTCAATATAGACTGTATTGTCTTTTCGTTTTAGTCTTCCGTTTGAGAATATGTAATACATCCGTCCCATATTTGAATTATATCTGAGTACATAGGACATCTAATGGGGTATACAATGTTTTAATCTCAAATTAAGAGCTTTCAAAATTGATAGGAAGAACCATGGAATTCATAGTGCCCGACCATTACATATGGTTTGTGAAAGGGCTAAAACCTCTCATCATTGAGATAAACCGAGCTCTTAAGGAGAAACCTCTACCAAAAGGCAGCCCTCATGATATCTTTAGTGAATCCTATTTGTTCAGATGGTTAAGAGAATTAGAGAGGATATTTCTTAACATTAAAGAGGCTATAAATAGAACTGGCAAAGTTTTAGCCTCTTCAGAACCGGTAAAGAGAGATGAAGTAGAAAAGTCTGTACAGGAAATAAGGATTTTGGTGAAGAGGTTCGTTCATCTATTTCATACACTTTGGCAGAAACCCTTTCCAGAAGGATTTGAAGAAGGACAACATCTGTTTTCGGCACTGTTTGAAAAGCCTTTAAATGATTTAAAAGAGTTTTTTCAGAATGTAGTAAACATCGTAGAAAATCCTGAAGATGCAGTAAAAAGTAACGGTAGTACTACTTTTGAACTTGTGCTTGTACTCAAAATAGACAAAGAGGCAGAGGCATTCCATCAGTGGTGCCACAAGATGTCAGATGCTTTTACCATTGTTACTGCTTTTGTAAGAAATTCCTACTCAGATAGAAAGCGATTCTACTTAGATTTAAAAGAGTCCCTTCGTCTGATCTGTAGAGGGCTTTCCATTATCTTGGCTTTATGTTGTCTCTTTTTTGATTAGAAAACAGACTGTGGTAACCTTAAATGGCCAGATTCATTTTGTGTAAGGACTGTCTCGTTGATTGTATTTTGACAAAGGTTAATAGCAAGTTTAAGGCAAGTTTAGGATCAGTGAACAATTTATTGCCAATATGATAAAATTTTCTATGGGGGCGAGAAATGTCTATGAGCGTATCCTCTGGTTTGACAGACAAGTAAGAAGAGGTAGATATCCTAATGCAACTAAGCTTGCCAGAGAATTTGAGATTTCAACCAAGACCGCCCAAAGAGACATTGAATTTATGCGTGACAGACTCTTTTTCCCTCTTAAGTATGCTCCAGATCGCAAGGGTTACTACTATACTGACGAAACCTTTATATTTCCACTATCTTTTCTTTCTTCATCAGAAATAACAACACTTTTAATTGCAAAGAGACTGTTGGAGGAGATGGCAGAAGGGGCATTTAAAGAGGAGATAAACAGATTTTTCTCAAAGTTGTTTAATGTAGTGGATAAAACTGTTTCTATTCCAATAGAAGACCTCTTTTCAGTTGAGATACCTGAACATACTATTACTCCGGAAAAAATATTTAAACAAGTGGTTTATGCATGTATAAAAAGGCTCAGGCTAAGATTTACTTATTATTCACCTTCAAAGGACGAGATTACTAATAGAACTGTTGATCCCTATCATCTACTTAATTATTCTGGTACATGGCATCTGATCGCATATTGTCATCTAAGAGATAAGATAAGAGACTTTGTCCTTGCAAGGATGAAAGAAGTTACCATTTTAAATGAAGAATTTGTGCCTAACCCTTTATTTGATCTAAAGGAATACCTTGGTTCTGCTTTTGGTATTTTTAAAGGAACAGCAACAGAATGGGTTGTACTGAAGTTTTCTCCAAGAATGGCAAGATGGGTGAAGCATCAACTCTGGCATTCAGAACAACGGATTGAGGAGAATCCAGATGGTTCAGTAATAATAAGTTTTCCAGTGGCAGACTTGAGAGAAATAAAAATGGAGGTGCTCAAATACGGTGCTGAAGTTGAGGTGATAGAGCCTTTAAGACTGAAGGAACAGATTTTAAAAGAGGCAAAGGCGATAGTGGACATTTATAAGAAGTAATCTCTTTCTTCAGACCCAGCAAAATTCATAATAAGAACACTTCTTACAGTAGGGTTTCCTCTTTGCCTGTGGTGGATTCTTCAAGGATATTATCTCCTGAACCCTTCTGAGGTCTTCTTCTACGCCCCGTTCAGCCTCCTCTGTAAGCACCACTTCCTCGCGCCGCCTCATTTTTGGATAGTTAATAATGCCTTTCTTCTCTACTCCGAGTCTTTTCAGATAGTAAAGATAATAGAGAATCTGAGCCCTATCAGCTTCTTGAAGTTTATTGGAATACTTTATTTCTCTGATAGTATCCTTGTCCATGATATCTATCCTTATCAGATTATCAATAAGAACATCTCTTGTCTGCTGTCGTAGATAGGAGTATTCACCGAGTAACTTTCCAAGAAGCACTTTATCAGATGTCTGCTCCATACCGATTCCCCTATCAAAAAGCCAAAGTTTCCGTTCACAAATGTGGAGATAGTTTATTCTGACTCCAGTAGTCTTGAGAGATTGAAAGTCTAATGATTCTTTAACAGCCTCTTCTAAGTGTTCAGATGCCTTTTTTAGTTTTTCAAGTGAATACCTTAATTCCTCTTTCATACAGAACTTTCTCTATCTTTAGGACTATTTCTATGAATCTGCTATCAACCTCGTCAAGATTTATGATTTCCATGGTAGATACCTTCAGTTTATCATATTTCAAAATGCAACGAGTTCTTGTAGAGGTATATTTTTTCTTTTCAGAAAGCCTTTTGGTAAGTAGTCAGTAAGTCTCTACTTCTTATCGTTCTCATTTAAGATACCCTTTCTCATTGTCATAATTACCTGTACCCACATATATATCAGATAACCAGTTCCTTAATCTTTTATAATTCTCACTTGATAGATCTGGAATCTCTACCAGCCAATGATAAACGGGAATTAGAAAATCTTCAATATAGGAGTGAAGTACATATTTATTTAATACATTTTTTTTAAATTGTGTATAGTTAATTTTAGTATGTGTGTTTACAAATTTTTTTATATCTTTTTTAAATTTCTCTTTCTGATTCCCTGCAATAATCGGAATTGTGTATATCTCTCTAAAAAGCCTCTGGGCATCTTTCTTTCTATTTGAAACATATCCTGCATCAAGTATGTTAAGTGTGGTGTAGAACTCGTCCATATAATAAGAACAATTTGCTATCATATCCAAGATTTCATAGCATTCTCTTACAAGTATTTCTTTGTCTTTTTCTGATATTAAAAAAGATTTATAAGTTCTCTTTCCTTTGCCTTCTTTTATTTTAAGATTTCTTAATATAGTATTAAACTGTTTGTCCATCTGTTCTCGTTTCTTTCTGAGGCTATTTTTAGAATTACTGATTTCTTGCAGTTTTCGCTTAATCTTTTCAACTTCATCACTCTTCAATGCTTTGACCATCTTTGCAATCAGCATTAATGAAATAAACAAAAGATCTTTGGAATAAACTCTACCTTCTCCTGACTCTATTTCCAGAGAATTTCTTTTTGTAAAGCAGATATAAACATTTGGGTCATCGTTATATCTAAACTCTTTAACTTTAACATAACTTACTCTTCTAAGCACTCTTCCCATTCTTTGAACAAGATAATCTAAGGGTGCTATCTCAGTGAAAAGAAGATCAGCATCAATATCAAGAGACGCTTCTACAACTTGAGTAGCTACAAGTATTTTCCCGTTCTTCTCATTATCAGGCTTTGGATTTTTGAATTTATCATCTATTATTTCCTTTTCTCTTATCTGTCTCTCCGATAAAGAGAATTGAGAATGTAATATTTTAAGATAGAATTTATCGTTACATAACGACCTTAATTTATCGTAAATATTCTGTGCCTTCTTGACAGTGTTAAGAATTACAAGAACTCTTTTGCCTTTTTGGGCATGACCAGTAATCTCATTTATAACTTCATCTGATTCAATATCTATATCTCTCAAAACTATTCTATGTTTTTTAAAATTTTCAAGTCCTTCATATTTATTTATCAATTGAAAGGTACCACACCGATTTTCTATATTTCTTTTAACGAATTCTGGCAGGGTAGCGGTCATTAAAAGAAATCTTCCGCCCATCTTTGTAACTTCTTCAATCATCTTTATAATAATTGCACATGCTTTCGGGTCATAAGCCTGAACCTCATCAATTACCAAACGAGAAGTTCCAGCTGGCAGGAAAATCTTTTCATATCCAGGATATTGAAGTGCTGATGGAAAAATCTGGTCCCCTGTTGAAACAAGAAAGGGATAGGATAAATGGCGTGCAAGTTCTAAAACTCTCATCAACTCGGTTTCTTCACCTGTCCAGGATAGTCTGTCTATTTCTCTTTTTTCAATCTTTTCATAAATGTAAATATCGGCATCTGAATGAAGAAGCCCAGTTTTATTAAAAGAAAATATATCTCTTGCTCTCTCATAAAGAGAGTTAACCGCCGTTCGTAACGGTAAGGTAAAAATAGTCTTTTCACCAGCAGACCATAGGAAAGCAAATTCTGTCTTGCCACTTCCTGTTGGTGCAACTAATATTAGAGATTTATTCCATAGGTCATTTTTCCGAATTTCTTCTAACTGCCAGCATTTTCCTCCTTTGCTTTTAATGTTTTTATCAATTAACTGTATTACTTTGTCTTTAATTTCTGGTTCGATTTCTATCTTTAAGTCCAACATTTCCTCTTTTTGGATGAAAGAAACAAAATGATCTAACCTTAAAAGTGAACCAAGTAATATCCTAAGTTTTTTGAAGGTGTCATCTGATATTTCTATTTTACTTGGTAGAGAAGTTATAAGATATGGCAAAAATAAAATCTCTGAAAATTTCTTCCCTTCGACTATTTCTTCTGCAAGTTCTTTATTAAATCCAATTAATGAATGGTAGTCTAAAAAACTTTCATCATTGAATTCATTTTTAAGATTCTGCAGCAAACTATCTCTTAGTTCGTGATCTTCTAATAATATCTGTAATGCCTTTTTCAGCTCTCTACTGGAGAAGTTAACCAACTCTTCAAAATTCTCACGCCAATGATGAAAGGCAACTGCAGTAAATAACAACTTTTGTTCGTCTTCATTATAAATTCTTCTTTGAAGTTCTTTTTGATTTATCCAGAATATAGAAAAGATAGAATGAGGTATATCAGGGAAAGGAATATTGGGGTTATATTGCCAGTTTCTTACACTTATCTGAAAGGATGGGGATACTTTACCAAGGTCATGGCAAAAAGCAACTATTTTTAATAGATTGTAAAAAAGATTATCTTCAAGATAAGTTGTCTTGGCTCTTAATACTTCTAATTGTTCTAAAAGTCCTTTTGTATGTTGAGAAAGCGTAATTCTTTTTTCACTTTTTGCAAGTATCATTACCCTTAGTTCTCCCGATTAATTTTGAACATATTATAGGCACATTTTTGTCAACATAGCATTCCACACTTTTGGAAAGATTTCCCTTCTCAAAAAGTTTTACTATTGCAAATTCATCAAAGCTCCGCTTATTATCTACTATAGAGTATATGGTTGGTAATCTCACCATATTACCTTGAAGATTTTTAAAAAATGTCATATAGTTATCAAATACAATAAGGTCCTTCTCAACATACGCAGGGGATGGTATCCAGCAGTAATATGGGATTTTGAAAACCTTGCTTTTTTGTAGTTCTTCTATAAGATTGATTTCTTGAAAAATTAACCAGTCTTCAGCTCTACCCAAATGTATAACGGAATTACATTTTATTGGGTTTTTAAAAGCATTTTCTATTTCTTTGAGAAAAGAATAATCTTTGTGATAAATATAAATGTATATATTCACATTATGAAGTACATCCACTGTTAAAGGCATCTGACCTCCTGGATGCTGTACTACACTATCCAAAATCCGATTATAAGGGGTATGGAATTTTGACTTGTGACTATCTCTTTCAAGATTTCTAAACCAGATATATTCTTTTACTATAGTCTCAAAGTCCCCATATATTCCGATAGAAAGCCCTTCCACTAATTCTTTCAGTTGTCTGTCCTCTTCCCATTTTGTAATACCTGTTCTTATCCCCATCATATTGCAGATTAATCCTTTAACAGTAGACAACGGAGGAATTGGATAAGTGAATCTTCTCTGGTAACTAAAAGGTATTCTATAATGAGCACTGGGTTGATATATATGAATTTTTAGAACCTTCATTTGTTACTCACTGAATCCAAGGGCCTCTAAAAATTCTTTCCAATCAGTGTAGTATTTATCCTTAGGTGGTTTCCCCTCAAACTTATTTTTTATATCTTGAATGTATATCAGTTTTTTATCATTTCCATCTCCAAGTATATAACAATTATTTAGGGCTTCGGGATAAATTCTGCCAAGTTCCACAAAGGGATGGAACACGGGCACTGGTATCTCAAGTCCTGCTGCAATTATAAATTCAGGAATAATTCCATAATTTTCACCACTGGAGTGATATATAATTCCATTTTTTAAGATTTCAAAAATCTGTTGTAATCTTTTTACTTTAATTTTATCATTTACTCTAAAAATAGTTTTTTTGCCTGAATCTTCTGTTTTAATCGTTATCTCACATTCACCTATGTTAGTACACTTTACTTTATACTTCTCTTCTTCTTCATTAACTTTATCAGCCTTAATAGAATGAGTTAATACCAATGATAAAGTTAAGTGCTTTTTATCAGAATCATAAGAGTATTTCCCAATTGTAAATCTATAAATATTTTCTTCTTCATCCAGCTCAAATTCTTCCTCATAAATCTTGAAGGAAGGCTTGCTGCTCTTTTCTTTTTTACCTGTTTTTTCTTCTTCCTCTTTCTTTTCTTTTTTTACGATGTATTTCTTTTTAAAAGTTATATACCTTTTCTCTTCCCGATTCTTGGATTTTTCGGACTTTTCTTCCATCAAATCCATACTTACAATACACGACAAGCCTTCAATTTTTATCTCGTGTTCACCAATTTTATAAACCGGTTCATCCTCAGCTTTTTCAACATCTTTCAGAATAATGTCAGAACCTTTTTCAGATAAAAATAATGACAATGTTTTTGTAGTGTTATCATAATTATAATCCTTTATCCACCATTCATCTTGTCCAAGTTTATCAACATCTATGGTAAATGTAACTTTGAAATAAGATTCTTGTTCTTCCTTATTAACAGGATTAGGATTAGCTCTGCATCTACTTGCAATATCATGATTTGCATTAAATTGCATATCTCCTTCCCAAGGTTCAAGCGCAACTGCTTTGGTTATACCAACAGGTGCTTTTCGTGTTATACTGGTTTGCCCACCAATTGTAAACATATAGCCAAAAGCATCAAGTTCAGCATGGGTAATGATATTGGCCCTTCTTAAGTCAAATTGAACCACTTTATTGTTTCCTGCACCTGACTCAAAAGTAGGAGCAGGTTCCCAGTCGTGAGGATATCTTTTGTTGAGAGTATGAAAAAGATAATGTCTCATTGCCTCTCTTGAAAGATAACTTACCGTCACGGTTCCATATCGTGTTAGTTTTTTTATTGAAGGAATATTGCCACCTATCTTTTCATCACGATTCAGGGCAGACGCTTCAAATATCATTGTAAAAGTTATACCTTTTAAATCCTTTCTTAACCCTACCTTGCCCATCTTATTCCTCCTTTATGTTTGTTATCCCTGCCAGAAAGGCATATATAAATGCTTTGAATTGCTCAATATTGTACTCGTTTTTCAAGGCATCAATAATTTCCGAAGGAACAGGTTTTCTCTGAGCAACATAAGTTCTAACTATCGTCTGAACAACCATATCTTTTTTCCCAAGTCTTGTTAATTCAAGTATTCTTAATGCTTGTCCCTTAAAAGCATTTTTTAATCCACTGTCGTATGTAGTTTCGTAGCCTCGCTGCTTCAATCTTTCTAACAAAAAGTCTGGCTCCTTTGATTTAATCTGTGAGATAAGAAAGTTAATCTTACGAATATTTTCTTTAGTATCACTAGAGGTTATTCTTTCCTGTTCTAATTCCTTTTTTACACACTCAATCTTTTTTAAAAATTCTCTTATTTCTTCACCTCTAATAAATATCCCTATCACTTTTTTTACATCTTCATACCATTCATCAAGATTTGTAGGGGAAATGCTCTCATAAAGACGTCTCAATAAATCCTCAATCTCCTTATAAATACTCATAATTCACCTCTCTTGTTAAGAGTTTCAATTCTTGTATAAAGTTCAGGTAATATTAGAGATAGGTTATTTAAAGATCTTCTGTCCTTATTAACCAAGGCTGATAAATACTTATCATCAAAAGAATTTGATCCACCGATGGAGTATTTGAGTATTTTCTGGGAAATCACAAGCAGTTGCTTGTAATCTCTTTTAAGTACAATGTCTAATATCATTGGTTCACCTGTTCTGGATATAAGTGATGAAATTTTTGGATTGAGCAGTATTCTTGTAACATCTATTGGTAATGAATAAGAATCTATCTTACCGCTTCTGATGATAACCATCTCTATGTTCATCATTGTCCATGTGCCAAATGTAGCATAGATTCTTTGAGAAAACTCTATTAGGCTTAAACCAAGAATTCTTCTAACTGAGTATTCTTTCCATTTGTCAAGAACCTCTGAGGCAAACTTATTAAGAAACCAAATCATTTTGAAGGAAGGTGCATTAATGAAAATCTTGCCATCATTAGTAGGAATTAAGGAGATATGATGATGAATAATAAGATATATACACAGTGGACATAGGTAGAAATCATTATTGCAACTCCAGAACGAGTTAGGCATATCTCCCAAAGATGGGGCTAACAATTGAGAATGCATCATGTTAAATATTTGTCTTGTTGACAAAAATTCTTCTATCTCTTTATCAATTTTGTTAAAAGCTAATTTAGAACCACATAAACGACAAGAGTTATCATTGTTGTTATTAAATATTAAGTTCCTATATAAAAGCTCTACAAATTTCCTTAAAGAATTTTCATCTTTCTGCTTTCGAGAAGGGTTAATAAAATTTTTATATATTGAGTTTCCTATTATAGGAGGCTTATCATTGTGATACTTGTAAAACCATTTTAGTGCTTGCGAATTTTTGAATATTTTCATATCAACTTTGACCGTTCCATCATCTTCAAGCCATTCTTCAATCTTGAATCTTCCTATATCTGAACAGACCCTCAACAGCCCCACTACCCCCGCATTATAAAGCCAATTTGATGGATAGAGTCTAATGGTTTCCATTCCCTCTCTCCCGAAATTTTTCTAATTTATTCTAAGCTGTTATGTGCCTCAATAGGTGTCATAGGTTTTAAAGTCCTTATGAATTGTTTGAGTAGTTTTAATTGCTACAGCCGTTCAAACAGTTTGAGCCGTTTGAATCGTTTGAGCTGTTCAAACAGTTTGAGCCGTTTGAATCGTTTGAGCCGTTTAAACCGTTTGAATCGTTTGAGCCGTTTTAGTTATCTGTTTTATTCTTATCTTTCTCAAATTTCCTTAAAAACTCCTCTACCTCCTCTCTCATGGTCTTATACCGTACTTTATATTTTTTACCTTTGTATCCACTTCCTTTAAGGTATTCCATAAAGTTGTTTATCATTACAGAAAGTCTCTTGAATTCGTTAATCAGTGCCTCTGCCTCTTTCTTGTGTATATATCCCTGGTCCAGAGCGACATACAGTTGAGAACGGACCTCTCCACTTGAACCCTTTGCGATTGAGAGAAACTGTAAGAATTCCTGATTGCCTCCCCTTTCAAAGCCCTCTGCAATGTTAGACATTACCGATACGGATGCCCTTCTTATCTGGTCACAAAGGCCAGGGTCTTTTGAGAATCTTCTGTCTGAAGTAAGGTCATAAATCCTTTTCGTTAGCCTTCGTGCCACCTTCCAGATCTCAAGGTCTTCAAAGTATTTGATGCTCATGGAGGCTCCTTTATGTTAAAGTTTGAACCGTTTGAGCTGTTTGAATCGTTTGAACCGTTTGAACCGTTTGAGCCGTTTGAGCTGTTTGAACCGTTTGAACCGTTTGAGCCGTTTAAACCGTTTGAATCGTTTGAGCCGTTCTAACCGTTTATTATATCTATCATCCCAAACCCCTGGCCTGTTCTGAGTCCTATGCCTGTCTGATACAGGAGTTGCAGGTCTTCTGGGTCACCACGGAGGCAGAAGGTGCCCTTGTAGGTGGTAAGCACCATATAGGGTCTTCCAGTATGCCGCCAGAACTCCTTAAGGGCATGTTTGACCCCCACCTTCTCAACACTCAAAGGTATGAACTCCAATGGCCTTCTTAATCCATAACCCCTTATGTCTCTGAGTATCCTGTGCTGTATCTCGTTCAGATGGTGGTTGAACCTCTCAAGCTTCTGGGAGTCTATGGTCCTGCCGTCCTCTTTAAATATCTCTATTGGTCTGTCATGCTCATCCTCTACAGAGATATAGGAAAGGGTCTTAAACAGAACCTCATCCCTGTTTATCTTTCTCTCATTCAGCATAGAGATCTTTCCAATCTGAACTTTTTCAGTATCTTCATTAGTTGAAAGAAACTTGAAAAAGTCTAATTCCTTTATCTGGCAGAGTCCGTTGTAGAGATTTATCATAAACTCATAATCAGAAGATGAGATAAAAAGACAAAAGTATCTACCACTGGCTGGATAAAACACCGTATCCTCAACCATCAGGTCTTCATTTAAGAAGAGATAGAACTTCTCTCTGTTTTTTATATATTCAGAAGGGATGTAGAGGCTGAATGAGAAGGGTTTGGTCTTTTTGGAGTATATTGAGGATTTATCTGGAAAAAGAAGGTCTTTGTAATTGCCGTCTGCCCGGTTGAGTGCCTCCTTTATGAGTGCCATAAGGCGGTGTCTGTAGATAATGGGTAATCTGCGGAGGTTAAGATCTACTTTTATTCTCATCTTTCCCTCCTTGGGAGTTTATTATAACAGGCCATCTAAGGTTTATTCTATTATACAGTATTACCCAATAGGTGTCCTATAGGCTTCTGTATCTGACCTTCAAGGGCTCTATTCGTTGTATAATATTCTTTGTATGAAGGGGCTTAGGTGGAGAAGGACTGATGAAGGTGTGGTGCTTAATGTGAGGGTACAGCCAAAAGCATCAAAGGCTGAGGTTGCAGGTGTCCATGAAGGGAGGCTAAAAATAAAGGTCACCTCGCCGCCTGAGGATGGAAAGGCAAACAGGGAGGTGATTAAACTGCTTGCTGGGCATTTTGGTGTGAATAAGTCCTCTATAAGGATAATAAAAGGTGAGACCTCCAGGGATAAGGTTATTGAGATTAAGAATCTGAAGGAGATATGATGAAGTTTTCAGAGAAGGATGAGTTTTATATGAAAAGGGCCCTTGCGCTTGCTAAGAGGGCTCAGGGACATACAAGTCCCAATCCTATGGTGGGTGCTGTGCTGGTGAAAAGGGGAAGGGTGATTGCTGAGGATTATCACAGAAAGGTGGGCACTCCCCATGCAGAGGCACTGGTGATTGAGAAGGCAGGAAAGAGGGCCAGAGGCGCGAGCCTTTATGTAAGTCTTGAACCCTGCTGCCATACAAAAAAGAGGACCCCTCCCTGTACAGAAGGGATTATAAAGGCAGGTATAAAGCGTGTGGTTGTCTCAATGGTTGACCCTAATCCACAGGTCTCTGGAAAAGGTATCAATCGCCTCAAAGAGGCAGGGATTGAGGTTCAGTGGGGTCTGTTAGAGGAGAAGGCAAAGAGGCTCAATGAGGCATATGTTAAATACATTACCACAGGAAGGCCCTTTGTTACTCTGAAGGTGGCAATGAGTCTTGATGGAAAGATCGCCCTGCCCACAGGGGAGTCAAAATGGATCACCTCAGAGGCATCCAGAAAGATGGTTCATAGAATGCGTGCTGCCTCTGATGCCATACTTACAGGAATTGGTACAGTAAAGGCAGATGATCCCTTGCTTACGGCCCGTATAAAGGGAGCTAAGTCTCCTATAAGGATTGTTATTGATCCTGAGTTGGATATAAGCCCTGATGCAAGGGTGCTTGAGACACCTCCTCAGACGATACTGGTTACAAAGGTGAAAAACCACAACAGGATAAAGAGGCTTTATGACAGAGGTGTAGAGTTCCTCTTCTTTGACGGAGAACTTGACTTTGGATGGTTGATGGAGGAACTCGGCAGAAGGGAGATAACCTCGGTGATGGTTGAGGCTGGTTCAACCCTGCCCTCGTTTATGCTTAAGGCAGGGGTTGTGGATAAAGTCGTCTTCTTCATAGCGCCTATTATAATCGGTGGAAGAGATTCCTATCCTGCCATAGGAGGACCAGCCTGTGAAAGGCTGAGCAAGGCATTCTCTTTAAAGAAGTTGATGATTAGACGCGTAGGTCCTGACATAATGGTGGAGGGATATCTGAGGTGAATTTAGAAATACTGAGAGAGTACTTTGTTGAAGGTGGAAGACTCTCAAGGTGTTTCTCTTCGTATGAGCCGAGGATTCAGCAACTCAGAATGTCTGAGGCTGTTTTGAATGCCCTTAGTGCAGGTGAGAACCTGATTGTGGAGGCACCTACAGGAGTAGGAAAGAGTCTTGCATATTTGGTGCCCCTTGCAGGACTTATCATGGAGGATGAGATTGAGAGGGCCGTGGTTTCTACATATACTAAGACCCTGCAGAGGCAGCTTGTGGAAAAGGACATACCCTTTCTTAAGCAAACATTATTCCCTGAGCTTACATATACCCTCTGCCTTGGTAGTGAAAATTATCTCTGCCTTAGAAGGTTCAACCTCACAGTTCAGCACGGGTTGTTTGACCTGCCTGATGACGGCTACCTCTCAGAGATACTCCGGTGGTCAACCACCACAGAGACGGGTCTATATCTTGAGATAATGCCTCCTACAGGTGTATGGATGAAGGTCTGTCGTGAGCCTGACCTCTGTCACGGAAGGGCCTGCAAATACTATAGTAACTGTTTTTATCAGAAAGCGAAGGAGAGAGAGAGAAAATCAAGACTTTTGGTTGTTAACCACCACCTGTTTTTTGCGAATATGGCATCTGGATGGAATGTCCTCTCTGAGTTTTCTCATGTTGTTTTTGACGAGGCCCACGAGGTGGAAAGGGTGGCTTCTGATTACCTTGGCATAGAGGTCTCAAATACAAGGCTTAAGTACATTCTGGACTCTGTGCTGAGCCAAAGGGGTAAGGGGATTTTAACGAGGGCTAACATTTCTCCTGAAAGGATGCAGATATTCAAGAACACCATTGAAAGGGTAAGGATGCAGGCAGAGAGTTTCTTTTCAAGGCTTTCAGAGCACCTTGGCAATGAGAAGGCAGTGAGGATAAAGACTCCTGGAGTCTTTGTTGACATTGTATCAGAGCATCTTGATGCCCTTGCAGAGGAGTTGTGTGAGTTGGCTGTTGAGTCAGAGGATGAGGAGCTGGCGAGGGACTTGAGGGCAGTATGCCAGAGGTGTCGTGATTATATTGACTGCCTCGCTGTGGTGCTGAATCAGGAACTGGATGGTTATGTGTACTGGGCTGAGCAGGAGGGCAGAAGGCTGAGACTGGTAGCTACACCCTTGGAGCCATCAGAGATCCTGAGTTCACAGCTCTTCAGCGTTGTTGAGTCTTCGGTTCTTACCTCTGCCACCCTTACAGTTGGTGGCTCTTTTAGATACATAAAGGAGAGATTGGGACTTAAGGATGCAGAGGAGTGTATGCTTTCGTCACCTTTCAGATACGATGAGAATGTCCTGCTTTATGTGTCAGAGTCTGTACCTGATCCTGACTCTGAGGATTACCCAGAGGTACTTTCAAGGGAGATTCAGGAGCTTCTTGAAATTACCCATGGCAGAACACTGGTGCTTTTTACGAGTTATTCTCTCTTGGAGGAGGTACTTTACAGGGTTAAAAGTTCTTTAGTTAATATCCTAAGGCAGGGTGATGCAGACAACTACAGACTGATTGAAGAGTTCAAGGCCAGAGAGGATACAGTATTATTTGGTACATACTCATTCTGGCAGGGTATTGATATACCTGGGGAGGCACTGCAGTGTGTGATTATTACGAAGCTTCCCTTTTCTGTGCCCACAGAGCCTGTTGTGGAGGCGAGGATGGAACTTCTTGCTATGAAGGGACTTGATCCATTCTATTATTTTCAGGTGCCACAGGCGATAATAACATTCAAACAGGGTTTCGGGAGGCTGATCAGGACCTCTACAGACAGAGGAGTAGTAGCAGTGCTTGACAGCAGGGTGCTCCGTCGGTCATATGGCAGGATGTTTCTCAATTCAATACCAGAGGTGGAGTTTACAACTGACAGACAGAGGGTGAGAGAGTTTTTCAGATACAGCATGGTGAGGTAGAAAATTCAATAAATAAAGGAGGAAGAGGATGGTAAGGTCAGTTGAATGGAAAGAGGGTAAAGTAAAGATACTGGATCAGAGCCTGTTACCTGAAGAGGTGAGTTATATTGAGTGTGACCATTATGAGATGGTTGCTGATGCTATCAGGACCCTGAAGATAAGAGGGGCCCCTGCTATCGGGATCGCCTCTGCAATGGGCCTTGCCCTTGCAGCACAGGATATAAAGGCAAAGGACTTTGATACCATCTACAGGGAGTTAAAGAAGGTTGCCGATGTATTCATTTCAACAAGACCAACTGCTGTTAATATAAAATGGGCTATGCAGAGGATGCTCAAACTGCTGAAGAACCACAGGCAGGAGAGCATAGAAAGGTTGAAGGAACTGCTTGTTGAGGAGTCAAAGAATATCTTAGAGGAGGATATAGAGGTGAATAGGGCTATAGGAGTCTGGGGAGCCCAGTTTATAAGGGATGGAGACACTGTTCTTACACACTGCAATGCAGGTGCCCTTGCTACAGGTGGCTATGGGACTGCTACAGCACCGATTCTTGTTGCAAAGGAGCAGGGCAAAAGGGTGAGGGTGATTGCAGATGAGACAAGGCCTGTTCTTCAGGGTGCGAGGCTCACAACATGGGAGTTAATGCAGGCGGGCATTGATGTGACCCTTATTACTGACAACTCAGCAGGGGCCTTGATGCGTAAAGGTGAGATAGACCTCTGTATAGTGGGTACAGACAGGACAGTACTGAATGGAGATGTGGCAAACAAGATTGGTACATATACAGTGGCTGTACTCGCAAAAGAGAATGGTATCCCTTTTTATGTGGCTGCTCCATTGAGCAGTATTGACCCTACTATACCTTCTGGAGAGTTGATCCCTATAGAAGAGAGACCTCCAGAGGAGGTGACTACGATTAAAGGCAGAAGAATAGCACCTGAGGGGGTAAAGGTGATTAATCTGGCCTTTGATGTCACCCCTGCAAGATACATAACAGCCATAATTACTGAAAAGGGTGCCTTCAGACCACAGGACATCAGGAAGCTGTTTATGGAAGGAATCAATCTATCGGAGATAAGGCTCTGAGGTGTATTCCCTCCTTGTGGCATCGGTGCTAGCAATGGTATCTGCCCTTTTGGGAGGACTGACCAATATCTGGGGACTATCTGTACACAGAGAGGCACTCCGATTCTCCAATGGCTTTTCTGCAGGGCTCTTGATCAGTATCTCCCTTGTTCATCTGCTCCCTGAGTCATCCCTTGAGATTAATTATCCCTATGCCCTGATAGGCTTTTCTCTCTTTTATATGATTGAGGGGATTACCAGGAGTGGTGCCTGTACTGAGCAGGGATGTGATAAAAAGCATACCTCAGGAGGACTGGTTGCCTGGTCAGGGATGAGTTTTCATGCCCTTGTGGACGGTATAGCCATGGGTGTGGGTTTTACTGCATCAGAGAGACTTGGTTTCCTTATTGCCCTGGCAATACTCATTCATAAAGCACCTATAGGTTTCTCGCTCTCTGGTATACTCTCCTCCAGAGGTTATAAGAGAGCTCAGGTTGTGAGGCTCTTGGTCTTGTTCTCAATGCTCACTCCTCTGGGAGCTATTTTAAGTGGATACTTTATCTCAATTAATATCTCAGTGCTCAAGGCTGCACTCGCGTTCTCAGGAGGAACCTTCTTACATATCTCTATATCTGAACTCCTCCCACAGGTGCATAATCAGAGGAGTAGATCTGTAGTGGTGTATGTTATTGCAGGAATGGTGGCAGGGGTTCTGCCAAGGGTGATTGGCATTGAATAATCTTAGTAGACCATTCTGAGTGCCTTTCTCTCAAGCCTCACCTCTGCTGGTCCCTTACCAAAATAATCACCGTCTATTTGGATATGGGGACCGCCCTCTATCAGTACTCTGTCTGAAGAGGTATAGATCAGGTCTTTATACCTGAGGTGTCTACCTAAGAGTACGCCACCCACATATCTGAGGATATCCTTTCTTGAGCCATTTGGCATGATGCATACATAGAGGATGTCAGAGAAGGGCGAGGCATCAGGGCAGACCTTTAAGTTCCCTCCATAACAGGCAGAATTACACACAATTGCGGTGTAACACTCATACTCATCCTTGTCTGTCTTTACAGAGAACTTCTTTAAGCCTCCCCCTATCCATACCTTCAGACCACTTAGTATATAAGCACCTTTACCAGATAATCTCTTCAGGGTACTGTTGAGGCCGTACACTGTCTCTCCATCAAACCCTGCTCCTGCCATAAGCAGAAAATACCTATTGTTTATAATTCCGAGGTTAAGCTCCCGTACCTTGCCTTTCAGAATCTGCAGTGCAGCTCCTTCATAGTCTTCGATTATATTGAGTTCCTTTGCTGCCACATTGGTTGTACCTGCGGGGATAAACCCTATGGATGTCTCGGTTTTTGCCACCCCATTTATAGCCTCATTGAGAGTGCCATCCCCTCCTACCACAACCACGAGTCTCTCCCCCTTGGTGGCAAGTTCTCTACAGATCCTTTCAGCATCACCACGGGCTTCTGTATAAAGGAGTCTCACCTCTGAGAATTCATTCTTAAAGAACCTGATAGCATTCCTCAGTCTTCTCTCAGAGTATCTCCTGGCTATAGGGTTAACAACCACATAAAGCGATGACATGTTCTGGTTCCACCTCTCCGTGGAATTCACCAAGTCTGTTTATCATTACAGGGGTCCTTTCTAAATATTCAATAATCTCTTTTGGATTACAGTCCTCATCCACAAAGAAGACCCTACCCCCTTTTAAAGATCCCTCCTCTTTTATCATTGGGACCCTTATATATCCCACCTTGGGGGAGGAGAGATAGCCTGTGGTGTAGTAAGGATCATCAGATACACATATCTCTCCGATCACCGAAGGAGCTGATGCCACTTTTGAGGCAAGAATAAGTGCCTCTTTGACTACTGTTATGTTCACACCCATCTCATCCAGTATCCTGTTGAGTCTTTCTTCTGCCTCCTTTGTTATACCAAGTCTTGTTGCCCTTACGCCTCTTCTGGTATCTGGTTCTACTCTCCTGGCATTTATTGCTGTCATAAGAGAAGCCCCTCTCATCTGTTCTGTATGGATAATCTCCTCTGCCTTCTGTACTGCATCTACAGAGATACCCAGCCTCTGTAGTGCCTTTCTTATAAAATTCCAGGCATCAGCATGACTCTGGAGTTTTATGGTATAAACAGGAAGTGAGCTTATATAGAGCGGTGGCTGTTTTAACTCCTCTATGGTAATATGAATAGTGTCTGGTCTACCTCGGCTGTGGTTAAGCGCCCTCTTTATGAACGCTTCAGCCTTCTCAAGTATATCCTCTTCAGGTACGATAGCCTCTGCACCTGAGATGTGTCTTTCAGCCTCTTCTGCCCTCATTCGTATGCTCCAGAAAGACATTTCTTTATCCTTAAATCCTCTTGACTCCTGATAAGTCTTTATGATACTTTGAAAATAGAGACGGTGCCGAAGTGGTGGAATTGGTAGACACGCAAGATTCAGGATCTTGTGGGGGCAACCCCGTGGGGGTTCGAATCCCCCCTTCGGCACCATGAATAATATTATGTTTCAGAAGCTCCTTCTGCCCTCCAGTGCCTTTGATACAGTTACCTCATCAGCAAATTCTATATCTCCTCCCATGGGCAGTCCATAGGCGATCCTTGATACCACAACACCAAGAGGCTTCAGCATATCTCTTATATACTGCGCAGTCATCTCGCCCTTTGTGTTTGGATTTGTTGCTACTATTACCTCCTTCGGTTTAATTCTTTCTACCCTCTCTCTGAGTTCTCTCAGCTTTAGTCTTTCAGGTGTAATACCATCCATTGGTGATAGGGCACCGAGGAGGACATGGTAGAGACCATTGTATATATTGGTCCTCTCTATTACCTGTATATTACTCGGCTCTTCAACAACACATATCCTTGTTCTGTCTCTAGAGGGATCTTTACAGTATTTGCAGAGATCTTCGTCAGTGAGATTGAAGCACTCCCTGCAGAAATGGGTCTTTGTCTTGACTGTGAGGATTGCCTCAGCAATTGCCCTCGCCTCTGCTTCAGACATGGAGACGATAAAGAATGCCAATCTCTGTGCCGTTTTTCTTCCTATACCCGGTAGCTTGGTTAGCTCCTGGATCAGTTTCTCTAATACATCCATTTCTGTATTACGTTAGTCCTCCGAAGATGTCTCCAAGGCCACTCAGCCCTGGTAGTTGGAGTCCTCCTGTAATCTTTGCCATCTCTGATTGTACCATCTCCTCTGCCCTTTTGAGGGCTTCATTACAGGCAGCTACAACCAGGTCTTCCAGCATCTCTACATCATCAGGATTCACCACCTCTGGGTCAATCTTTATAGAGACGATCTTTCCAGCTCCATTGGCAACTGCAGTTACCATTCCTCCACCGACAGTGGCCTCAACAGTCTTGTTTTTTGCCTCCTCTTGGATTTTTACAATCTCCTGCTGGAGTTTTTGGGCCTGTCTCATTATGTCTCCAAGCATCTTCTTAGACATTTAACTTCCTCCTTTCAATGATTCTTCCTCCAAAGGTCTCAAGGACCATTTTTTCTTCCTCTGAGAGAGGCTCTGTGTTTCTTAGGAGAGGGGTCTGAATCGTTTGAGCTGTTTGAACCGTTTCAATCAGGACCTCTCTTATTTTATTTTCACTTACTTCTGATACGATCTCTGATACTTTCTTAAGCTGCTTCTTTACTGCATCTGCATGTATGGAGTGTCCACCATTGAACTGGAGTATGAGTCTGCTTCCCTCAACAACAGGCATGGCATGAACTATTCTGGATGCAAGCACTGGTGAGTCTTCCTCAATTCTTGATATAACCACATCCCAGGCTATCTCACCTGTTTGAGTTTGAGAAAGGGATTCTGAGGAGCTGTTTGTTTTTTTATCTTCTCCTTTTTTTATATCTTCTCTAATAACGGATTCAGGATGCTCGCTCTGTTCAGATACTGTTGTTTCAATGAAGTTATTGAGCCTTTTTAAGGATTCAGTGACGGGTTTTAGTGTTTTAAGCATCGTGGCCCTTATTAGTCCTAATTCAAAAGCTACCCTTGCTGAGAATGCGCTTCTTAGTTCAGATTCTGTCTTAATAAGTTCATTTAGATAAAGGGCAAGTTCCTCCTCTGTGAGTTCAGGAAGGGTTCTCTTTATGAATTCTCTCTCAGTCTCTGAGAGTTCAGGATTTACTATGCCCGTGATTTTTATAACTAACATTGTCCTGGTGAGATCTATCATATCCAGTATAAGTGCCTTGAAGTCTATACCAGCCTCATGGGTCTGTTCTATAACCTCCAGAAGTCCCTTTTTATCGTCAGAGAATACCTTTTCTAAGAGGGTTATAATTACCTCAGTATCTGTGATACCTAACAGTGTTTTGATCTCTTCTTCTGTAATCCTCTCAGAAAAAGAGGCAACCTGATCAAGCAATGTAAGGGCATCTCTCATACTTCCGTCAGAGGCCTTTACGAGCAGTTCTATGGCCTGTTCTGTAATATTTATCTTCTCCTCAGAGGCTATCCTTTTTAGGTGATCCTTTATTGTAGAAGAGGGTATCCTCTTGAAAGGGAGGTGTTGGCATCGGGAGTGTACAGTTACAGGTATTTTGTGGGGTGCGGTAGTGGCAAGGACGAATATCACATGAGGAGGTGGTTCTTCCAAAGTCTTCAGCAGGGCATTAAATGCAGACTGGCTGAGCATATGTGCCTCATCAATTATGTATACTTTGTATCTTCCTGTAGAGGGTGCAAACTTGACCCTTTCTCTGAGATCTCTTATATCATCTACACTGTTGTTTGAGGCGCCGTCAATCTCTATCACATCAACAGAATGGCCCTCTATGACTGATATACAGTTGATACAGAGATCGCAGGGAGAGGGAGTCGGTCCCTTCTCACAGTTCAGGGCCTTGGCAAGTATTCTGGCAGTGGTTGTCTTGCCAACCCCTCTGGGACCGGAGAAGAGGTAGGCATGGGCGATCCTGTTCTGTGAGATAGCGTTTTTAAGAATTCTTACTATTGTTTCCTGTCCGGTGAGTTCTTCAAAACTCTGGGGACGCCACTTTCTGGCAAGAACAAGGTAGCCCAACCTCACGCCTCCTGATAGTTTATGTATAAATGCAGTCAGGCAACAGCTGACTGCGGCACCGGGCTCAGATGCTTACCGTTGCTTCCTTCCGGACCTGGCGGGGTTCACATCCTGCCCGTGCGCAGGGCTGCTGCCCGACCGCACACTTATCAAACTCTATGGCGGAGAGGGAGGGATTCGAACCCTCGGTAGGGCTTTTAAACCCTACACACGATTTCCAGTCGTGCCCCTTCGTCCGCTCGGGCACCTCTCCGTATCTTTATAATAAAATTTCGGATAAATTACCCAATTTTTGGGGACGGTATACGCACACTCATCTCTTTCAACATTTACTATATTGATTTCATTTTGATACCTTCATGCTTATGATAAATTTTTTAGGATATTATATTATGTAACTTTTGAGAGCTGAGTATCACAAAATTTTAGTATACTTCACTTTTTAATAACTGTCGCCTTTCATTATAAATACCTTACAAAACTATCTTATAAGACCCTTTCAAATTTTTTCAACCATTATTTACTAACAATCTATTTCTTCTTGTGTATTTAAAAAAGTTTCTGAAACTTTTTGTTCTTAAAAATACCTCAAATGGGGGAAGACAGTAAGAAAAGTTTTTGATAGAATAGATGCAAATTTGCAGAAAAATGGAGGTAGAGTGATGAAGGGATTCATGAAACTCAAAAGGTTAATAATATGGTTTTTGATTTTTACTTTTCTTAATTCAGTAATTATGCACAATTTTGTTGCTGCAGAAACTGTACCGGCATATAACCGAGGATCTGCTGCATCCACATTTGATGAATTTATGGAAGAAGCAGAAGAAGAACAGTATGAAACTATGCTTATAGGTTCTTTGATAGTGCTTGGAAGCCTGCTTCTTCTTTTCGTTATAGTTAAAGAAGTCACCTCTGACAACTCTAACACACCTGAGAGAGATAAATCTTCAGAAGAACTTCAAGCCAGTGAAGAGCAAAATACATTTATATCTATTTCTGAGGAAGAGATAGTTGCTCCAGATGGGATGTTTGTTGTTTATAAATGGTAGTTATGAATAATATGTAGGAGGAGCAGAAATAGAAATGAAGAGATAAAAAACATTTAAAAAGAAACACAGTTAGCTTTCAGAATTAAAAGTTCTTTTTTTTGTTTTTAAATAAACTCTTAATTCTCTTGTAATTTCTAAAAAATGGAGGTGGAGTTATGAAAGGGCACAAAAGTTTGATAAGGGTTTTTCTTTTTGTTATATTGGGTATCCTGGTCTCTTGTGGTGGAGGTGGAGGAGGTAGCGGTAGCAATATTGGTGGAGAAGAATGTGTCAATATTGCTGGTGAATGGGATTATTATGAAACACTAACTTATACATGTACATATGCTGGAGAAACAGAATCAGAAACTGTTAGTGGTTCGGGCACATTAACTATTTATCAGGATGGTTGTAATGTGAGATGGACAGTCCCTGGGTTTGATGTGGATAGGACAGGTACAATTGAAGGAGACAATATACAAGTTTCTGGTGAGTTTATGGTTCCTCTTGTGGGCGGGATTAACTTAACAGAGAATATCTTTACTGCATCTGGAACTATTAGTGGAGATGAAATCAATATGAGAGGAACAGGTAGTGCTAAAGGCACATATGAAGGTATGAGCTTTTCTTGTACAGGTACTTCTACTCTTGCATTAACACGTGTGAGGTCATCATCTATCTTTAATGTAGATGAAGAAATACAGATATATGGAAAACCTAACTTGTTATTTAATGGTGCTATGCAGTTATTAGGTATTGTGTTACCTTAATAGTGGAACATAGTTTTTAACTCGTTAGTTTTTCCTGGTTTTGTTCAGGTAGTTTCATTAAGGAATCTTAAATGTATGATAATGGGATTCTATTCAGCAGGTGTCTGAACAGCGGAAATCATGAGAATAACGAAATAATGGCAAGATTTGCGACATAGTCCTACAAGATATATTGCATTATAGATCTTGTAACATATAGAAAGTGCTTATATGTCTCCCTTTCGATAACCATAAGTGTTTCTTTTTAAAAGTCCTTTAAGAGAAAAGAAGATTGTACAAAGTTTCTTGTATTTTAAGCCTGAATCTTACGATGCTTATACCATATATGTTGTAGGTTTTAGGGAAAGTGAAAAAGTTTTGTTATAATAAAAAAATTTTAATGATGTTCTTTGTTTATACTACTATTAACTGGAAATTAAGATAATATGTGGTCTCATTTTCATGAAAGGTTTTTTGTATTTCTTGCACTTATAGCGATACCTTTTATGGGACTTGGTATTTACACTCTTTCTACTTCTCCTATTCTTATTTCAGGGTATATCCTTCCTGCAACAAGATACCATATACAAAGAATTGAGACTATAGAACTTGATCATTCTTTCTCTAAGGATTTCCCACAATTTTTTACTCTGAAAGAAGAAACCAGATGGTGGCAGATACATGAGAAGGTATATAATCTGCTCATGAAAAAAGATGTTGTTATTGTTAGATTTAAAGGAAAGTATTCAGAAGAGGTAAAAGCAAAAGTTGGCGTGATGTCTCTTACAGAAACATTAAAAAGAGTATTTCCTCTCTATGGAGTAGCAATTATATATATTGTAAGTGCTATTTCAGTTTTTAGAAGGCACCGTTCTATAGCTGGTGTAGTTCTTGCTTTCTTTTTTGTATCAGCCGGTTTGTATTTTATTAACTGTGCTCCTATGGTAAGTAGAAGTATAACCCTAAGCCCTTTTTATCTTAGGTTTTTCACATTTGCTTCTTATATATCTGCAGGTGGATTGATAGCACTTGCCTATTTTGCTCTTGTGTTTCCAAGGAAGAAGAAAATACTGGAAAGACTGCCATGGATACCTTATGTTTTTTATACATATTTAATTTTGAAAGTTATCATTCACTTTTCTGGATTAGTTCCTTTTGGATTTTCTATCCCCATTGTCTGCATTTGGACTTTTATAATGACCTCTGCATTTATTCATTCACTTATTAAAGAGGAGGACCCCTTTCTCAAAAAACAGATATTTTTGGGACTTCTTGCTCCATTATTGGGTGGTGGTGTTTTTATCATGCTATATTTTATTCCTCAAGTAATAGGTATAGATCATATGAACTTCTCCTCTCTTGTTTTATTTTCCCTCATTCTTCCTTTTACTTTATCTGCTGCACTGGATAATTTTCACCTTTATCAAGAAAGACTCAAGATAGAAAGGGCTTCTATCAGAGAAAAAGAGCAAATCTGCCAGGCACTGCATGATAACATAGGAAGCGATCTCATGAATATAAGATTTCTAAGTGAAGCTGCAGATCAAACCTTTGCTACTGAGCCTGAGAAAGCAAAAGAGATTATCCAGAATATAAAACAGACCGCCTTAACAAATATAGAACGATTAAGGGAGTTCCTCTGGGCAGTGGATATAGAAGAAGATACAGTGAATGATTTAATCTCTTATCTTAAGTCCTACTCTACAAGGGTCTTAGAGCCTTTGAATATAGATATTGAATTTAATCAGTTGCATAATTCTGAGAATCCTCATCTTGCCCCCATCATAAGATTTAACCTTATTAGTATTTATAGAGAGGCAGTTACAAATATTATTAAGCATTCAGGAGCAGAAAAAGTAGAGGTTGAGGTTTTTGTTGATGAGAGTGGTCTGAAGATGAAGATAACAGATAATGGGTGTGGATTTGATCCTAAGGTCAATTTAACAGGTCATTATGGATTAAAAAATATGAAAAAAAGAGCAGAAGAGATGGGAGGGATGTTGAATATACTATCTACAAAAGGCAAAGGAACAGAAATCTGTCTTATATTGTCTCGTAAATACCTCAGATGAGGTATTTACATAAGGATGGATAGGTGATAAAATAAAGTGATTTTTAATATAGAATAGTCAGGATAAACGATGAAAATTAGAGTAGCTCTTGTAGAAGATCAAAAAAAGACACGGGAGGGATTATTCTTTTTGTTAAAAAATGCAATGGGAATAGAGGTGGTAGGTATGTTTAGCACAGGAGAAGAGGCTATAGATGAGATTCCTAAACTTAAACCAGATGTAGTTCTTATAGATCTCGGTCTTCCTGGAATTTCAGGGATGGAAGTAATAAAAAGATTGAAAGAGCATTTTCCTAAGATGGAGATGCTTGTTCTTACTGTATACGAAGACAGAAAGCATCTGTTTTCAGCTCTCAAAGCAGGTGCGTCAGGTTATTTATTAAAGGATTCAAGACCTGAAGAGATTGTGAAGGCAGTAAGGGAAATATGTAGTGGAAGTTCACCAATGTCACCAAAGGTAGCAAGGTATGTAATAGAGTTCTTTCATGGAATGAGGAGGAAAGATGGAACAGAAATTTTGACCAAAAGAGAAAGAGAAATATTAAGTGGTATAGCTGATGGGCTTACATCTAAAAAACTTGCAGAAAGACTTTATATTAGCCCCCATACAGTGAGGACTCATATAAAGAAAATTTATGATAAGTTACATGTGCACTCAAAAGTAGAAGCGGTAATGAAGGCAAAAGAGAAGGGGATATTGTGATTTGCTCTTAAAAAAGTTTACTTATCCTTGATATTATGCCCTCATGTAAAGAGCTCAGCTTTTAACAGGATTTTCTTATATTAGAAACCTAACCTTTTAATTGGAGAGTCTTATGATATTGTAACATCTTAAAAGAAAGAGTACTTGACAAAAATATTATAATATTGTAATATTATAATATATGCGAGCGATTGGGCTTCAAGCAGAGATACTTAAGGTGATAGGGCATCCGGTGAGACTCAGGATCTTGGAGGAACTCACAAAGGGTGTGAAGTGTGTGAGTGACCTGGAGGAGTTCCTTGAGGTAAGTCAGTCCAATGTCTCACAGCATCTGGCTATACTCAGACGTTATGGACTGATTGACTACTATATGGATGGGAGACTGAGGTGTTACTACCTCGTGGATCCCATGATACCAGACCTGCTGGAGGTGTTGAAGAGAGACTATCATGAACAACTTCCACCACCTGCATGCTGTCCTGTAACCCGAAGGGGAAAGTATCCTGGTAAAAGGAGACGTTAAATTTAACCTAAACAAAGGGGAGGGTTTATGGCAAAGACTTTTACAATATTCTTAACCACACCACCTTATTCGTCAGAGAATACCCTTACTGCAGTAAGAATCGCAGACAGTGCTCTCAGAAAGGGTCATAGTGTGAACCTGATAGCCTCAGGAGATGGTGTTTACTGTTTCTTAAAAAAGCAGAAGGCAAAGGGTCTGCCCCATGCCGGAGACCTCTTCTCTGAGCTGATTGAGAAGGGGCTCAAGGTCTACCTCTGAGGGGGCTGTCTAAACTATCGCCGTGCTGCGAAAGAGGATTATCTTGATGGTACAGAGGTGGGTTCCTTAAAAGGACTATTCCAGACAATGGAAGAGACAGACATCTGGATCAATCTTTAAATTAAGGAGGTTTTTATGAGGCTCGCAGTAATATTAACCAAGGCTCCCTATGGTGATACCCAGGCTGCTGAGGCAGTAAGACATGCCATAGGGGCCACTGGAGAGGAGATAGAGGTGAAGCTACTGCTTGTGGATGATGGGGTGTATCTTGCAAAGAAGGGACAGGATGAGGCAGCATCTGGTTATACCAACCTTGGTGAAACACTGAAAGATATTATAGACCTGGGTGGAGAGGTCTTTGTTGAGAAGGCTTCTTTAAAGGACTCAGGCCTTGAGACGGAGGACATTATTGAAGGGCTTAGTATAGTAAATGGCTACGAACTGTCGCAAATCCTCTTAGATGTAGATAAAACCATGATTTTTTAGGAGGCCAGTATGCTTGTGTTGATAAAAAGCAGTCCCCATACTAGTGAAGGCAAAAGGGGGCTCAAAATAGCAAGAGACACCTCATCAGACATTGTGTTGCTTCAGGATGGGGTGTACTTCATGATTAATGATATGCTTGATGGGTTCTGTGGTACTGCATATGCTGTTAAGGAAGATGTGGCCTTGAGAGGGCTTTCAGATGTTATAAGAGGGGTGAAGATTATTGACTGGGATGATTTGATTGATAAAATGGTAGAGGAAGATAAGGTGGTTGGCATGTTTTAGAGCAAGCCGACCCCACTAAGGGGAGGTAACAATGGCAGAGAAGATTGTTATCTTAGGTGGTTCCTTTGGGGGACTTACCACTGCTTTTGAACTAAAAAGACTTCTTGGGAAAAGGGTTGAGATAACCGTAGTGTGTGATCAGGACAAATTTGTCTTTATACCCTCGCTGCCCTGGGTTGCTATGGGCTGGCGTAAGCCAGAAGATATAGTACTTCCCCTTAATAGAGTACTAACCCCTAAAGGGATTTCCTTTATAAATGAAGAGGCGATTAGTGTTGATCCAGACTCCTCAAAGGTTCTAACCAAAACAAAACAGCTCCAGTATGACTACCTTGTAATTGCTACAGGTCCTGCACTGGTATTTTCTGCAGTGCCTGGTTTTGGTCCAGAAGAGGGATACACAGAGTGTATATTCACCCTGGAGCAGGCATTGAGATGTAATGAGGCGTGGAAGAGGTTTCTTGAAGACCCGGGTCCCATAGTTGTGGGTTCTGTACAGGGTGTGAGCTGTTTTGGTCCTCCCTATGAGTATGCCTTTGAGGTTGAAACAGAGTTGAAAAAGAGAAAGCTAAGACACAAAGTACCCATAACCTTTGTGACATCCGAACCCTATATTGGACACTTTGGTATTGGTGGTCTGGGAAACTCAAAGAGGGTTATGGAGGATGAGTTTGCAAGAAGAGAGATCAAGGTGGTTACCAACACGGCGGTTGAAGAATTTACCCCTCAGGAGGTGAGACTAAAGGATGGCACAAAGATACCCTTTAAACTTGCCATGTTTGCACCACCAATGTCAGGTGTGAAAGCGGTGTATCATCTTGGTAATGAAAAGGGTTTTATACCTGTTGATTCAAACTACAGACACAAGAACTACAAAAACATATTTGCAGTAGGTGTTGCTGTTGCCATGGCTCCTCCTGAAAAAACTCCTATTCCCACAGGCCTTCCAAAGACAGGATACATGACAGTGGAGATGGCAAAGGATGCAGCAAAAACTATTGCATCCGATATACTTGGTAAGGCTCCACCTGAAGTGGAACCTGTAGGTGCAGTCTGTATTATGGATATGGGTAACACGGCTGCCATGATGATTGCAAGACCTGTGACACCACCAAGGCAGGTGTCTAAATTAAAATCAGGTATTCATTACAAGTGGCTTAAGGCCGCCTTTGAGAAGTACTATCTATGGAAGATAAAGCGGGGGCTTACACAACTACCATAGAAGGAGGCTTTAGATGTTTATTGGTTTCTCTTTAAGGTATCCGAAGACTGTCATTGTTCTGACTCTTGTAGTGACTGCCTTCCTATTAATTCAATTCCCGAAGATAAAGATTGATACAGATCCTGAGAATATGCTTTCAGAGGATGAGCCTGTAAGGGTGTTTCATAGGGAGGTGAAAAAGGAATTCGGGATTCATGAGATGATTGTCCTTGGTATTGTGAGAGATGATGGCATATTCCATTCTGATACCCTCAAAAAGATAAGCGAGATAACCAGAAAGGTTATGCGTATAAAAGGTGTGATAGCCGATGATGTGATGAGCCTCAGTGTTACAAACAATGTTATTGGCTCAGGTGGGCTTCTGGAGGTGAGGCCGCCGCTTCAGAGGGTGCCTGAGACAGAGGAGGAGCTGGAGGCATTAAAAAAGGAGGTGCTTGGGAATCCCCTTTTTAAAGACAGGCTTGTCTCCTCTGATGGAAAAGGGGCGGCTATTTATATTCCTGTAGAGAGTAAAGATGTTGCCCATGAGGTTGCCCAGGAGATAAAGAAGATATACGAGCCACTGAAGGGAAAAGAAAAATTCTACATGGGAGGGCTTCCTCTTGCAGAGGATACCTTTGGGGCGGAGATGTTCAAACAGATGGCGATTGTTGCACCCCTTGCCGGTGGCTTTCTGATGCTTATCCTTCTGATCATCTTCAGACGGATAATGCTTGTAGTGCCTTCAATGGCAGTGGCCATGCTGTCAGTGCTCTGGACTATGGGAGCCATGATAGGGCTCGGGTTTACTGTACATATAATGTCGTCAATGATACCAGTGTTTCTCATGCCCATTGCGGTATGTGACAGTGTCCATGTGCTCAGTGACTTTTATGAGAAATACAGAGGCAGAGACAGAGAGGGTGTGCTCAGGGATGTCTTCCGAGAACTATTTAGACCGATGCTTTATACATCACTCACTACTGCCGTGGGTTTTGCAAATCTTGCATGGGCAAAGATACCACCTGTAAGGGTGTTTGGACTCTTTGTGGCCCTTGGTGTTATGGTCGCATGGCTGCTCAGTGTAACCTTTTTGCCTGCCTTCCTCAGGCTTCTCAGCGAAAAGAGACTGAAAGGGCTGAAGAAGGAGGAGTCCCGTAGCAGGGTGCTTTCTGCTATGGCTGATCTGTCACTCACAAAGAGTAAGGCCATTGTTGTGGTGGGTACCATACTGCTTGTTGTGGCTATATATGGAGTAAGTACTCTGAGGGTTAATGACAATCCAGTAAAGTGGTTTAAAAAAGACCATCCTATAAGGGTTGCAGATACCGTTCTAAACAGGATTATAGGAGGCACATATATATCCTATCTCGTCTTTGAGGGCAAAAACACAGGAGATATAAAAAGGCCAGAGGTTGTAGAGTATATTGACAGGCTTCAGCGGTATCTTGAATCACACCATCTTGTGGGCAAGACCACCTCAGTGGCAGATGTGGTGAAACGGATAAACTATGTGCTCCATGATGAGGACCCTGCATATGAGAAAGTACCAGCAGACAGTAGCACCATTGGGCAGTATCTCTTTCTGTTTCTTATGTCCAGCAAGCCTGATGAGCTGGACAATCTCGTGGATTATGATTACAAGAAGGCAAACCTCTGGGTACAACTCCGCTCAGGTGACAACAGAGACATGACAGAGGTTGTCAGAGCTGTGGAAGAGTATGTGAGGAAGACTCCACTGCCAGAAGGGATCAGTATAAAATGGTCTGGGCTACCCTATCTGAACATTATCTGGCAGAAGCTCATGGTTAAGGGTATGCTTAAGGCAACTATTGGTTCCTACTGGGTGGTATTTATACTGCTGATGTTTCTCTTCAGGTCTTTCTGGTGGGCCCTTGTGGCAATACTGCCACTCAGCTTCTCTATACTTTTCAGTTATGGACTTATAGGCTTTGGTGGAAAGGATTACGATATGCCAATAGCAGTATGCTCAACCCTCACCCTTGGTCTCGGAATAGACTTTGCAATACATTTCTGTCAAAGGTTCAGAAGTTACTTAAGCCAGAGTGGTGACCTTAAGAAGGCGATGCTTTGGGTTACAAAGGGTGAACCATCTGTTGCAATTGCGAGGAATGCTGTAGTTGTGGGTCTCGGATTTCTTCCACTGGTGCTTGCCACATTGACACCTTATGTAACTGTGGGCCTCTTTTTCGGTTCTCTTGCCTTCTTTGCAGGTATTACTACCATCTTCTTCCTACCTGCACTAATTGAGACATTCAGAGGCAGACTACTGAAAGGAGGTTATTAAATGAAGAGATTCTTAGTGCCTTTCATCATACTTTTTATTCTGATAACATCAGTTTATGCCCAGGATGCAAGAGAGATTATGACAAAGTCACAGAAGGCATTCCTCTATGCAGGTGAGGATCTCAAAGTCAGGGTCACTATGAGACTGATATCCTCCACAGGGAAGGTCCGTCTGAGAGAACTAACCATGCTGAGAAAGAACATCGGTCCTGCAGGAGGCAAGCAGAAGTACTATATATACTTTCATGCACCTGCAGATGTGAAGGGTATGACCTTTATGGTTTATAAATACCCAGAAAGGGACGATGACCGATGGCTCTTTATTCCAGCTCTTAATATGGTGAGAAGGATTGCAGCAAGAGACAAGGCATCCAGCTTTGTTGGTTCAGACTTTACTTATGAGGATGTCTCTGGCAGAGATATTGATGATGACCTTCACGAACTATTAAAGGAGGACATGCTAAATGGGGAAAAGTGTTTTGTGATAAAGAGCACGCCCAGAAAGGCGGATGTGGATTATGCCTACAGGGTGTCCTGGATTTCAGAGGAGAGCTTTTTACCACTGAAGGTGGAGTACTATGACCTGAGTGGGCGACCCTACAAGCTCTTTACAGCAGATGAAATAGAGACGGTTAAAGGATTTCCCACTGTTGTAAAAAGAACCATGAAGAATCTACAGAGTGGTCATAGGACAGAGGTGGTATTCACAGAAGTTGATTATAACATCGGACTGCCAGAGGCACTCTTTTCTGAGAGATTCCTGAGAAGAGCACCCCAGAAATGGATAAAATAGTTCTAATCTGTTGTTTGACTGGCGTACAAAACCAATGGAAGGTAGGTTGGTCTGCTGAAGAACAGGATTTCAGCGACACCGACAGTGCCTCTGTAAATCTAACCATCTTCACTCAATAGGTAAAAAAGGTTCAGGATATTTATGAATAAAATTCGTCGCATAAATCCTGTGATAAGGCAGACCAACCTGCCTATTAAAAGCGATAAAATAGACAGAAGAGTGAATGTAAAAGGGTGTTTGATATGTATAATTTTACTGTTAGCCTCAACTGTAGCAGAGGGTTTTGAATTCTCTCTTAATGGTTTTCTTCAGGGCAACTATTCTTTTAATACCGCCTCAAGCAGTCCCGATGGAGGAGACCTCAAGTGGGCAGAGGAGCGGATACAGTTAAAGCTTGACATAAGCAATGAACAACTGAGACTCTTTTCAAAAACCGGACTTTACTATGACAATATAGACAGAGATGTAGGAGTTGATTTCAGAGAGGTATATTTTGATTATACAGGTATCTCTTTTGACCTCCGTGCAGGCAGGCAGATAATTACATGGGGGCTTGGTGATCTTGTTTTTATAAACGATATATTTCCAAAGGACTATGAGGCATTCTTTTCAGGAAGGCCTTTGGAGTATCTGAAACTCCCGGTGGATGCACTGAAGATCGGTCTTTATCCTGCTCTGCTCTCCATAGATATCGTGATTCTACCCTTTTTTGAACCAAACAACCTGCCTAACAGACAGAGGTTCTGGCTCTATGACCCTATGGAGGGTATCTCAGAAAGGAAGGAGCTGAAGCCCTCTAAGAGTCTGAAAAATACAGAGATAGCCATGAGGTTTTATAGGAACCTCGCAGGTGTGGATGTAGCAGTATACTTTTATCGGGGGTTTTACAGAATGCCCTCTGCAGAGCCTGCCATCCTTTCGGGTCTCAGACTTTTTTATCCATCACTTTCTGTTTACGGGGTGAGTCTTCAGTACAGTGCACTGAAAGGTGTGATGAGTGTTGAGGCTGGTTATTATAACTCAAGAGAAGACAGAGAGGGTACTAATCCTTTCATTCCAAACTCAAGCCTGAAGTTTCTCATCGGATATCAACAGCAGCTATGGGAGGACTTTACTGTGACACTCCAGTATTTTGGAGAGTACATGGAGGATTACTCTGAGTATCTTAAAACCCTTCCTGAAGGTGTTCCAAAGATGAGGAGGTTTACTGATCTTCTCTCTATAAGGCTCACCCAGTTACTGATGCATCAGACACTCAGGCTCTCATACTTCTCGTTCTGGAGCCTCTCAGATGGAGACTATCTTCTTAACCCTGAGATAAGATACAGTTTTACTGACAGTGTCTGGGCCTCTTTTGGTGCAATGGTATTCGGAGGAGGTGAGCCTTGGAGCCAGTTCGGAAGCCTTGATAGGAATGATAATGTTTATGTTCAGATGAGGTATGAGTTTTAGGAATACTTTACAAGGGGCGGGCAACATTGTTGCCCGCCCCTTGAAGGAACTTATTGCTGTGGATAGCTTACTCCTCCCACAGTGGCACTCATGAGCTCGTCTGTATAAGTATAAGATGTCCCATCCTCTGTTCCTTCACAAGTCTCTTTAACCTTACCAACACCCTTTGCAAACCATATAGTGATAGTCCCTGAGGAAACTTCCTGACCAGAGGAATCTTTTATGCTGAAATTCATCTTTGCCTTAAGGCAATCCTTAAAGGTTCCTGCAGGAACGGTTACATCTTCTACTCCTTCAACCGTTGTCTCAAAAGAGAATGTTCCTGTCATTGAAGCACCTCTACTGTCAGTGTAAATCATGGTAGAACTTCCTGAATGTTTTGTTCCTATTGATACCTCTCCTGGTATGAGATTCAGAGGTGGGTTATACTCTATCTGAGACCAGCCCCCATTTTCTATATGGTACTCTAAATACCATGTTATTCCATTGTCATCTGAAGTCCATAGATCATAATCACCGTTGTTTTTAACCACCTTTACTGCCTCTACTCCATTTATGGTCTCTGTGCCTGAGACTGTTAGTGTTTCTGTTTCCTGCCAAGCGGGTTGTATCTCCTCTCCCGTGCTGCTATAGGTCCATGTGTCACCCTGTCCTAAGGGATAGTATTCTGAAGTTTTATAGGTCGTAACACCACTTCCCGTACTTTCATCTCCACCTCCACCACAGCCTACAATTAGAAAGAGACTCAAGACGAGAATTACCCCTACCAGAATTTTACCCTTTCCTCTCATTTTTCTACCCTCCTTTTTATTTATATATTTAAAAACTTGAGATTCAAAAATCAACATACCCTATTTTTTACTTATGTTAAACTCAGATAATTAGTTTTCTAAAGAAAGCAATCAAAATTCTCTATTTATTAAATTCTGTGCCTATATACCTTAGTTCCTGCATTTCTGATTCTCCAATGGATGGATCAACCAATTCTGGATAAACTCGGTAAACGAGTATACCTAAACCAACTGACATGCGAACATATCGTATCTGTCCTTTATCGAGAGTGAAAGTAAGTTTTTTATCGACTTCAGTGGAAAGAAGTACTTCATAGTTGCCAGCAGGACGGTCAACAAAAAAGAATCCTCCTGGAACAGAACGACCAACTTTTTTACCATTGAGGTATACAGATGGCTGGATTCCTGAACCAAACAGATTGGCTTTTCTGTAAAAGTATATCCTCCCTTCTTCAGGATTAATCATGGGTAAGGATGTTTTAATCTCTGAATATTTTGGTCCGGTAGTGGCGCAACTTAGAAGGATTAAAGTGAGAAAAATTGACACAGAAGAGCTTATAAATCGATACATAATTGACCTCCTATTTCTATTTTATTGGCTCAATTGGTAATAAGGGTTTAGATAGAATTGGTGAAAAGGCATTTTCAACAGGTAAATAGAACCCAACTAATTGCCTATTAGAGATTACAAGATAAGCTTCATGTATATGAGCTCCTTCAATAGTAAGCACTTGATCAAGTGGCTTATACACACTTCCTTGAGGTATTTTGCCAATGAAAAGCCACCTTGACTTATGTTTGAGTATCCTTTTATAACCTGTAGGTAAATTAATTATTACATCTTTTGTCAGATAAAAAGACTCAGTGTTTTTTCCCGATGCCATTGGCACTAATGTAGAAGGAATTTTTTTAATCTCAGGTGCACAACCTATCAGAATCAACAAAGTGCATAGCAAAAAAATTTTTTTAAACATATTACTCTTCTCCCACTGCAGGTACTATCCTCTCTTTTTAGGAGTTATAGTAAATGTCTCTTCTGTCCATACTATCATCAGTGAAGAACTTACTGTAAATTCATCTGCTTAACTTAAAGCATGACATGCTTTGACTGAATATGTTATCCCCAGTTGCTTTCTATACGTTTTAACTACCTTCACGAAATCCAAATTATTACTACTTTTATTAACGTTTTAAATATATCACAGATATTTTTCTATGTAAATACCACAATTGTGGTATTTACGTTTAAAGAATGATTTCTTTTACTGTTTTAGTAATCATCTCGATCTGTTCCTTTATTAAGTCTTTATAAAAGGTTGAAATCACAAAGTTTAAGAAAGAAATAAATATCTGTAGTCCAAATCTCTGTAATAGTCTATTCAGAGCAAAAGGATACTTTGGCAACTGAAGTGATTTAAGGCGGTCATATTGACTTTGATAAAAAACTAAATTCTTATAATCTTCAGATTTGTAACATTTATTCATCTTTTCAGATAATTCATTCATGAGTTCTATTTTCCGTTTATGAACAATCTTTGAGGCAGGCCAAAGGGTTGTTAGATATCCATAAATTGGAAAGAAGAAATAGATGCTCCATACAGCAAATGAAAGCCATTTTTTTATATTTGGATCAATATTTAAAAATACCTGATAATAAAAAAGATAAGCACCTATGATAAGAATATAGAGCAATAAAAAACTATAAGTGTGTTCGATCAAGGGCTTAAGTCCAAAGGCATTTTCATAATCAAATAAATTTAGCCTTTTGAATAATTTAGTAGTGTATAAAAAATGTCTGTAATCCCAAAATACTAATATTGCCATCTGTAAAGTTCTTATTATAAAGTACCACCATATGCTGCTTCCTATTAGTAAAATCCAATTTTCAACAAGCTGCATATCAACTTCTTTATTTAAAAAATAATTAATCATAGCAAGACAAAGGGTTGCTACTATTGTAAATATATAAAATAGTGGATGACTCATATACTTTGCTGTAGTATTAAAATTGTTATTTGATTCCAGTAAATCCTTCTCTTTAATAAGTAGGTGAGGGACTCGGACTATAGAAACGAACCATTTATATCCTAACCAGGAACCAAGAGGAGGAAATAAGACACGAGGGATATACACATATATTCTATATTTAAACTCTTGTCCAAGTACGATAGACAAAAATAAAGGAAATCCAGCCATGATAAAAAACCATAGAACTGTATAAGTACATAATGATAAATGGCAATATAACCATATCATCCATCGGCATATGGGATCATTACCAAATAGATTTTGGACTTCATCACAGTATTGTAATTTAAAATTGTTTTTCATTTGTGAGTTATCTCTCGGTTTAAGCCTGAAAGGCTTTAGATATCTCCACTTGATACTAAATAAATCAACTTCCCCTCCCGAAGATTATATCGTAACTTGAAAATATTCTAATCTAACTTAAAGTGTAAAATTTCTTTATTATAATAATAATCAAGAATTTCTTTCCCTCTTGAAAAGCCTCTGATAGCCTTTCTTTCATTTATTATTCTCTTTATTTTCTTTAAAAATCTTGAGTATGGATATGGAGATATATAGTGATGAATGTTTGTATGCTTTTTGAGTATTTTAATAATATTTTGAGCATTCCCTTTAATCTTCCAGTTATCTTGAACTTTATCTACTTTTGTTTTTTGGAATATGATAAATAAGTTGCCCCCATCTGCAGAGATTTCTTGGACTATAGGATAAAAACCGGCCTTTATTCCTATCTTCTCAACGGTTTTTAAATTAAAACTGTATAGATGGGCGAAATGGAATCTATTTATAGGAGCTTGACAGATGGCTTCAACATTAGGCACCTCTATAAACAGAGTTCCTTCATTCTTTAGCCATCTGTTTATATGGGAAAGTACTAAGAAGGGGTTATCTGTATGTTCTAAAACATGCCACATGGTAACTACATCATACTCAGATGCTGACATGTCTATATCCTCAACAAGCCCTGTTATGATATTTAATCCATATTCGCGCCTTGAGTATTTGGCATAACCAATATTAGGTTCAATACCTGTTGTTTCATAACCAAGTTTGGTTAGCAGATACATGAATTCTCCCCCTCCACTACCAATGTCTAAGATCTTTGCTCCTTTATATAAAAAACTTTCAATCTTTTTAAAACGGTCTAATGCAACTATACCAGCACGATATATGTGTTTCAGTTTAGGCTCAATAACACCTTTGTATTCCATCCGATACTTATCTTTATAGTATTTTCGGGGGTCCATAGGCCGAGGGTCTGACCAAATCAGACCACATTCTTTACATATTACAGTTCTTAAATATTTCCTTTCTCTTCCGATCAGAGAAAGTTCTTCGATATTACGGGATTCACAGAGATTACAAGGGATTGAACAGAGCTTTTGTATAGATTGATTATTCATAAATAAGAATATAATACATGCCCTGTGATTTTCAAATAAATTTTTCCATTTTTAAATATTAAAGAAAAACTTTGGGGAAAATTGTGGAATTTTATTGTTCATAATAGTATAATTATAATACCATGGCTGTTGGTGTCTTTAAGGAGTATGAAGTTTGTCCTACAAGCAATTTTCAACATTCTAATGAATGCGTTTATGTTAATATTCTTGAAAATATAAGCTTGGGAATAATAGGGTTAGATGTTAAAAAAGAGACTGTAATCTTCCAAAATAAATTTGCTATTGATCTTTTTAAGAGCACTATTAAACCAAAAGATTATAAGGCTCTCTGTGCGCTTCTGTTGCCTAATATTGAAGAGTATTTTACCTCTAATAGTCCGAGTATCTCTAAAACACTCCGTTACGGGAACAGATTCATAGGTTACACAGTCTATCGAGTATCTGATCGATATCTCTGGATATATGCTACAGATGTCACAGAAAAGGTGCGATTGGACTCGATAGCTGAAGCAGTGAATACCATGAATAATATTGGATACATATTTTCAGGCATAAGACATGAAATAGGGAATCCTATAAACTCTATAAAGATGACAATGAGCGTACTTAGGGATAACATAGATACATATCCCAAGAAGAAGATATTGGAATATATAGACAGGGTGTTAACCGAGATAAGTCGTGTAGAGTACCTCCTTAAGGTTCTAAAATCTTTTAGTATGTATGAGAGTATGGAACTACAGGATGTACAAATCTCTTATTTTATGAAGAAATTCCTCTCTATGGTTGTGAGTGATTTTGAGGAGAAAGGGATTAAAATAAAGACCCTTATTCGTAAAGAAGCAGAGTGGGTACATGCAGATCCCCGGGCACTTCAGCAAGTGATGTTGAATATTCTCACTAATGCTTCAGATGCATTGAAAGACAGAGAAGATCCAGAGATTTTTATCAGTGTGCTCAAGATTGATAAAAGGGTAATGATAAGAGTGGAAGACAATGGTTGTGGAATGTCTGAAGAACAACAGAAAAATCTTTTTAAACCTTTTTATACTACCAAGCCAAATGGTACGGGTCTTGGTCTTGTAATCGTGAAGAAGATGCTGGCAAGTATGGATGGGACGATAGAGGTAGAGAGTCGTGAGAATCTCGGTACTGTGGTAACCATAACCTTGCCAGAAGGGCGGAACAGGATTGCAGAAAGGTAGTAAAACTATCCTAATTATTGATGACGACAAAATATTATGTGACACAATTAGAGATTATTTTAAAAATGCTTCCTTGGAAATTATTACTGCTTCTACTGGCAGAAAGGGGTTGCAGATTTGTTCTAAGAGAAAGATAGATATAGTTTTATTGGACCAAAGACTTCCAGACGCAGAAGGTCATAGCCTCTGTCCCTCCATTCTCAGATACAACGAACAGACCAAAATCATCTTCATTACAGCCTATCCCAGTTTTGACAATGCTGTGAAGGCTATTAAGGCAGGGGCTTATGAGTATCTTTCAAAACCTTTTGAATTAGAAGAGTTAAAACTTACCATACATCGAGCCTTAAGAACCTTGGAACTGGAAAGGACAGAGCAACTCCAAAACTACAGAAACATCAAAGAGAGCGAGGAAGCAGTTTTAATTGGCAGTTCTTCTGGTATTGCTGAGGTTAAGAAATTGGTACATTTAGCAGCATCAGTTGATGCTCCTGTGCTTATCACAGGTGAAACAGGTACAGGAAAAAACTTAGTGGCAAAGGCTATTCATTTCAGTGGTCTGACCGCTAATGCCGCTTTTGTATCTATAAATTGTGCTGCTATCCCAGAGAATCTTATAGAGGCTGAGCTGTTTGGATATGAAAGAGGGGCTTTCACAGGTGCATTAACAACAAAGAAGGGTATATTTGAGATGGCTGAAGGGGGCACCCTTGTCTTAGATGAAATAGGAGAGATGCCCCAGTATCTACAGACAAAGCTTTTGGGTGTTTTAGATGATAAGAAGATAAAGAGGCTTGGAAGTGATTATATAAGAGATGTGAATGTGCGTATAATAGCCACAACCAGCGTTGATCTGGAGAAGGCAATAAAAGAGAAAAGATTCCGTGAAGATCTGTATTACCGACTTAGTGTTATAAGAATACACATACCTCCATTGAGACAGAGACGTCAAGACATTCCTGAATTGTGTGATTATTTTATTCAAAAGATAGCAAAAGGACGTGAGGTGAGACTTCCTGGGTCTGAAATAGATCGTTTAATGGAATATAACTGGCCAGGAAATGTGAGGGAATTAAAAAATATTCTGGAGAGGGCCATTATTCTTTATAGGGGAACGACTATCAGGCCATCTGAACTTCTTGTGAAGACAGGAGAAATGTCTGAGACTTCTCTGTTCTATTCCAATCCTAACAGTAGCACTTTTCCTACATTAGAAGAGGTAGAAAAAAATCACATAAAGTACGCCCTTAATCACTTTTCTGGAAATTATACTAAGACAGCTAAGGCATTAGGTATATCTCTGTCCACCCTTAAAAGAAAGATAAGACGTTATGGTATTGTTTAAGAGATGTTCAGAATGGACTACCTATTCAAAATGAACCATTCATATTGAACTAATCTGAAAGCTTATTTTAAAGAGATATTTGCTAATTCCTTGATATTAAAGGATAATTCGGCTCTGGCATATTCCTTGCTGAAAGTAATAATTGATTATGAGAAAAAGGAAGATGAAAAATGTATTAATTGTGGATGATGAAAGGTCTTTTCTTTCCAGTGTTTCAGAGGGTCTTAGTGCATATGCTGCTGAGTTTAATACATTGACTGCAGAAAATGGTAAAAAAGCTATAGAAATTCTTAACTCTACACAGGTGGACCTCGTTGTAACAGATCTAAAGATGCCAGAGATGGATGGTTTTGAACTACTGGCATATATGAGTAGACAATTCCCTGATATTCCTGTAATTGTTATGACCGCCTATGGTACACCAGAAATAAAAGAGAGAGTTCAAAGCATGAGGGTATCTCAGTATCTGGAGAAACCTCTGGACTTCAAGGAACTGGTAGATAAGATTTTTCTTGAGTTAGCAGCCAGCTCAGAGGGATATATCCGAGGTATTACTTTGCCCACATTCCTACAACTGGTGGAGATGGAGAGAAAGACCTGCACTTTAAAAATTACCTCTAAAGGAAGAATAGGTTATCTCTATTTCAATGAGGGTCAATTAATAGGTGCAGAAACCGAGACTGACAAAGGTGAAAAGGCTGCTTATGAGATTGTATGTTGGGAGGATGCAGAGATAGAGATAGAAAGTATTTGTAGACGGAAACATAGGAATATCAGTACTACTCTTGGCCATATTATTATGGAAGGGTTCAGACTTAAAGATGAGAAAGAGAGGGCGGTGGAAAAGGAGAATATAATTGAAGTAGGCATTGAAGAGACTGGAGAGGTTGATGGAGAAGAAGAAATAATTTTAGAAACACTTGAAAAGGAGGAAAAGATGAACACTTTAAAGGACATTCTTAATGAGTTTACAAAGTTACAAAGTGTTACTGCCGTGTGTCTTGTGGGGCGTGATGGGTTCTTACTTGACAGTATTGCGAGAACAGGCATTGATACTGAAATGGTAGGTGCTATTGCATCAAGTGGATTTGGTGCAGCGGAGTCTATGGGCAGGCAGCTTGGTAAGGGCGAACTCACCATGAGTATGCTTGAATTTGAGAATGGTCCTGTTATGTTCTCACCTGTGGGAGAGAATGCATTTCTTGTTATTGTCGCTGAGAAGGATGCAAATCTGGGAATGATAAGGCTTAAGCTCAAGAAACACAGCCATGAGCTTGCAGCCGTGGCAGCAATATAAAAATTTAAGGAAGTGAGGTGAATTATGACTGAAGGAAAGATTCTTGATATTGCGCACATAAGTTTTTTAGATATGATAAAGGTGATGATTACGTTAAGTGGTGCCCCTAGTGCGAAGGGGACTCTCATCAGAAATGCTATAAAAACAGCAGAGAAGATACCAAAGGTCAATTATAATTCCTTTGATGATTATCTTACTGCTATAGAGAATGCTACTAATCCAATTGCAATGATAGAGGGTAAATCATCCCATCAGGGAGATTTTGTTTTTGGTCTAAAAGCCTGCCCTTTTGGTCCCTCTATAAAAAATTATACAGAGGTGTTTGGTAAGCTGCCCGAAGGGTTTGCAGACTTCACTGTAGAGTTTAATAAACCAAGTCCTGTAACAGATCAGTACCGTGTTGGAGAAGGGGCTGGTGTGAGTCCTTTCTGTGCAGTACATCAACCTATGAGGAGTGCCTTTGCTGATAAAATCACAATAGATGGCAAAAAGATAAAGATTTATCAACTCGGTTGTAAGTCTGGAGCAGGCAAGAAAGGATTTGCTGAAAAATGGATAAGTGAGACAGGTGTTTCAAAGGATGTGGTGGACAGGGTGCTTGATGACCATATGTGTTGTTATTATTTAAAGATAGTTGATTAAGGCATAGTAGGTTTTATAGATTTTGGTGAACCCCCGAGGCTTCCTGGGTTGACTGGTAGCGTAAAATCCCTTTAAAATCAAACTAATGCCAGGGTAGCTCAGGCGGTAGAGCAGCTGATTCGTAATCAGCAGGTCGGGGGTTCAAAGCCCCTCCCTGGCTCCATCCTGATAATAATATGGTAATATTAATTAAGGTCTTTAACAAAGTGGGGGGAAGGTAGAAGTTTTTGATTCTATTTAAACTTTGTAAAAGGGAGGGGTAAGATGCAGATTGATATGCATTTCTATGGGGTCTATGCTTTGGCCCGTGCTGCTGGTATTAAAGATGAGACAGCACGAACCATAGCTTATGCTTCACAATTTGTTGATGACTCAATTGATGATGATGCTGTGGTGTTGTCAGATGAGAAGGCTATACTGCCTACCATGACAAGTCATAAACCACTGGATTACAAAAACACAATCCCAGGTGATCAATGGAAGGTATGGATTCCCTTTCATTTTCTTCCAGGTAATCAAGGGGAGAGTTTTATTGAGAGAATGATCTGTAGAAAGAACAGTCAGCCAGCACAAAAGATGATAAAAGATGTTTTGGCCTCTTCAAACAGAGAATACTGGCCTCACCTTATAGGTATTGTTACTCATGTTTATGCTGATACTTTTTCACATTTCGGATTTATTGGTTTTGCTCATCCTTGGAATAAAGTAAGACAAGAATCTATTGAGGTTTCAGAAAAGCATTCTAAGGATATCCTCAGCTATATAAAGACGAAGTTTGAGGAATTTAAAACAAGATTTGTAGGCAATTTTGCTGAAATTGTTCCAGTAGGTCATGGTGCAGTTGCAACCTATCCTGACAGACCATATTTAGAATGGAGATTTGAGTATGAAACAGGTGAACACAATGAGAGTGATTCAGAGAGAAACAATTTTGAAAGCTTCTTTGAAGGATGCGAGTGTCTATATCAATTCTTTTCTGAGTATCTTGAGGTTAGTCCTGAAGATAGAGATCCCAATGGGCCGAGGAGTTGGGAAGAGATTTCAGATTATATAAAGGAGATTCTAAAAAAAGAGGCACCTAAGAATGAAAGAATAAGGCTATGGAAGGAGAATATTAGAGGGGGTGTATTTTGTAAAGTAACAGATATAGATAGAGAGATAGAGTATGATGAGGGCCTGTGGCGTCCAAGAAGGATCGAGTATGAGCTTAAAGAAGGACAGAATATTGAGGATTCAGATGCCTGTCGGTTTATTCGGGCAGCGTGGAGACATAGAGAGTATGTACTCCATGAGCTTCTTCCAAGTGTTGGTTTAATTATATATTAAAACAAATATAAAAATATTTTAGGAGGGAACAAATGCAGAAAGACTTTCACTATTATATCATCTATGTAGTGGCCAGACACCTGGGATACAGTGCTCAAGAAAGTTACATAATTGCTTATGCTTCTCAATATGTGGATGACAATACAGATAGGTACTATGAAGTAGAAGACAGTTATGGTAGATTTTACATAAAGTTTCCCGAGAAAATAGAAGACAATCATAAGAGATTTCATCCCATTATTACACAAGCACTCAGTCTGGATTATAGAGATATAGCAACACAGAGATATGTATATGCACCTTTTCACTTCTTGCCAGCTGAAGATGATGAAAAGAATATTTTTACAATAGAAGGTAGGTATAATCCACTTTGTACTGTGAGGGATTGTGAAAACGCGAGAGTGCTTCTCGGAAAAGCTTTGGATAGCAAGGACCCTTATCGTATCGGTATAGCCCTACATACATATGCTGACACCTGGTCACATGAAAATTTTAGTGCCTTTGAAGAAAACTGGAATAGTCGTAGAGATTTTTCTATAAAAAAGCTGATGCCCAGCATAGGACATGCTGAATTCACTCATGATCCTGATATAATTTCCAAAGAATGGATAGACAATAGATTTGATGAAGAAAGACCACCAATTAGCAACCAGCAAAGGACCCTTGAATGCTTAGAAACTCTATGTAAATTTATAAGACCTGAAAATAATTGGGATAGTATAAAGAGAGAGCTTAGATCCCTTGTTGAGGCTCCTGATATGAAGAGTAGAATTAAAATGGTAAAAGAGATGTATAATGAGATCCCTACATATGATGAGAATAGATGGATTCAGGAGGCTTTAAAGTTTGAAAGAGACCCTTCAGAAGCAGTTGAAGGAGATGATAATAGTTCTTCAGATATTATGGGAGAAGTGAATATAAGATATCCGAGGTTTGTAGAGATTAAATTTAGGGATAATTTTGAGCAGTCTCATTGGTATAGATTTCAGATAGCTGCTAAGAAACATTTATCGCTTGTAATAAGCATGATTAAGGTTCTGTGAGAAGATAAGAGAAGGTTGTTAAGTTTAGACGGCTAAATTTGCCGAAAATAGCTATTAATTAAAATTTGACAATTGAGGAGATGTTATTTAAAATATATGGCATGGAAGACTTGGATAAAAAAATTTTTGAGCTTCAGGCAGAGATATGTAAAACTCTTACAAATCCCAAGCGTTTGGAGATAATTCATGCCCTAAAGAACGGGGAGAGGACGGTTACAGAACTTGTAAATATACTTGGTATTCCGAAGGCAAATGTATCACAGCATCTGGGAGTGCTCAGAACAAAGGGTATCTTAAAGGCAAGAAGAGAAGGAGTGAATATATACTACAGTATCTCTAATCCAAAGGTGATCCAGGCCTGTTCACTCATGAGAGAGGTCCTTATAGAACAGTTCAGGGAGAAGAACTCAATACTCTGCAACCGAAAGTAGTCTTTCTTTCAGTGCTTTGATTCTGTCTCTTAGCTCTGCAGCTCTTTCAAATTCTAATCTCTCCGCTGCCTGTCTCATCTCCTCTTCAAGGGTTTTTATTGTTTCTTCGTCTGCATCATAGGTTGTTGCAGGCTCTTCAACTGCTGGAACTGTCCAGTAATCAGCCTCGTAAATAGAACTCAGTATATCCTTGATCTTACTTTTTACAGTCTCAGGAGTGATCCCCATTTTTTCATTATATTCCATCTGTATTTTTCTCCTTCTCTCTGTCTCTTCAATTGCCCTTTTCATAGAGCCTGTAATGGTGTCAGCATAAAGAATCACTTCTCCATTAATATTCCTTGCAGCCCTTCCGGCTGTCTGTATCAGTGCCCTTTCTGATCTGAGAAAACCCTCCTTGTCCGCATCAAGCACAGCCACAAGGGACACCTCTGGTAGATCAAGTCCCTCTCTAAGGAGATTTACTCCTATAAGGACATCAAACTTGCCAAGCCTAAGGTCTCTGATAATCTCCACCCTTTCAAGTGTATCTATGTCTGAATGGAGGTATCTTGTTTTTATGCCAAGGTCTGAATAATAATCTGTTAAGTCCTCTGCCATCTTTTTTGTAAGAGTAGTTACAAGCACTCTTTCACCTCTTGATACCCGTTTCCTAATTTCGCCCAGAAGATCATCCACCTGTGCCTTGGCAGGTTTAACAGTGATCTTAGGATCAACGAGTCCTGTAGGTCTAATAATCTGTTCTACCACCTTGCCTCCAGATTTCTCAAGTTCATATGGACCAGGTGTTGCCGAGACATAGATCACCTGATTTATTCTGTGTTCAAATTCTTCGAATTTTAAAGGACGATTATCAAGGGCAGAAGGCAGTCGGAAACCGTATTCCACAAGTGTCTCCTTTCTTGAACGGTCACCTTCATACATTCCTCTCAGCTGAGGGACTGTAACATGGGACTCATCTATAATCATCAGATAGTCTTCAGGAAAATAGTCTATCAATGTATATGGTGGTTCCCCAGGTGCGCGTCCACTGAGATGTCTTGAATAGTTTTCAATACCATGGCAGTATCCAAACTCTCTCAGCATCTCAAGGTCAAATCTTGTTCTCTGTTCAATCCTTTCCGCCTCAAGATACTTGCCCTGTTTCAGAAAAAACTGTATCCTCTCTTCAAGTTCTTCTTCTATTGCCTCAATAGCCCTCTCGAGTCTGTTTCTGGGGGTTATCCAGTGGCTATTAGGATAGATGGCAATCTTCTGAAGTCTTTGTAGTTTTTCTCCTGTTAATGGATCAAACTCCTGTATCTGGTCTATCTCATCTCCAAAAAACTCTATCCTGATACCTTTGTCGAGAGAGAACGAGGGATACACCTCGATTATATCTCCTCTCACTCTCATGTTGCCCCTTCTGAAATCCCTTTCTGACCTTTCATATAGCATCTCTGCAAGCTTTCGCAAGATGGCATTTCTTTCAGTCTTCATACCTTCTTCTACTATCAGATGCATTGCCATGTAGTCATCGGGTGAGCCGATTCCATATATACAGGAGACAGAGGCAACAACTATGGTGTCTCTTCTTTCAAGGACAGCCCTTGTGGCAGAGTGTCTCATTCTGTCTATATCGTCATTAATGAGGGCGTCCTTCTCTATATAGGTATCACTTTCTGGTATGTATGCCTCTGGTTGGTAGTAATCATAGTAACTAACAAAGAACTCCACTGCATTGTCAGGAAACAGTTCTTTAAATTCTCCATACAGTTGAGCAGCAAGAGTCTTATTATGGGCGATTACAAGGGTTGGTCTATTTATGTTTGCTATAACATTTGCAATAGTGAAGGTCTTGCCTGAACCTGTTACACCAAGAAGTACCTGGTGTTTTAGTCCCCTTAAGACCCCTTCTGTGAGGGCTTCGATAGCCTTTGGCTGATCACCCTTGGGAGTAAATTCAGTTCTTAGATAGAATTTATCCATTTATAATGCTGGACCTTACGGGCAAGACTCCCCTGCTAAGCTCCCTTTTTAATCTAAACCACTTGTTCTCTATGTGTCAATATCAGTAATATTTTTTATGGATCTAAAAATTGGTTGTTGTGGATTTCCTGGATCAAGGAGTAAGTACTATAAAGAGTTCAAGGTTGTTGAGGTACAACAGACCTTCTACAATCCTCCAGAGCTTTCTACACTGAAGAGGTGGAGACAAGAGGCGCTTGAAGATTTTGAATTTACAGTGAAGGCATGGCAGATTATCACCCATCCTTTTAGCAGTCCCACATACAGAAGGCTTAAGAAAAAGATAGGCAATCCAGAGAACTATGGATTCTTCAGACCTACAGAAGAGGTGATGGAAGCCTGGAAGGTTACATCTGCTGTAGCAGAAGCCTTGAAAGCGAGGATTATACTTTTTCAGACTCCACGGAGTTTTAAGTCTGAGAAAGAGAATGTCAATAATCTGTGTGAGTTTCTTCAGAAAATAAAAGATGCTGGATTTATTATAGCCTTTGAGCCAAGGGGATGGGATAAGGAGAGTATTCTTAAGGTGTGTAAAGAGTTTAATCTTGTCCATGTGGTTGATCCCTTTGTTGATGAGCCTCTGTATGGAGATATACTCTACTGGAGACTGCATGGCATAGGTGGTTACAGGTATAGATATACTGAGAAAGACCTATTAGAACTTAAGAACAGAGTAGTTAGTATCTCTAAGAAAGGATATATTTTCTTTAACAATATATCAATGCTTGAGGATGCCAGGAGGTTTAGAGCCTTAATCCTGTGATTGGCTTCGGTCAAACTTTTTAAAGGGGGCAGGGCTGCTTCAGGTCAATTGCAGGATGGGGTAGAGAATTCTTGTTGACATGTGAGGGGGATGGCTTTTATACTAACTGAGTATCATGGAGGATGGGTTAACATACAGGGATGCAGGAGTGGACATTGAAGAGGGTGAAAAGCTTGTAGATGCAATAAAACCCTTTGTAACAAGTACATTTCGTGAAGGTGTTCTCTCAAAGATAGGCCATTTTGGGGCACTTTTTGAGATAGATACATCTAAGTATAAGAGCCCTGTTCTTGTAAGCAGTACAGATGGTGTAGGCACAAAACTGAAGATCGCCTTCATGATGGGTAGACATGATACTGTGGGGATAGACCTTGTTGCGATGTGTGTGAATGATATCCTTACTCTTGGTGCTGAGCCACTCTTCTTCCTTGACTACTTTGCCACAGGTAAGCTTCAGACAGGGGTAGCAATGAAGGTTATAAAGGGTATCACAGAGGGATGCAGACAGGCAGGATGTGCATTGATTGGTGGTGAGACAGCAGAGATGCCAGGGTTTTATAGAGAGGGTGAGTATGACCTATCCGGGTTTGTAGTAGGTATTGTGGAGAAGGATAAGATGGTCAATGGTAGAGATGTGAAAGAAGGGGATGTGATGGTAGGAGTTGCCTCAAGCGGTCTTCACAGTAATGGCTACTCCTTGGTTAGAAAGGTCTTCTTTGAGATGAACAAATATACCATAGATACATATATCCAAGAACTGGGAAGGGCCCTTGGTGAGGAACTCCTTGAACCCACCATTATCTATGTTAAAGGTATTAAAAGGATTTTAAGCAATGGTATCTCTATAAAAGCCATGGCACACATTACAGGAGGTGGAATGCCTGGAAACATACCAAGGGCAATCCCTAAAGGGTTCAGAGTGATTATTAAACAGGGTTCATGGCCTGAGCATCCCATATTTAAGATAATCCAAGAATTGGGTAAAATTTCTGATGAAGAGATGCGGAGGACTTTTAATCTCGGTATAGGATACATAGTTGTGATAGATGAATCAGATGCAGAGAGGACGTTAAAGTTACTGGAAGAAGAAGGTTATAAAAGTTTTATAGTGGGCAGGGTTGAGAAAGGAGAGGGAGGTGTTATTTATGAGTAGATTGAGGAGATTTATAAGATTTATCTTTACACCTCTTACAGTAATGATAATTCCTCATTCAACAAAAAGACCTGTAAGCCTGAGACTTCCTTCAATAGCAGTAATCCTAACAATTTTACTATGGACCGGTTTTACTGTATATATTGCATCCGTGGGGATAACAACCAAAGAATACTATGCTCTAAAGAAGCGTCTCGATTTTTACAGAGATGAATTCATGGATATTACAGCCACTGTGAAATCCTTAAAACAGGCTGACGCTGAGTTTAAAAGACTATTCTCCTTAAACACAAAAGAGGAGATATTTGAGACCTTAGATACCTCGGATACCGGTTCCATAGATGTAGATCTAATTAAGAAACAGATAGAAAAGAGTATGAACAGGATCGGGGAGATCAGGGATTACATAAGAAAGCAGAGGGATATTTACTTCGCAACTCCTATGGGGTTGCCTGTAGATGCAGGTTATATAAGCTCGGGTTTCGGATGGAGGAAGCATCCTAAGACAGGACGGAAGGTCTTCCATTCAGGTGTTGATGTAGCAGCATGGCCAGGCACTCCTGTAAGGGCTACTGCGGATGGAATAGTGAGTTTTGCAGGCTGGAGCGGAGGTAGTGGAAGACTCGTGGTTATAGAGCATGGTTTTGGCTACAGAACCTGTTATGCCCATAATAAGAAGATTGTAGTAAAGGTGGGGCAGATTGTGAAGAGGGGAGATATTATAGCCTATGTGGGATCAACAGGTAATACCACAGGTCCTCATGTCCATTACGAGGTCTGGATTGATGGAAAGCCTGTAAACCCAAAGTCATATATAGGGAGGAATTATGTTGGGGAAGAAGACAGACAGGGTTGAGACCATTATAGGTGTCAACTCAACAATAAAAGGTGAGACAAATGTGAATGGCACCCTTAGGGTGGATGGAATTTTTGAGGGTAATATTAATGCAGACTGGGTAGTTATAGGAGAGAAGGGGAAGGTAAAAGGCGATATTAAAGCAAAAGGCGTGGTTATAGGTGGAACGGTTGAAGGTAATATAAATGCGGAGGATGCGATTGAGATAAGGGCAAAGGGTAGGGTGCTGGGAGATGTTCATACAAAAAAGCTCACGATTATTGAAGGAGGAATATTCGAGGGCAGGTCATATATGAGTGGTGGAGATAGCACAAAGGTGGTCGAGATACAGAAGAACCAGCAGATGTGAAACCTGCTCAGAGAATATATCTACAGACTACACCCCTCAGTAAAGCCCTTCAGAGATGGAGAGAATTTCTTAAGGGAATTTCTCTTATTGATGAAGAGCTTATAAAGGTTACCAATGCACTTGACAGAATAACCTCAAGGCCGGTCTTTGCCAGAATGTCTTCTCCCTTCTTTACAGCCTCTGCGATGGATGGCTTTGCAGTCAGGTTTCAGGATACCTTTGGTGCCTCAGAGGTCTCACCATTGAGGCTAAAGCTTGGGGAACAGGCTGTGGAGGTTAGTACAGGAGAGCCCCTGCCTAAAGGTTTTAATGCAGTGATCATGGTTGAGGATACTCATCAAGAGGGAGACTGTATTGTTATACATCAGCCTGTGACACCCTATCAGAATGTGAGGACCGTAGGAGAGGATATAGTGCAGACAGAGTTAATACTTCCTGAAAGACACAAAATAAGACCAGTGGATATTGCTGCTATGCTTGCAGGAGGAAACAGTGAGGTATGGGTACGAAGAAAGCCTTTGGTGAGTATAATACCTACAGGAAGCGAGGTTATAGACCCTTGGGAGAAACCAGAGGTGGGGTCTGTACTTGACTATAACAGTTTTATGTTAGGGAACATGATTGTTCAGTGGGGAGGGGTATTCCATAGATTAAGCCCCGTTGCTGATGATATGGTTATTCTCAGAGAGACGATTATGAGGGCTGTTGAGGACTCAGATGTGGTTGCTGTGATAGCTGGTTCATCTGCGGGTAAGAAAGACCTTACCCCAGATGTGGTGGCAGCACTTGGAGAGATAATTGTACACGGGGTCAGTATGAAACCGGGCAAACCGGTGCTTCTCGGAAGGGTAAAAGACAAACCAGTGATTGGGGTACCAGGCTACCCAGTAAGTGCCTATATAGTGTTTGAGCTATTCTGTAAACCCTTAATCTCTCACCTTCTCGGTCTTCAGCCTGAGGAGCCAGAGACCATAAAGGCAAGGATGTCAAGGCCTGTAACTTCTCCACTGGGGCAGACAGAGTTTCTAAGGGTCAAGGTAGGCAGAGTGGATGATAAGTTTATTGCTACACCTGTGGGAAGAGGAGCCGGGGCACTGATGACCATCCAGAGGGCGGATGGAATTATCCAGATACCAGAGGAGAGCGAGGGGATAGGGAGTGAATCTGAGGTGAATGTGGTATTGCTACGAGGTGTCAGAGAGATAGACAACACTGTTGTCTGTATAGGTAGTCATGACAACACCCTTGATCTGCTTGCAAATTACCTGAGAAGGAGATATCCGGCATTCAGTTTGTCATCTGCCCATGTGGGCTCAATGGGAGGAATAATGGCTATAAAACGCAGGGAGGCTCATATTGGAGGTACCCATCTGTTTGATGAAGAGACAGAGGAGTATAATATTCCCTTTATCAAAAGGCTTCTCAAAGATGTGTCTCTAAGACTTATAAACCTCCATTACAGACAACAGGGACTAATTGTCAAAAAAGGGAATCCAAAAGGAATAAAGGGTATTGAAGACCTCAGAAGAGAGGACGTAGTGTTTGTTAACAGACAGAGGGGTTCAGGCACAAGGCTTTTAACAGACAAAGTGCTAAGGGAGGCAGGGATATCATCCTCTGAGGTGAATGGGTATGAGAGGGAGGAGTTTACCCACATGGGGGTTGCTTCTAAGGTTGCCTCTGGAGCGGCTGATGTAGGTATGGGGATACTCACAGCAGCAAGGGCACTTGATCTTGATTTTATACCTGTAACAAGGGAGCGTTATGACCTCATATTTCCAGAGTACTCTCTAAGATTGGATTCTGTTAAAGCAGTTCTTGATATAATAACCAATGATAGGGATTTCCGTAAGGCTGTGGAAAGCCTTGGAGGCTATGATACTAATGACATGGGTAAAGTGATGTATGAACAATGAAAGAATATCCACTGGTTTTCAGAATAACATTAACCCTTCCAAGACCACACTCCAATGATAAAAGGGCAGATGTAGAAAGACTGAAGGATGTTCTGTCTCTGAATTCCTTAGAGATCCCTTTGTGTGTAATGAAGGAATTGCCCGATGTGTTAAGAACCCAATCGTTCAAGACAAGTCCTCTCATAGGAAGACTTCAGAAGGGATACATAATGATAGAGCCACATTCTAATTCTGAACCCTATGGAGTTGCAGTTGACATAGGCACCACTAACATCACCGCCTCTTTATGGGAGCTTTCAACACACCAGATGTTATCAAGGAAGAGCATTGTTAATCCCCAGATAGAATATGGAGTTGACATTCTTAGCAGAATCCATCATTCAATGCTTGGCGGGGGAGAGCAACTCCACAAGTCTCTTCTAGAAGGAGTCAACTCACTTGTAGAGGAACTTTCTGGAGAGACGGCAGTACCGGAAAGGAATCTTTGTGCCTGTAGTATAGCTGCGAATACCACAATGACCCATTTTTTAATGGGACTTGAGGTGAAGAATATACCGGTGGAGCCCTATATACCCGTGGTGTATTCTCCAGGTGTGAGGATTGCAGATGAAATGGGTATAAGAATAAACCCTCGTGGTGTGGTTTATATATTCCCTAATGCCGGGAGCTATGTAGGTGGAGACATAATAGCCGGTATTTTAGCAACAGGTATTCATAAGAGTGAGGAGGTTTCTGTCCTGATTGATGTGGGCACGAATGCTGAGATTGTGGTGGGAACAAAGGATTGGATAATGGTGGGGGCAGGTGCGGCTGGGCCTGCTCTTGAGGATGGAATCCTTTCCTCTGGTATGAGGGCAGAAGATGGAGCTATATACAGGATTGATATTAAAGATAAGAGGATAGTGTATAAGACTATCGGGGACGCCCCTGCAAGGGGTATCTGTGGTTCGGGTGTGATAGACCTGATTGCAGAGCTTTACAGAACAGGTAGGATTGACTCTTTGGGGAGGTTTACAAACAAAGCAGAGGTTGACACCCAGGGCGAAGAACCTTTTTTTGAAGTAACTAATGTTAACGGCAGGAGGATAGGAATAACCGAAAGAGAGATAAACAACTTCCTCAGAACAAAGGCTGCTATGTTTACCTCTCTGTATGTGTTGCTTCATGATCTGGGGCTCAGTTTCTCTGATGTTTATAGATACTATATTGCAGGTGCAATGGGCAGTGGTGTAAGGATTGAGAAGGCCCAACTGCTCGGGATGCTACCACTGGTGCCAGAGGATAGATTTACTCCAGTGGGCAACTCCGCCCTAAAAGGTGCAGAAGCGGTTCTTCTTAATGGAGATTTGATTAAAGAGGCCGAAGAGATACGCTCTATTATTACATATAAAGAGATGAATACAGAGCCTGAATTCATGAAGAATTTCCCTTCTGCCCTGTTTATTCCCCACTCTGATCCTGAAATACTGAAATAATTCTCCACATTTCAATCCTGAATTGGCATCCATATCTCTGTCCTCAGGTTTTTTAGGTCTCGTCTCTATTTTATCCTCCTTTTCCGGTAGTTTTAGGTCATGGAGCCCCCTTTGCCAGGGACTATTTTATGAGATTTCCTCTTTCTGGACTCTGTGGGGGCATGCTAAAATGTTGCCTGAAAGCCCTGGTGAGTGAAGAATGAGTCTCATATCCTGCTGACAGAGATATATCAGTTACAGCATTTGTGCTTTATGTTAATAATATAAGCAGTTTTTTAGAAAGACTATGCCATTTTTGCGATTTTCAGAGATTTACGACCACTTGCATTTATATGCTCCAAACATACATAAATTTTTGTTATAATATATGCATAAAGGAGGTGCTTAATGAGGACTACAATAGACATTGATGATAAACTCCTTGAAGAAGCAAAAAGGCTTACATCTGTGAAGACTAAAAAGGAATTGATAAATCTCTCACTGAGGGAGTTGATCAGGAAAAAGCGCCTGGAGCATCTGTTGAGTCTGTTTGGTGCCAGTCCTGTTGAGTTGACGCTAAGAGATATAGAAAAATTCAGAGAAGATGAACTCTGATAAGTTTCTTGTTGACACCACAATATGGGTTAAATTTTTCAGAGGTGAAGATGAGAGATTAAAAGAGAGACTCTCCTCTCTTGTACTTCAGAACCAGGCATGCATTTCGGAAATAATAATTATGGAGATTCTGAGAGGTGCCAGGTCTGAGAAGGAATACAAAATGCTTTATGATGACTTTATGGCACTTCCCCTTCTTTCAATTAATAAAAATGTATGGGAACTGGCATGGGAAATGGTATATAAACTAAAGAAAAAAGGCATAACTATTCCTCTGGCAGATGTAATAATATCTTCTACAGCGTTGTACTACAATTGTACTTTAATACATTCCGATAAACACTTTGATCTCGTCAGCAAATATCTAAAACTTAGAACGATAAAGGTGTAATTAAAATAATCCTTATAAAGGTCATGAAAGACTACATCGTGTCTATTGGCTTTCAATGTGTGTACAACCATTTCGGCAATAGCATGATTAAAGGCTGCCTTTCTGTGGATGTCCAAGTATTACTGGAATTGCAAGGATTATTCCTTACCTACCATCTTTACACCAAGGCAGTTGAACAACCGCTTATAAATTCTACCAGTATCTCTGATTCATGACAACATCCTTTCGATTCATTGTGGCCCACATTTTTGCTGCATAAATTGCTATAGTGCCTGTAGCATATCCTGTATCAAGCACGCGGCCTCTTGCTCTTACAGTTATATCAACCAGAAGTCTTCTTCCTCTGTCATCTGGACCAGCAGGGTAAGGAGGCTGTGCAGCCAGTTGTCTCTCTCTGCACTGTGGTCATAAACAGAGCGTAAAATCTCTATGTCAAGTCCCTTTTTACTGACATGGTGGTTTTTTTGCAATTATGATCTCTGTGCCTGTAAGAAGGTTCAATAAGAAAAAGCTTCTATTTTTTCTATAAAAACGCTGTACATTTCGAAAGCCTGTTTCATGCAGATAAGGCTTAAGATAAACGGGCCTGCATCCTCCAGAGGCGAATCCCAGTAGTCCTTTTTCATATAAAAATTCATATAGTGTCTTATTCTTTTTGTCCTTACTCATGTTGATAAGAATTAACTTCCCACCTGGTTTTAGAACTCTTTTAAATTCCTGTAAAATGGTAGAGAAATCTGGCATATCTATCAGATCAAACATATAAGCATTATAGAGTAAATCAAACTCTTCATTAGAAAAGGGGAGATTCCTGGCATCTGCAACAGAAAACTCTATTTTGTCCAGCAGCCCCTCTTTCTTTGCCCTTTTCTGAGCTTTTTTAAGCATTTCTTCTGTAAGGTCAATTGCATTTAATTGGCCTTTTTTGAGTAATTTTGCAAGTTCTACAGTTGCTCTTCCTGTTCCACATGCGACTTCAAGGATCTTTTCTGTTCCCTTTATGTTCGCAAGTCTTATTGCTTCTAAGTGATGATCCATTTCATGGTCAGTAAATAGATCATAAAGCCATGCCAATCTGGAGTAAAGTCTGGTTATTCTGTCAGAGTGAGAGGACTCCTTAATAATATAGTATTTATCTTTTGTAGATTGTTCACTTATACAACACTTCAGGCCACAACATGAAAAAGATATCACCATTTTATTCCTCCTGCATAATTTCCTTTAATATTGGACCAAGCCTTTCTTTAAGGATATCTGTGAGTTCTTCAAGTTTGACAATACCGAGACAACAGACTCGCCCGTCTTTAAGCCAGCTAACCAGGGCGAGTTTATCCCCTGCACGGATGCCTGCCTTTTCTCTCAGGTCCTTAGGGAGCACCATTTGTCCCCTGGCATCCACACTTACCAGTGCTTCTACCCTGAAATCAACCACGGTTTTTAACCCTGTTTTACAGCACTGTTTTTTCTTTCTCATAGCCTCTCCTTGTATTCAGTTTTTTCTGATATTTCAGAATATACTGAATAAAATTATTTTGTCAAGAGTATGAATAGTAGTACTACAGTATTTTTTGCCTCCAGAATTATCTCCTCCTCTGCGTCAATCCCCAAGACCCTTCTCGAAGTCTTTCTCTCTTATTTTCATCGTCAGAGTCCCTCCCTCACAGGTCCATCTTTTACGGGATTTGATGTCCTTAATAATCTCCTCAGCAGTTCTATCATCCTGCCAGGCACTACAAAGGCCGGTCTCATCCGACTTTACAAAGTCTTTTTTCTGAAAGGTATTTCATTACGAATTCAGTTATTACACTTTTTAGCGTTCTCTGTTGTATTGTAGCCTTTTTCTTGAGTTCTCCATGAAGATGGTCTGGTAATTCCACTATAAGTTTGGCCACTGTATCACTTCTTCAATTAAAAGGTTTCTAAATATTCAAAAGTTGTTTTCTGCTTGCATGGTTGTGGATACATCGTCCACCAAAGAGCCAGAGCAGTCTGTCCCTCAGACTCATGCCTGATCAGTGGAAAGTGATAAGAAGGACAATTCAGAAAACAGATCTGATTGATAATCTCATGTTTTTCTCAGGCAGTGGAATTCTGTAAGGAGTAAATAAAGATAGCATTTCTACTAAAGGTCAGTTTTAAGACATTTCTGAGATGGTCAAGTCTGATATACTCTGGTGATGGTTTTTAAAGAGGTTTTTGATTGGCTAATTCTTTGAATTTTAAATAAATTTTTGGTGGAGGCGGTGGGAATCGAACCCACGTCCGGAAGTACTACACCCAGGCTTCTACATGCTTAGTCTGTCTTTTAAAATTCAGGTATCAGGTCGCCGACAGACAGGCTACCTAATACCCTATCCCCTTTCATTCTCGTCCTACCTCCAGGGGAAGGAGGTGAGGACCAGCCTGCTGACCGACACTGCTCTGAGATAGCAGGCGTCTCTCAGGCAGTGCGCTGCTATTTATTAAGCAGCGAGTGCGAGTTCAGAGTTGGCGTTTGTGTTTTTCCCGCCTTTTTACGTGGTGACGGGACCACGGCATGCCACCTGAGCTTCGTTACCCCCGTCGAATCCATTCGCCCCCTTCAGAACCTTCTCAGTGCCCGTTCTATTTCTCTCTTGACCTCTCTCTCTCTTATTTTATCACGTTTCTCATAGATTTTTTTACCTTTTGCAAGGGCAATCTCAACCTTTGCCCAGGGCCCCTTAAAGTATATCTTAAGAGGTATAAGGGCAAACCCCTTCTGTGCCACTTTACCCATCAGTTTCTGTATCTCTCTTTTGTGAAAGAGCAATTTTCTTGTCCTTACAGGATCATGGTTCATGATATTGCCATGACTGTAAGGACTGATATGACAATTCAATAAAAATGCCTCACCATCTTTAATGATTACATAACTGTCTTTCAGATTTGCCCTTCCTTCTCTTAGCGATTTTACCTCTGTGCCTGTAAGTACAATACCTGCCTCATAAGTCTCAAGGATCTCATAGTCATGAAATGCCTTTCTGTTCTGACATACTACCTTCATTTAATATTATACCATAAAAAGTGTGGTTGTAAATTGAGGGTAAATTATATTATTTTTAATAGTCTAAGAGAGTACGATAAGGAGGTAGTTTAATGATATGGGAACCCGAGTATGAGACTCTAAGTAGAGAGGAGCTTGAACAACTGCAGCTTGAAAGACTGCAGTCTACTGTGAATAGGGTATATATGAATGTGCCTTTTTATAGGAGAAAATTTGATGAACTTGGCATAGATCCTGAAGATATCAAAAGTCTCGATGATCTTAAGAGACTCCCCTTTACCACAAAGGAAGACATGAGAGAGAATTATCCCTATGGGATGTTTGCTGTGCCCCTGAGAGAGATTGTAAGGATTCATGCCTCTTCTGGAACCACAGGTATGCCAACGGTTGTGGGTTATACAAAAGGAGACCTCAAGACATGGTCTAATCTTGTGGCAAGAATACTTGCTGCTGGTGGAGTTACAAAGGACGATGTAATACAGATATCCTTTGGATATGGGCTATTTACAGGAGGCTTCGGAATCCATTATGGTGCAGAGAGGATTGGCGCTTCTGTTATTCCTATCTCAAGTGGGAATACTCGCAGACAGATAAAGATAATGCAGGACTTCAGAACAACCACCCTTGTCTGTACGCCAAGTTATGCTCTTGTAATAGCAGATACCATTTATGAAATGGGTATTAATGTGAATTCCCTTTCATTAAAATATGGACTCTTTGGAGCAGAACCCTGGTCAGAGGCTATGCGCCAAGAGATACAGGAGAAACTAAAGATAATAGCCACAGACAACTATGGACTCAGTGAGGTTATGGGGCCTGGTGTTGCAGGAGAGTGTCTTAAACAGAATGGGCTTCATATAAATGAGGACCACTTTCTGGTTGAAGTGATTGATCCAGAAACACTTGAACCTGTGAAGCCTGGTGATGTGGGGGAGTTGGTCATAACTACACTCACCAAGGAGGCATTCCCTGTTATAAGGTTTAGAACAAGAGACCTTACAAGGCTAATAACTGAGCCCTGTGAATGTGGAAGAACCTTTGTGAGGATGAGCAGAGTTATGGGAAGAACAGATGATATGTTAATTGTGAAGGGAGTGAATGTCTTTCCTTCACAGATTGAAGCTGTACTATTTGAGATTGAAGGGACAGAGCCCCATTATCAGATCGTAGTAGAAAGGAAGGGAAGACTCGATGAGATCACAGTTCTTGTAGAGGTCTCAGAGGAGATCTTCTTTGATGAGATGAAAAAGCAGCAGGAACTTATAGATACTATAAAAAAGAGGCTTTCAGCAGAGCTGGGTATCTCTGTAGAGGTGAAACTGGTGGAGAAAAAGACACTTGAAAGGTCAGAGGGTAAAGCAAAGAGGGTTATTGATAAGAGAAGGTTTTGATTTGCCATATAAATTCTCATCTTATGCCATATTGACCAAATTTAGTAAAATTGACAAACCTACTCACCAATATTTAAATTAAAAAGAGTGGTTAGGAAGAGAAAAATTTTGAGGAGGAGTAGATGCAGAAGACTGTTGAGAAACTGAATCCTACAAAGAGACGATTCACTGTAGAGATTCCTGCAGAGGAGATTGAAGGTAGAATAACAAAGGCACTGATGAATTTAAGAAGAACTGTAAAGATTCCAGGGTTTAGACCTGGAAAAGCCCCTCTGTCTCTGCTTGATAGAAGATTTGGGAAAGAGGTGGAGACAGAAGTTCTGGAGAAGGTGATACCTGAATACTATGCCAAGATTTTAGATGAAGAAAATCTGGTTCCAGTAGCGCCTCCTGTTTTTGAAGACTACAACTATAAGAGGAATTCGCCCCTTAAAATGACTTTTACAGTGGAGATAAGACCTGAGGTGGAGGAGATTAAATATGAGGGTTTTGTTGTAGAGGATGAAAAGATAGAGGTGAGTGATGAGGATATAAAGAGAGGACTTGAGAGATTACAAATTGAGAAGTCTACATATGAGGATGTGGACAGAGAGGCTCAAGAAGGTGACTTTGTGATAATAGATTATAAGATTCTGGAAGAAGAGAAGGACTTAGAAGGACAGATAGTAAAGATAGGCAGTGAGCTTGTACCTGCAGAGCTTTCTGAGGCATTGAAGGGCAAGAAAAAAGGAGAAGAGTTTGAATCCAGGGTGAATTTCCCCGAGGATTTCCCCAATAAGAATCTTGCAGGTAAGATCCTCACCCTTAAGGGAAGCGTAAAAGAGATAAAGGTGATGAAAAAACCAGAGATCAATGATCAGCTGGCAAAGGATCTCGGATATGAGAATCTTGAGAAACTAAAAGAGGCTCTTAAGGAAGCGATTGAGAGGACAAGAAGACAGATGTTGGAGGACAGACAGAAAGAAGAGATATTGAAACAACTGTTGGATGAGAATGAGATAGAGGTGCCTGAGAGCCTGTTGCAGGAGGAGCTTGATCTGCTTGTTTCAGAAGAGAAGCAGTCCAATCCGGATGCTAATGAAGAAAAACTCCGAGAGGAACTGAAGGAAAGGGCTGTAAGAAATGTTAAGGTGAGTTTGCTTCTGGATATCATTGCTGAGCGAGAGAAGATAAATGTTACAGAAGAGGAGATAAAGAACAGGATTATGAGGCTTTCTGCTGAGATGTATGTAACACCAGAGGTATTTATGCAGATGTATCTGCCAGATCAGGCAGCATTTTATAAGTTTCGACAGGCTATGATAAGGGAGAAGACCTTACAGATGCTTCTTGAGAAGGCAGAGAAGAAAGAGAAAAAGGAAGAAATACAACAACAGGAGGACAAAGATGAGTAGTATAATTCCCATTGTTATAGAACAGACAGGAAGAACCGAACGTGCCTATGATATATACTCAAGGCTTCTGAAAGACAGGATTATATTTATTGGAACACCAATTGATGATCATGTGGCAAATACTGTTATTGCACAGCTGTTGTTTCTTCAGACAGAAGACCCTGAGAAGGATATTCATGTCTATATAAACACTCCAGGTGGGATGGTTCCGGCTGGACTGGCAATCTATGACACCATGCAGTATGTAAAACCAGATATAGCCACATACTGTCTCGGGCAGGCTGCCAGTATGGGAGCCCTTCTGCTTGCAGCAGGCACTCCGGGTAAGAGGTTTGCACTTCCTCACTCAAGGATTATGATTCATCAGCCCATGGGAGGTTTTTATGGACAGGCAACTGATGTGGAGATTCACGCAAGAGAGATACTTAAAATGAAGAAGACCCTGAATGAGATACTCTCAAAACATACTGGACAGCCCTTTGAGAAGATCCAGGCTGACACAGAAAGGGATTTCTTCATGTCTGCTTCAGAGGCAAAAGAATACGGTATTGTAGATGAGGTGATCCACAGTATAAAGAAGAATGAATCAAGACAGAACTAATTAGGAGGCAGTTTTATGTCTAAGAAGGAGAAGGATAAACTTCACTGTTCTTTCTGTGGTAAGAGTCAAGATGAAGTAAATAAGCTTATTGCAGGTCCTTCAGTGTATATATGCAATGAATGTGTGGAGCTCTGTAATGAAATCCTCGAAGAGGAGCTTGAGGCACAGAAAGAGACTGCTGTTCCCTCTCTTCCCACTCCAGTAGAAATCCATGCAATGCTTGATGAGTATGTGATTGGTCAGGAAAGGGCAAAGAAGATCCTCTCAGTGGCTGTACACAATCACTACAAGAGGATTTATAGTCCATTAAAAAAGGATATAGAGATACAGAAGAGTAATATCTTACTTATAGGTCCTACAGGGACGGGCAAGACACTTCTTGCGCAGACCCTTGCTAAGATACTGGATGTACCACTGGCAATTGCAGATGCTACAACTCTTACAGAGGCAGGTTATGTGGGAGAGGATGTGGAGAATATAATCTTAAAGCTTCTGCAAGCTGCAAACTATGATGTGGAGAGGGCACAGAGAGGGATCATCTATATAGATGAGATAGACAAGATAAGCCGGAAGCTGGATAGCCCATCTATTACCAGGGATGTATCCGGTGAGGGAGTACAGCAGGCACTGCTTAAGATAATAGAAGGTACTATAGCAAATGTACCACCCCAGGGAGGCCGGAAGCACCCTCAACAGGATTACATTCAGGTTGACACCACCAATATACTCTTCATCTGTGGTGGTGCCTTTGTGGGGCTTGAAGAGATTATCCAGAAGAGAATAGGACAGAAGACAGTCGGATTTGGAGCCACTCTGACTACCACAAGAAGGGCAAGTAATATACTCTCCATGGTTGAGCCTGAGGACCTTATCAAGTATGGGCTTATACCTGAGTTTGTGGGTAGATTGCCTGTGGTGGCCATACTTGAGGAGTTGAATGAAGATGCACTTGTGAAGATACTTGTAGAGCCGAAAAATGCGCTTACTAAACAGTTTGAAAAGCTCCTGTCTCTGGAAGGGGTGAAACTCAGATTTACAGAGGGAGCTCTTCATGCGATTGCGAAGAAGGCGATTGAGCGTAAAACAGGGGCAAGGGGTCTGAGAGCGATACTTGAGGATATAATGTTGGATGTGATGTACGAAATTCCTTCAAAGAAGAATGTGCTTGAGTGCATAATAAATGAAGAGGTGATTACCAAAAAGATGAATCCTATCTTGATCTATAAGGAAACGGCGAGGTCAGCCTGAATGTCTACTCATGGATGCTGAGATCGCCTTTATAATAGTCTGTTTTAGTGCCTTATCCTTGATGTAGTTGTCTACAATGGTTAAGATATCTGGAGGGAGGGAAATTGCTCTTTCTGGTTCAGAAGGAGGGGAGATATCTTTTTCTATTCTTACCCTACCTATTCTGAATCTCAGAGATTTGACACCGAACTCCTTAAGTGAATTTAGAAGCTCCTGTTCAAGGGATTTTAGTGTAAACATCAGTTGTCTGGAGTCAACAATTATAACAAGCTGTCCATCTTTGAGAGAAGAGAGATAGAGGTGTCTATCGATGGGCTCTTTCAGCAGAGTTTTTATCTTTCTCCTCAGGAGCTCAAGGCGGTATTCCTCAAGCAATCCGAGCTGTTTTAGTATTTCTTCAATATCCTCTACAGCCCTCTTCATATAGCCTTCTGGACCAAACCAGACCTTATACAGCGGGTGCAGACATAGGTTTTTCTTGGGCCTTTATCTGTTATAATTTTGATCCTCTGGAGGTTGGGTTTAAAGACCCTCTTTGTCTTTCTGTTGGAGTGACTTACATTGTGTCCTACCATCCTTTTCTTCCCACAGACATAACATGTTGCCATCTTTAAACCTCCCTGTATATTGATAAATTCTTGATCGAATTTGAATTAATAAGACTAATTATGATAACATTTTAGATAAGTTCTTGCAAGAGCGATTCAAGAAAGGAGCAAGATGAAAAAGATCAGGATCTATGAACTCTCAAAACAGATCAATGTGAGCAATAAGGATATATTGAAGGAACTGGAAAAGATGGGCATAACAGGCAAGACCCATTCTTCCAATATTGATATGCAAACAGCCGAGGAACTTAGAGACCGTTTTGGCAAGAAGGAAGAGCCGAAAGAAGAAAGGGTTGTTGAAGAAAGGACAGAGGAGAAAGAGAAGGTATCTGAAGACAAACCAGCAGTGGCTGTTGAGGAGGTGGAGGAAGATGAAGAGGAGATTGTGATACCAGATAGGTTTAAGAAGGAGATTGTAGATCAGAAGATAGAGAAACTGAAGTCAAAGAGTCTGCAGAGGGCATTTCAGGCGATAAGGAAGATTGAACCAAAGAGGAAGTTTGAACCTAAGCCTCATAGGAAGGCTGCAAAGACAAAGTCTCAACCAGCAGAGAAGGTCTTTCAGCCACAACAGCCTATCTCCACAGCAGCTCCACGTAAGAAGGCTATAAAGATAGCAGAAGGAACAACAGTAAAGGAGTTTGCAGAGTTGATAGGCAAGAAGGTATCGGATGTGATAAAGAAGTTTATGGAACTGGGCAGCATGGTTACTATAAACCAGCCTGTTGATCTGGATGCTGCTGTGTTAGTGGCAGACAGTTTTGGTATTAATATAGAGACTGTTTCAGAGCCTGATCTGGAGGCAGAGGAGATCGTAAAGGTAGAGGATAGACCAGAAGATCTTAAATCAAGGGCGCCTGTTGTGACTGTTATGGGTCATGTTGACCATGGTAAGACCTCTCTGCTTGATGCAATCAGGCAGACAAAGGTTACAGAGACAGAGGCAGGCGGCATTACACAGCATATTGGAGCATACAAGGTCAATCTCAAGGGTAAAGATATTGTATTTCTTGATACTCCAGGACATGAGGCTTTCACCACAATGAGGGCCAGGGGTGCACAGGTTACTGATATAGTGGTGCTTGTGGTTGCTGCAGATGATGGGGTGATGCCTCAGACGGTCGAGGCTATCAATCATGCAAAAGCAGCAGGGGTTCCTATAGTGGTGGCTGTTAATAAGATAGACAAACCAGAGGCGAATCCACAAAAAGTGAGAACCCAGTTGGCAGAGTATGATATTGTACCTGAGGAGTGGGGTGGAAAGAATATATTTGTTGATGTCTCGGCAAAAAAGAAGATGGGTATAGAAGACCTCCTGGAGATGATATTGCTTCAGGCAGAGATAATGGAGTTGAAGGCAAATCCCAATAGACCTGCTATGGGTGTGATCATAGAATCGAAGCTTGACAGAGGAAGAGGGCCTGTGGCCACTGTTCTTGTGCAGCAGGGTACTCTTAAAATTGGAGATCCCTTTGTTTCAGGTACCACATATGGGAGGGTAAGGGCATTAATTGATGATACAGGTAACAGAATAGATGAGGCAGGTCCATCAACACCTGTAGAGGTGATTGGGTTCTCAGAGGTACCTCAGGCAGGAGACCAGTTTGTGGTGGTTGAGAATGAGAGGACCGCAAAACAGATAGCAATGCAGAGACAACACCGTCAGAGGCTTGCTCAGGTGGCAAAGACAAGAAAGGTAAAACTGGATGAACTCTTCAAACAGATTCAGGAAGGACAGATAAAAGAACTGAATATTATTATAAAAGGTGATGTGCAGGGTTCTGTTGAGGCGATTAAGGGTGCCCTTGAGAAGATTCAGCATCCAGAGGTTAAGGTGAATGTTATTCATACTGCTATTGGTGGAATAACAGAGTCTGATGTGATGCTTGCCTCTGCATCAAAAGCGATTATTATTGGATTTAACGTGAGACCAGAGCCGAAGGCAGTGAAGGCAGCAGAAAAAGAAGGCGTGGATGTGAGACTGTACAATGTGATATATGAAGCGATAGAGGATGTCAAGAAGGCATTGGAAGGACTTTTAGAGCCAACCTTAAGAGAGAAAGTGATTGGAAGGGCAGAGGTGAGGCAGCTGTTTCCGATCTCCAGGATTGGTACTGTTGCAGGATGCTATGTGCTTGAGGGGGTAATACAGAGGGCAAGTGACGGAATCAGAGTGGTTAGAGACAATATAGTTGTTTATGAGGGCAAAATAGCCTCTCTGAAGAGGTTTAAGGAGGATGTTAGAGAGGTCCAAGCAGGTTATGAATGTGGCATTCTGATTGAGAACTTCAATGACATAAAAGTGGGAGATATTTTGGAGAACTTTATAATAGAGAAGGTCAAACAGACACTGGATTCCAAGAAATAACAACTCATAATGATTGTTGGGCTTTTAACTCTTGAATTGTATTTCCCTACAGCTGGGTCTTTAAAGTCCAAGAGATACGTTCTCAGGTCAATAAAGGACAGACTAAAAAAGTTTAATGTTTCGGTGGCTGAAGATGCCAACAACCTATGGCAGAAGAGTACGCTGGCAATAGCCTGTGTGAGTAATGATAGTGCGCATCTGTACAGTGTATTTGAGAAGGTAAAGAAGCAGATCCTTTCTAATGCAGAGGTAGAGATTATAAGAATAGATATGGAGATACTTTAGCCATGTTGCCTTATAAACGTTCAGAGAGAGTTTCTGATCTCCTGAGAGAGGAGATTGCAGAGATAGTAATGCACAGGGTGAAAGATCCAAGGGTGGGGTTTGTCACGATTACAGCTGTGAAGGTGTCAGATGACTTGAGGATTGCCAAGATATACCTTACAGTACTTAACAAGGAGGAAGAGTCTGAGACCCTTGTGGCTCTGAATTCAGCAAAGGGATTTATTAGGTCAGAACTGGCAAAGCGGTTAAGAATAAAAGTGCTTCCCAAGCTTGAGTTTTACAGGGATGATTCTATTGAGTATGGTATGAAGATAGATGAGCTGTTGAAGAAGATAAGGGAAGAGAATAAATGAAAGTTCCTGAGAGACTTATCCAAATCCTTCGATCAGAGAAACATTTCACAATAGCTTCTCATATAAATCCTGAAGGAGATGCGATTGGTTCTGCAATAGCCCTTGCTCTTGTGCTGAAAAGACTGGATAAGGATGTATCTGTTTATATTCGTGACGGGGTCCCAGAGATTTACAAATTTCTGCCCCATTGCGATATTGTGGAGGATACTCTGGATGTGGGCTCTCTCCAAAAAAGGGTCCTTATTATTGTGGATTGTAATGAACCAAAGAGGATAGGGTTTGAGGGGGAACTGAAGTGTAAGACCTCCATAGTGATTGATCATCATGAGACCAGAAAGGATTATGGAGATATAAGATGGATAGAGCCTGCCTGTGCAGCCACGGGCCTAATGATATACTATCTTATTAAAGAACTGAGGGTGGTTATTACACCTGATATTGCCACCAATCTATATGTGGCTATTGCAGTGGACACAGGGACATTCCGTTATGAAAATACCACTTCAGAGGTCTTCAGGACAGTAGCAGATCTTGTGGACAAAGGAGCATCACCTGGCTGGATTGCCATTAACCTCTATGAGTCATGGTCCACAAAAAGATTCAATCTTTTGAGAGAGATGCTTAACACGCTGGAGATACATAACTCTGGCCCTCTGAAGGTGGCTATAACTGTGATCACAGAGGATATGTTTAAGAAGACAGGTACAGACGCTTCGGATACAGAGGATTTCTCAAATGTGCCGAGAATACTCAAAGAAGTGGATGTTTCTGTGCTTTTCAGACAGGATGGGCCTAATAAGTGGAAGGCGAGTATGAGAAGTAAGGGTGATGTTAATGTGGCAACTGTGGCAAAGGAGTTTGGAGGCGGTGGTCATAGGAATGCTGCTGGTTTTATCACCGAGGGTGATCTGGAGAAGATAAAGGCAGAGGTGATTGATAAAATAAAGAGACTTGGGAATAATTAACCTCAACAAACCACCTAGAATCACCTCTCACAAGGCAACAAAGAAGGTACAGAAGATACTGAGTGCATACAGGGCAGGTCATGCAGGCACTCTTGACCCTGATGCAGAGGGAGTACTGATTGTATGTCTCAATGAGGCGACCAGGATTACAGAATATTTGGCTGACCTGGACAAGGAGTATCTTGTACAGATACAGCTGGGCCTGAAAACAGATACCCATGACCTGAGTGGTAGTATACTCTCTGAAAAAGACCCTTCTCACATTACTGAGGAGAAACTGAAGGAAGTGATAAAAGAATTCATAGGAAAGATACAGCAGGAGCCCCCAATGTACTCTGCGATTAAAAAGGATGGGATACCTCTGTACAGGCTTGCAAGAAAGGGTATTACAGTAGAGAGGAAGAAGAGGATTGTGAGGATTCAGAACATCTTGGTACTCGGGTTCTCATTGCCAGAGGCTATACTCAGGGTGAGGTGTTCAAAGGGTACATATATAAGGAGCCTTGTGAATGACATAGGGGAAAGACTCGGGGTAGGTGCTGTTGTAAAGAGGCTTCAGAGGACCAGAGTAGGGCATTTCAGAGTAGAGGAGGCTGTGGGTTTTGAGGACCTTGAAAGGGGCACCTATAGTCTGATAACAATTGATGAGGCACTCAGGCATGTTCCCTCCCTGAAACTTACTCCAAAACAATACAGACTTGCCCGGCATGGTACAGGGTTTAATATTACTATGGATCTTCCAGAGAATACACTTCTGAGACTTCTTGACCCTGAAGAGGAGAAGACCTTTGCGATTGGCAGGCTCAAGGATTCCAGAATGGTAAAGATCGAGAAGGTTCTCATCCCTTTATAGCACCTGCAGACAGACCTGTGACTATTCTTCTCTGGAACAGAAATACCAGAAGAACCAGTGGTACAGTTGCCACTGTGGATGCAGCAGCGATCTCCCCCCATGGCAGTGTATACTGCCCTTGAAAGAGTGCTATTCCAACAGGCAGGGTCTGAAACTTCTTCTGGGTCATTACAAGAAGGGCAAAGAAGAATTCATTCCATGCGTATATAAAGACCAGTATAGAGGCAGTAAAGACACCTGGCAGTGAGAGGGGCAGTATTATTCTCAAGAGTGTTTGTAAATAACCACAACCATCAACCCTTGCAGATGCCTCCAGTTCTTCAGGAAGCTCAGAGAAGAAACTGGTGAGTATCCAGACCCCAAGAGGGAGGGTGAGTGTAACATAGGGGAATATAAGACCTGGATAGGAGTTGAGCAGATTTATCTCTGAAAGGATCCTCCATACAGGTCCTGCAATTGATATCTGGGGGAACATGGAGACAACAAGAAGTCCCTGCAAGATGTGTCTATGGAATCTGAATCTCAGCCTTGAAAGGGCATAGCCTGCAAAAGTAGATAGGGTGATGGTTATTATGGTTGTCAGTGAGGCAACAATTGCACTGTTTTTCAGAAAGTGCAGTAGACCATAGTCTCTTACGGCTGATATATAGAACTTCAGAGACCATGAAGGGATTATCACAGGGGGTATCGCTGTCACCTCCAGCTCGGTCTTAAAAGAGGTGTCAACAAACCAGAGAAAGGGGAAAAGGCTGAAGAGTATTACAACTCCCACAATTCCAGAAAACCCTATCCCTTTTAAAAGCTTCATGTTCTGGCCTGGAGGAATTTTACTCTTATAGTTCTTATATAGAGGATGGAGACAATAAGACTTATTATGAATACCAGTACTGATATTGTGGAGCCATAACCCATCATTCCTTCTGCAAAGATCTTCTTATACCCATAAAACTGTAGCACATTTGTTGCATCAGCAGGGCCCCCCTGGGTCATTACAAATACAAGGTCAAAGACCCTGAAGGCATCCATTGTCCTGAAAAGCAGTGTAACGAGTATCGCAGGTTTAAGCAGGGGGAGGGTTATTGTCCTGAACCTCTGCCAGGCCCCTGCTCCATCTATCCTTGCAGCTTCATAGAGTTCTTCAGGGATTGTCTGAAGCCCTGCAAGAAGCAGAAGTGCGGCAAAAGAGGATGTCTTCCACACATCTGCTATTACCACTGCTGCAAAGGCATACATCGGCTCTGCAAGCCATGCCTTGTACTTTGTTACATCAGAACCGTAGAGTATGAAGTTGAGAAAGCCATATTTGTCGTTAAATATGAATCGCCACATCTGAGATGAGACAACAGTAGGAATCGCCCATGGCACCAGCACAGCAGCCCTAATAAACCCTCTCCCTTTGAACTGCTTGTGTATGAGAAGGGCTATTGCGAGTCCTATAATAAGCTCAAGCAGGGTTGAGATAAACACAAACATGAAGGTATTAACAGTGGCATGTAGAGCCACCCTGTCCTGCAGAAGTGCCTTGTAGTTGTCAAGGCCTACAAAACTCTTCCCAAGATCAGGCAGTCCAATTACCAGCCTGTGCAGACTGAGCCAGAAGGAGTATCCAATGGGATAAAAGGCAAATATTACGACAAATACCAGACAGGGAAGAACCAGCAGGGTGGCAAATATATTCTCCCTTGCTGTCTGAGAGAGCAGTCTCATTATCTGCCCATGGATATGATCTCTTCAATCTGTCTGCTGGCCTCTTCCGCCTCTTTCAGGATATCTGACTGAGGGTCAGAGAGCACTTTGCTGAAGTATCTCTGCAGGACATTTGATATAGCAGGATACAGAGGGCTTCTTGGTCTGGGAAAGGCTGTCAAGAATACATCCTTCATCTCCTTGAACTGGGGATTTACTTTCAGTATGTCAGGGTCATCGTAAAGTGCCTTTCTGGAAGGGGCCTTTGATGCCTTCAGGGCTATGAGTTTCTGTATCTCAGGGCTTGTTAGGAATTCTGCAAATAGCCATGCTTCCTCTTTATGCTCTGAGAAGCTGCTTATACCCACCTGCCATCCTCCAAGAGTTGAATAACTCTTGCCACCAGGGAAATGAGGAAGTCTTGCTACACCCACCTTGCCCACAATCTTTGACTTATCCGGATTGTTTGATACGCTCCATGCATAGGGCCAGTTACGGTGGAATACCACCTTGCCCTGTACAAAGATATCAAGAGATTCGGGTTCCTGATAGGTAAGCACACCTCTTGGAGCAATCTTCCCGATGATATAGTCTCTCACAAACCTTACTGCCTCAATTGATTCCTTGGTGGTTAATCCTACCTTGTTGGTTTGGGGGTCAATTATATATCCGCCATTGCTCAGTATAAACTCCATCATATCACAGACAAGTCCTTCGTACTGCTTAAACTGGCCTGAGTATCCGTAGATTTCTCTTCCTTGAGCCTTTTCCTCTTTTACGATCCTTGTTGCCTGTTCCACAAGCTCCTGCCATGTCTGTGGAGGCTGGTATCCGTATTTCTGCAGAAGGTCCTTCCTGTAGAAGAGCATACCACTGTCTATAAACAGAGGTATACCATAGATACGCCCTTTGTAGGTGTTGGCAAGAATCGGTCCTTTCAGGAATTTCTCCTGTTCAGAAGGTGGGAACAGTTCATCCAGAGGCATTGCCCATCCAGCAGATGCGAATTCAGGTGGCCAGATAACATCCATCAGGAAGACATCCACATCCTTGCTCCGGTTTTTTAACTTCTGTGTGAGCATATCATGGAATGCTGTTGAGGAGTGGGGTCCTATCTCCTTTATCAGTTCTATGTGAGGGTATCTTTCTTCAAATCGCCTGTATATCTCATCCCAGACCTCGGGTATATTAGGCTTCCAGGTAACAAAATGTATCCTTATCTTCTCAGGCTTGGATTCCTCTGCCTTTTTACAAGAATAAAGAAAAAATATCAAAAGAGAGATAAGAATAAATAATGGAAGGACTATGTAGCTTTTAGTCTTAAACATTTTTCCCTCCTACTGAATCCATAGCAGTTTTTTATAAATCCATCCTACCTCTCCAAACTCATCCACCACCTTCACCCAGTTTCCTTTAATTTTTATCACCTTAAAGGTATCATATTTAATTGCAGGACTGAGATCGGTCTTTTTGTATTTTGTTCCAGGCCCTTTACGGATATTTGCCTCACGTGCCTTTACTACAGCACATCTGTATTTACTGGTTACAAGTTTTTTATAGATCCAGTGGACATCACCATCTACATCCCTGACCTTATACCAATTACCCTTAGAACCTATCTTTTTAAGAGGCATATACTTGAAGACCTGCCATGTCTTCTCATATTTGGTGCCTGGACCACTTCTCAGGTTTGCGGTCTGTACCTTCACACAGAGGGCTAAGGTATTTGAAGAGATGAAAAACAGAAGAACAATAAATAATACTGTTAATAAAATAAATCTCTGCATAATATAAGTTATGGTATCAAATCTTTACTCTCCTTTTCAACCTTATTGTAAAATATATAAAATAAACTCATGACGAGGATTTCAGGCAATATAGTAGATGTGCTGAATTCATCCATATATCCAGGCACATTGGAGATCAAAGATGGCAGAATTATAAATATTCTAAAAGATTATGGAAAGTACAATATTTTTATAATTCCTCCTTTAGTGGACTCTCATATTCATATTGAAAGTTCAATGTTAGTCCCTTCTGAGTTTGCCCGTATAGCAGTAAGACACGGTACTGTGGCAGTAGTGTCAGATCCTCATGAGATAGCCAATGTGTTGGGCAGAGAAGGGGTGATTTATATGATAGAAGATGGGAAAAGGGTTCCATTCAGATTCTATTTTGGTGCTCCTTCATGTGTTCCTGCAACCAGGTTTGAGACATCAGGTGCAGTCTTAGGTCCTCAGGAAGTAGAAGAGTTGTTGAACAGAGAAGAGGTAAAGTACCTGAGCGAGGTGATGAACTTTCCAGGAGTTATAAATAAGGATCCAGAGGTTATGGCCAAGATAGAACTTGCAAAGAGGTACAGAAAAAAGATAGATGGACATGCTCCTGGCCTTAGAGGAGATACCCTCAAAAAGTATGTTGAGGCAGGAATAAGTACAGACCATGAGACTGTTCAGCCTGAGGAGGCTCTGGAGAAATTGAAGGCTGGAATGAAGTTACAGATCAGAGAAGGCTCTGCAGCCAGGAGTTTTGATGCACTCGTCGACCTGATAGAGGATTATCCTGATGAATGTATGTTCTGTAGTGATGATAAACATCCAGACGAACTACTTAGAGGGCATATCAATAAACTGGTTAAAAGGGCCTTAAATATGGGATATGATATTATGAAGGTGCTTAGGGCTGCCTCTTTGAATCCAATAAGACACTATGGGTTAGATGTAGGTCTGCTTCAGAAGGGTGATTATGCAGATTTTGTTATTGTTGACAATCTCAAGGATTTCAATATTCTTGAGACATATATAAAGGGAGTGCTCGTATCAAAGAATGGAGAGACAATGTTGCCAGAGTTTCCAGTGGATATAGTGAATAACTTTAAGACAGAAGAAAAGAGGGTCTCTGAGATTTCAGTAAAGAAAAAGAGTAGAATGATAAATGTTATTGAAGCAATAGATGGCCAGTTGATTACAAGAAAGATTAAGGAAGTTCCAAAAACTTCAAATGGCTATGTTGTCTCTGACCCTGAAAGAGACATCCTGAAGATTGTGGTAGTGAATCGTTATAGAAATGCTCCACCTGCTGTAGGCTTTATCAAGAGTTTTGGTCTAAAAAGAGGAGCAATTGCCACCTCTGTAGCCCATGACTCTCATAATCTGATAGCTGTGGGAGTAAGGGATGAGGATATTGTGGAGGCGTTGAATCTGCTTATAAAGAATAAAGGTGGTCTTGCTGTTGTCTGTGGTACTTTGCAGGAGGTTCTTCCTCTTCCTGTAGCAGGTCTCATGTCAGACAGAAACGGATTTGAAGTGGGGCAGAGATATTCTCAACTGGATAGCCTTACCAAAGAGCTTGGATCCACATTAAGTGCTCCTTTTATGACTCTCTCTTTTATGGCACTTCTCGTTATTCCTGAACTAAAACTGAGTGACAAAGGGCTGTTTGATGGAAAGAGGTTTGAATTTATAGATTTATTTACCCTATAAACCAGCTTATAACTTCAGTCTTTTTCTGAAATTACTGCTTTGTCCAGAGGCGGATCATTTTTTAATGATAATTTCTAAAGAATTTCTAAGATAATTGACTTTATCAGGAATAATCTGGTTAAATAGAGATTGCCTGTCAGAGGATTTTCCTTATGGCAGGCACAGGCGGATGCGTGGAAGAGGGGTGTAACCGAGCATTGAGAGATGTTAGTGCTCGGTGAGTCCTCCGCTGCCCCGCAGCCGTGAGGGGAACGAAAACCCGTAAGCCACTGGTAGAGTGGTTCGAATAGCTTAAATGTTTAAACACTTCGGGCTGTTCTACTGGGAAGGCGGGTGAGTAGGACAGCGGAAGTCGGTAGTTAGAGGTCAGTGGTCTGAAGCAAATATTCCAGACCTCTGACACTAAACATCCGACTCCGTAAGCCCCGAGCCGGAAGACCCATCCGTCTGGTAAACCTCGAGGGAGGTGTATTTATGAGGTTTTCACTTCTTACTGCATTCCTTTTATCCTTCTCCATTTTATTTGTTTCAACTACGCAAGCAGGTGATGAATTCCTGCAAGAAACTCTACCAGAGATTGTGGTTACAGCTACTAAGATGGAGGAGCCCGAAAAAGAGACAACACAGGATATCACGATTATCACAGCAGAAGAGATCAGAAAAAGAGGGGTAGAGTTTGTAGTGGATATATTGAGACAGGTGAGTGATATCAATGTGGTACAGAATGGTGGTTTTGGTAAGAATGCCACGCTATTTCTGCGAGGAGGTTCTCCTAATCAGACAGTAATAATGATTGATGGAGTTAAAGTAAAAAGTCCCACCACAGGTTCTTTTGATTTTTCAGGCCTCACAGTGGATGATATTGAAAGGATTGAGATTGTTAAAGGAGCTCAGAGTACTTTGTATGGTTCTGAGGCAATGGCAGGTGTAATAAATATTATCACAAAAAGAGGTAAGGGTAAGCCAAAGATTACACTAACTCTGCAGGGAGGCTCTTATACTACTGCAAAAACGTCATTTGATCTCTCAGGCAGTAGCAGTGCTGTTGACTATAGAGTAACTGCTTCTTATTTCAATACAAAAGGGATATCAGCTGCTAAGGCAGGCACAGAGGATGACAGTTACAGAAATGTTAGTTTCTCTACGAAGGTAGGTATAAATCCCTTTGAAAATCTCTTTGTTGATCTGAACCTCCGATATTACAGGGACACCTCTGAACTTGACAGTTTTGAATTCGGTGTAGGAATGGTTGATGACCTTAATTTCACTCAGGAAGGGGAACATTACCTTTTTTCTGTAAAGGGAAATCTTTCCCTTACAGACAATTATGAACAGATACTCAATGTTTCCTTTGTAAAGGATTATTTAAGCTTTAAAGATCCAGACACTCTCTTCAATAATGCCACAATAGACACAAATATGAAGAGCATTGACTGGCAACATAATATCTATTTTGATGGGGTTGTTTTGACTGCAGGGGCAGAGTATCGTAAAGAGTCAGGAGAGAATGTAGGTAATTTTGATGTAACAGTAGATGCCAAAGCAGTATATTTGAACACAAAAGTTACACTGCTACACAGGAATCTCATAATAAATGCAGGTGCAAGATATGACGACCATGAGTTTGGTGGAAATAGGATTACCTATAGGACAGGACTTTTATATAGATTCCCCTTTTATGGACTCCGTTTAAGGGCCTCATATGGTACAGGTTTTCGTGCTCCTACACTCAATGAACTCTTCTTTCCCTTCTTTGGAAATCTTGAGCTTAAACCTGAAAAGAGCAGAAGTTTCGATATAGAGGTGAGTAAGGACTTCTATAATGGGCTATTCACCCTAAGTGCTAACTATTTTGAGCAGAGGTATCGTGATCTGATAGAGTATGATTTCAATACCTTCACTGCACAGAATATCGGAAAGGCCGAGGTAAAAGGATTTGAGATAGAATCTGAGATAAGGCCTTTTGAAGGTTTAGCTATTGTAGCATCTTACACCAACCTTGATGCTGAGGATAAGGATACAGGAGCACCTCTGACCAGAAGACCTCATCATAAATTTGTGGTTAATACCACCTATGTACTTAATAGACTTATGCTACATGCACAGTTTTTATATGTATCTGAGAGATACGATGCCGCCACTGATAGAGATCTCTCCTCTTTTAGTCTCGTAAATCTAAGCGGTAGTTATGAGTTAAAAGAGAATCTATCCTTCTTTGCACGGATTGATAATCTTCTTGACGAAGATTATGAAGAGGCGGGTGGATATTCAACACCAGGACGCTGTCTGTTTGGAGGTTTGAGAGTTACTTTCTAACTGAAATAAACCGTTGTTATGGATTCGACTTATAAATACTATCTTATAGGGATACTGACATCCCTGATTCTACATGTATCTGTAATGGGTATTCCTCTGGCGGGTTCTGTAAAAACTCCCGCGTCTGAGGTATATCCTTTTATAAAACTATCCTTTGAGTACAGCAGTCCTATATTATCAGAACCTAAGCATGTGAAAAAGGATAATAACAGAAAAGCTATCAAGAAGACTAAAAGGAAAAACTCTAAGAAACAGAAAAAGCAGCAACAACAACCTCTTAATCCTTTAGTTAATAACACGGTAGAGAATAGAGATTCGACCATAGAGTCAGCTAAGGAAACAAAACCAGACACTTTTCACAAAGAGGAGAGAGAAATCTCTCACCAGATGGAGACCATTTCTGCTGAGCCTGTACAAACAGATACAGATGAAGAAACTGTTACAGGAGTATCTGCACCAGCAAGAGATGATGAGAAAAAGGAACACACAACAGTATTTGGGGCTATTGATGGTCCCAGATTCCTTTACAGGGTAATACCTCGGTATCCGAGAATAGCAAAAAGGCTTGGAGTGGAAGGCAAGGTGGTACTGATGCTTACAATTGATGAGAAAGGCAATCTCATAGATGTAGAGATAATTGAAAGGGCTGGTTATGGTTTTGATAAAGAGGCGGTTAAAGCAGTAAAGGAATCCACTTATCTACCAGCACATAAAGATGGAATACCTGTAAAATCTAAGGCACTTCTGACTGTAAGATTTATAATGAAAGAGGGAGGTTAAATGATAGAGTTTTTCCAAAAGGGCGGACTTCTTATGTATCCTATACTTTTCTGTTCCATGGCGGGTGTGGCAATTATAGTGGCCAAAGCAGTAGAGTACAGTAGAGTCCTGAGGAGATTGAAGAGAGACTTTAATAAAATAAGAGAGAATCCCCCTTCTCAACTTCATCCTATTATAAAAGTTATAGAGGAAGGTGGTACTGAAGAGGAGGTTTCTGTGGTTGGAACAGGAGTGGTCAGAAAACTGGAGCAGGGATTAAGCTGGCTTGGGTTGATTGCACTTATTTCACCACTGCTTGGGCTTACAGGAACTGTTATAGGAATGATAAGGGCATTTATGGTTATCTCTGAGAATCCCTATCCCTCACCATCCATGCTCGCAGGAGGCATCTGGGAGGCATTGATTACCACTGCAGCAGGACTTATTGTAGCAATTCCTATTTATATAGGACATCACTGGTTGGAAAAGAGGGCGGATGATATAGCCTTTCTTCTGAGAGAGATATCCCTTAGTTTTTACAGGAGACACAGAGGTGGAGTTTAAAAGGAAGAGGTATAACCACCAGATTATGAATATTGCACCCTTAGTGGATGTGGTCTTTCTGTTACTTCTGTTTTTTCTGCTTTCCTCTCATTTTATTCAGGAGTCTTCAATAAAAGTGGAACTGCCCCGGTCAGAGACTGCTGAGAGAGAGTCCGAAAGACAAAGAACCATTACCATCACCCGTGATGGAAAGGTATACTTTATGGATAAAGAGGTTCAGGTTGAAAAACTGGATGTGATAATAAGACAGAACCTAAGACAGCCTGCGAAAGAAGGTGTCAGGATCAAGCCAGACAGGAATGTAAATGTGGGACTGCTTGTAAGTGTGATTGATGAAGTAAGGTCTGCAGGAGTTAAATATTTCACCATAATTACTGAGAGAAGATGAGAAGGTTCTTTCTCTTATTAACTCTTTTGTTGATTTTTTCTTGCTTAGCCTACTCTGAGCCACCAAAAAGAGTTATCTCGCTTGCCCCCAGTATCACTGAGATACTCTATGCCCTTGGAATGGAAGACAGGATCGTAGGGGTTACAAACTTCTGTGACTATCCACCAAGAGCAAAGGACAAACCCAAGATAGGAGGAATGTCAAACCCCTCTGTTGAGGCTGTAGTGAGACTCAGGCCTGATATTGTTATACTGACAGTAGATGGAAATCCCAAGGAGTTTGAAAGAAGAATCCGTTCTTTCGGTATCAGCACCTATGTATTCAAAGCAAGAAGACTTACAGAACTGGCAGATGAGATAAGAAGATTAGGAGAGGCTCTTGGTGTTAGTGATAGGGCAGAGGAGCTTGCAGAAGAGATCGAGAGCACCATAAAGAGATACTCTATTAGGTCTACCAAAGAGAGAGTCTCTCCATATTCTTTGCGAAAAAAGGCAGTCTTTATTATCTGGCCTGAACCTTTAATTGTTGCAGGCCCTGCTACAGCGATTGATGATACATTAAGGTTGCTTGGATGGGAGAATATTGCCTCTGATGTAAAGACGAGGTATCCAAAATACTCTATAGAGGAGTTATTACATCGGAGGCCTGATGTAATTCTTATTGGTAAAGGTCATATTGATATGAGAGAGGTATCAAAGGGTCTTCTTAAGAAACTTCATATGCTTGATGCTGTAAAAGAGGGAAGGGTCTATTTTGTGAGTGATGCATTGTACAGACTTGGTCCTAGAGTTCTGGAAGGGATAGAGGAACTCCATAGAATACTAAATCAGGCTAGCAGATGAAGAAGTCCCTTTTAATACTAATGTTTCTTTCAGCAGGGTTATTTGTAGGGGCTCTATTTATAGGTCCTAAGATAATAAATCCCTTCTCATTGTCACCTCTGTCACTGAAGATACTTATTTATATTCGACTGCCCAGAGTGGTTGTATCCATACTCATGGGTGCAGCCTTAGGAGCATCAGGGGCGGTGTTACAAGGGTTTCTCAGGAATCCCCTTGCTGACCCCTATATACTCGGTCTGTCCGGTGGTGCAGCACTTCTTGCTACAGGAGGTATTCTCCTTGGAGCTACAGGATTTGGACTCTTTACAATTCCTTTACTTGCTTTTAGTGGATCTATACTTACAGGTATTATGGTTGGGCTTCTGGGATACAGAAGGGGTATGCTTCTGCCTGAGAGACTGTTGCTTGCAGGTGTTGGTCTCGGTTTTCTGTTTTCAGCACTCCTTATGCTCCTGATGAGTATATCTTCAGATGAGGGACTGAGGAGGGCTATACTATGGATTTTTGGTGACCTTTCAATGGCAGATTGGTCATTAATACCCTATGGTATGGTGATAATAACTGGAGGACTGATTCTATCAATCTGGAGAGCAAAGGGTCTTAATGCATTGATGCTTGGTGATGAGATAGCTCACAGTCTCGGTTTTTCTCCTTACAGGGAAAGGCTTCTTTTATTTATCTCGGTCGGTCTGATGACAGCAGCATCTGTTTCACTTGGAGGATTGGTAGGTTTCATAGGGCTACTGGTACCTCATATAGTGAGGTTTCTCGCTGGAGCAGATGCCAAAGTGGTAATACCCTTTAGTGCTCTTACAGGAGGTGTTATGCTATGTATTGCTGATACAGTGGGAAGAACAATAATGGCTCCAATGGAATTGCCCTCAGGGATTATTACTGCGATTATTGGAGCCCCCTATTTCCTTTATCTGCTTAGAAGGAGGGAGATACTGGGAGGAGGATGAATATACTGCAGCTTGACAGGGTGTACTTCTCTTACAATAGCAATTACTTTATAGAGGACCTCTCAATAGATATAGAAGAGAAAGAGTTTATAGGTCTAATAGGCCCTAATGGTTCAGGTAAATCAACTGTACTTAAACTCTGTGCCGGAATTCTTAAACCATCCTCAGGAAGGGTGCTTCTCTGGGGCAGACCTCTACATGAGTACCAAGGTCGTGACAGAGCAAAACTGATAAGTTATCTTCCTCAGATGCTTTATACTAATCTGCCTTTTACTGTTAAAGAGATAGTGAATATGGGTCTTTATCCCTATAGGATTATGCCCTCTACCACGCCCGACGAGGCACTCCAGATGGCAGGTCTACTTGATAAGTCAGAACAGTTAATAACGGAACTGAGTGGTGGGGAAAGGAGAAGAGTTTTTATAGCAATGACACTCCTTCAGGGAGCAGGGCTACTGCTTCTGGATGAGCCTTTAGCCAATCTGGATATAAAGTATCAGATAGAATTAATTACTCTACTGAAGAGACTAAGAGACGAAAAAGGTATCTCTATTTTTATGGCACTACACGATATAAACCTTGTCCATCACTTTGACAGAGTGATAGTTATAAAAGAGGGAAGTATAATAACCACAGGCTTTCCAAAGGAGGTTATAACAGAGGAGCTTATCAGTAATGTCTATGGTATCAGTGTAAGGATTCATAAACAGGAAGATGGTTCTTTTCTAATCGGATTCAATTAGCTTTCTTGATAATCCCTTAGTATCCGTGTTGAGTTCAGGATTGCGAGGATTGCTACTCCTACGTCTGCAAATACAGCCTCCCACATAGTTGCTATTCCAATAGCTCCAAATATAATAAAGATGCCCTTTATAGTAAGAGCCATTGTTATATTCTCAAAGACAATGCCTTTCGTCCGCCTTGAGATATGCATAGCATCCAGCAAGGCAGAGAGTTTGTCCTTCATTAGTACAACATCAGCAGCCTCTATGGCAGCATCAGAGCCAAGTCCCCCCATGGCTATTCCTATATCAGATGCCATTAGCACAGGGGCATCATTTATTCCATCACCAACAAAGGCTATTTTGTCCTTTTTCCTGTTAATCTCTCTTTCGAGTTTTTTCACAAGCTCTATTTTATGCTGAGGAAGAAGCTCTGCATGAAACTCCTCTATACCCAATTCCCTTGCCACAGGTTCTGCAGCTTCTCTGCCATCTCCAGTAAGCATTACCATACGCTTTATACCCTCTCTCTTCAGAGATATTATGGTTTCTTTAGCATCTTCTCTTATCCTATCAGCAAGCACTATAAATCCAGCATATCTCCCATCAATAGCTACATGGACAACAGTGCCTTCTACTTTACAGGTATCATGTTCTATATTGTAACCATCCATATGAAGAATCCTGTCATTACCCGCCAGTATTTCCTTACCTTCCAACACGGCTCTCACACCATAGGATGGAATCTCTTCATAATGCTTAATCTTGTGTTTGTCGATTCTGTTTCTGTAGGCATTGACAATGGATTTTGCAATAGGATGATTGGAAAGACTTTCAGCTAAAGCAGCAAATCTGAGCAACTCTTCTGAAGAGAATCCATTATAAGGTTTTACATCCACTACCCTAAAGCTGCCTTCAGTAAGGGTGCCTGTTTTATCAAATACCATGGTATGAATACTTCTGAATGCTTCAAGATAATTGGAACCCTTGAAGAGTATACCTCTTTTTGCTGCAGCACCGATACCACCGAAGAATCCTACTGGTATTGAGATAACCAGGGCACAAGGGCATGCAATGACAAGAAATACAAGAGCTCTGTATACCCACTCGGAGTAAGTTTCTGTATGTGAGAAGAGGGGCATCAGGACAGGAATCTGGTAAAGTAGGGGAGGCAGAATGGCTATCAACAGCGCTGCCGAAACAACTACAGGAGTATAGACCTTTGAAAACTTGGTTATAAACTTCTCTGTGGGAGCCTTTTGTGCAGCTGCTTTCTCTACAAGATTAAGAATTTTGTTTACAGTAGATTCTTCAAAAGGCTGTGTAACTCTAACTGTAATAACTGCATTGCTGTTGACCATGCCTGAGAGGGCATTATCTCCTGGTTTTAATAATCTTGGTATTGATTCACCTGTAAGGGCGGATGTATCGACAGTGGTTTCCCCTTGTATTACTACTCCATCAAGAGGGATCCTTTCGCCAGGCATTATGAGTATAGTATCTCCAACCTTGACTTCTTCAGGAGGAACCTTTATAATTTTGTTGTTTTTCTGCAGATTGGCATAGTTTGCCTTAATCCTTAGTAGATTCTTTATAGATCTTCGTGAGTGGCTTAATGCCTTGTTTTCGAGATATTCACCTACCTTAAAAAATAACATTACTCCTACGGCTTCTGGGAATTCCTTTATTACAAAGGCACCAATAGTGGCAATACTCATTAGGAGGTTCTCACTAAAGTAGTCTCTTTTTATCATGCCCTTTATTGCCTTTGTAAGAATATCATATCCGGCAATTAAGTATGCTGTAATATAAGGAAGAAGGATTAACCAGAAAGAGAGACTGTAAAATTTTAGCTCTGCGTTGGCATAGAGAAGATTTTGGATTATGAGACCGATGAGAAAGAATACCCCAGCAAGTAGTATCTTCTTAAGGACTCTTTGGCTATCTCCATACTCATTCTCCTCTTCATTTTTTTTCATCTTTTTTATATTCAGGCTGGGTTCTATCTCTCTGATCTTTTCAATAACCTTATGTTCTATTTTAATGTTGGGAGCATCTACTATAAGAGTTGAGGATGCAAAATTTAGTTCTGCCTTTACTTCGGCTATTTCGCGCAGAGCTTTCTGTATTTTTGAGGCACAGGAAGCGCAGGTTAACCCTTCAAGAACATATTTTGTTCCTCTTCTTAAATAGACCTCTTTATGAGTGGTATCGGCACTGTTACTGTTGATTCCCTTATGGCAGTCTCTACCCATAGAGGCTCTATTCTTCTACATGATTGAGACATTCATCAAAGAGGTTTTTAATATGGTCATCATCGAGGCTGTAGTAGACCACTTTACCTTCTTTTCTATACTTCACTATTCTCATATTTCTCAAAACCCTTAGCTGATGTGATACAGCTGACTTAGACATACCAAGTAGATTTGCTATATCACAGACACAAAGTTCTTGTTGTGACAGAGCAAAGATTATTTTGGCCCTTGTGGGGTCTCCAAGAACTCTAAAGGTCTCTGCAAGTAGCTGGAATGTCCTTTCAGGCTTCATTCTCTTTTTGACGAAATTGACTTTCTTTTTGTTGATAAAACTGACCTCACAGACCTCATCTCTTTTTACGGTACTCATAGGCCCCCTTTCATTTACAAATAGTTGAACATATGTTCAACTATATCACAACCTACTATTATATGTCAAATACTGTTGGTCTTCTTCTTAAAGGGATAACTGATAAGACCTGGTGTTTTTGGAGTGTCCATTAAAAAGGACAGCCAGTTAGTATATGTTCTGGCTGTCCATAGGGGGAGGTAAGGGGGTGAAGACTTAGAAAAAGGTTAGCATACAGATATGAAGAAATAATGAAAATTAAAGATAGGGTGAGAATATAAAGGCAACACCATCACGGATTTTTGTTAGAAAAGAGCGGTTCTTGATATCATAGGAAGTTACTCTCTGTGCATCTGATATTTTCTTATCTACAATCTCTGATATTTTTCTTGCCAGATTGCTATTATAACATTCAATATTAAACTCAAAGTTTAGCCTAAAACTTCTTGCATCCCAGTTGCCTGAACCGATTAATACCCATTTTTCATCCACTATCATTATTTTTGAATGGTCGAAGGGAGGAGGGGTAAGCCATATACGGCAATTCTCACTCATTATCTGGTCTATGATATTAAAAGAGGCCCATTTAATTATAGGGATGTTGTTTTCTTGGGGCATTACAATATCGATCTTGACTCCTCTAAGGGCTGCAAGATTTATGGTAGATATAAGGGTCTCTTCAGGCAGAAAATAGGGTGTTACTATCTTGACTGAATTGGTAGCTATAGTAAGAGCACTCTGTACAGTGAGCAGATGTTTTTCAAAGTCTTCATCAGGGCCATCAGGAATCCCCCTCGCCCATACATCACCTTCTGAGTCTATATCAGGAAACCATTTTTCTCCTTCAATAACCTCTCCAGTGCAGAAATACCAGTCTTCAGCAAAGACCTGTTGCATCTGTTTAACAATAGGACCTTTTACCAAAAAGTGCATGTCTTTTACTGGATATGAAGGATTGATGCTCAGGATATGTCCTTCTCTGATATTCATTCCACCTGTAAATCCTGTTCTGCCGTCAACTACGAGTATCTTCCGGTGGTTTCTGAGGTTCATAAAGGGAAGGCGCGTTGGTAGAAGGGTTGGTAAGAATCTTACAGTCTTTATACCCATCTGTTTAAGCCTTTTCGTTATTGGAGGAAAAGTGTATCTGGCTCCCACATCATCTATAATTATTCTTATATCAACACCTCTTTTGGATGCAGAGTTGAGAGATTCCAGAAACATTTCACCAGCTCTGTCATTATCGAATATATAGGTGGAGAGAGTAACCGTCGCCTCTGCTTGTTCAATAGCCTTTAACATCTCTGGATAGGCATGATCTCCATTCTCAAGAGGAATGATCTTATTACCTGGAAGCAGAGGCGCCTCAACAATCCGCTCCAGCATCTCTGAAAGTCTTTTAAACTGGTCTTCAAAAATAGTCCTCTCCTCTGTAGGTATATTATTAATAGAGCTGGATGTTCTTGGAAATTCAGCAAGGGCGCTTCTCAGTATTTTTGCCTTCCTTTTTATACGATTGATCCCAAAGATGATATACAACAGAGTGCCCACTACTGGAACAAGCCAGATAATCCCTATCCAAGCAAAGGCAGAGCGTGCATTCTTTTTATAAAGAATCACATGTATTGAAGTGATTACGGTTATTAAGAAGGTCAGGCCACCTACTAAATGAGGCCATATATTTTCCAGAAACACTGATGTCATAAAGCCTTCTATATGGTAACCCAAATAGTAACTTTTGGGAAACCCAGGCTCTGAATTTTTCTTGCAAGTAAATTAGAACTTTTAACCACCTCTTATGTAAAGATTGCTACATTGACAGAGGCATTGTTGGTGTTATTGAGGTCCTGTTCTTCAGAAAGACTCAAGTGATTTGAGTTTGAATTAATCAACAATCTCAGTAGAGTTTGGTGTTCCGTCTTTTCTCAAAAAATAAATCTACTTGAAATATGGATCAGATTAACCATGGGTTTTCTTCCTTCTGAGTTTCTTTTCATAGGCTGCAGAAAGTTCTTCTGTCAGATATTCTATTTGCTCTGAAAGCTCAACTATGTCTATGGTGTTTCTCAGTTTTATCAGGGCAGCTTTTGTTTTTGCATTCACTTCCTTAAGCCTCAACACCCTGTTTAGCGGTATATCCATTTCATACTTCTTCCATACCTTTCTGCCAAGTCTTTGTCTTTCAACAACTTTCATCTGGGGCATGAAAAGATTATTCCTCAAACTGACCAACCTCAAAAGTTTCCTGAGTATCTTTAGCTCTTCCTCCGTCTCATACCTCCTCCACCCTGTATATGCCCTTACCATCGACCAGTTCTTGCTCTCTACATAGGGAGCATCGTTCTTCCTGTAGGGCCTTGAGTGTGTGAACCATATTTCCCTGTCTTTACAAAACTTCTGCACATGGGCATTTATGAACTCTGAACCATTATCACTGTGAAGTCTCTTTACAGGTATCGGTATTCTCTTACAAATACTCTCAAGGGCTGCCTTTGTCCACACCATGGCCTTGTTCTTTATCGGCTCAAGTTCTGTCCACCCTGTCTGTATCTCTGTTGCTGTAAGCGTGTAGATAAACTCCTCTGCCCCCGAGGCTCTATTGTGATGTACAAGCTCCACCTCTATATACCCAGGCTCCTTCGGCTTGTCAAACCAACTCTCTACCTTTATGGACTTCTTCAGATTGCTACTGAAAGGATTACCCTTATACCTGTTCTTTAACTTTATCCTGTCTCGATAGGGTTTAAGAAGTCTATCCACTGTAGAGGCACTTATGCTTAAAAGCAATTCCTTTGTCCTGTCGGTAACAAAACTCTTAATCTCTGGATGATTAAACAGAACTTCTTTGTTAAGCCTTATAAATCCTACAAGATGCTTGGAGGAAACAAACCCAGATATCCTCCAGAGTTTCTTTACTGCCCTGAGAACATCTTTACCGTAAATCCTCTTTCTGCCCCTTTGATGTATGTTATCCTTTGTGGAATCTGTTACTACCACAACTTTGCCTTTCCTGAAAACAACTCTGCCTGTGTTCCTAAGTAAATACCCTATGTAATGACGGTTCATCTGTAAAAGCTCTGAAAGTTCATCAAGCATCTGTGACTTCTGCTTCTTTGTGGCCTTCTGATATACCTTCGCATTGTGCTTGATAATGACATAACGGTTCTTCATGGTGTATACTTCTTTAGGTACTGTGGCAACCATCCTGATAACCTCCTTTCATGGATTTTAAAGGTTAAATCTTTTAGGTTTAAGGGATGGTTGCCCTTTTTGTCAATTCTGA